>NZ_JADIZS010000060.1:0-12329 GCF_016704685.1 Candidatus Amarolinea dominans
GCCACCACGCTGTGCCCCAACCCGTGCAGGTGACACAGGTGAAGAGCAGTAACATCAACAGAACGCCGAAAGTCGAGCCGCTCAGGCCTGCCGGCCCGCCCCACTGAACCGTTTCCAGAATCAGAATCAGGAAAAAGGTGATATGAATCTTGATGTCAATCCCAAAGACCTGGGCGATCCGAAATGACCACTTCATGGCATGACCTCTCGCGAACGGTGAGCTTCCTGACTCACTGAATTGTACGAAGTTCTTGACTTACGTCAATTATTGGACTGCAAGAACAGGTCTGTTGTCACTGTGACTCCATCGTTCGGGTCCGGTCAAAAGCGCAGCCGAGGCTGGGTGGGCGGCTTCCCGCAGACGAACCTGTTTCGGGCCTGGGGACCGCGGTTGGGGCGGCGCCTGTGGCTGGTGGGCGACAGCATCTTCCCCGGCCAATCCATCCTGGCGACTGCGCTTGGGCCAACGCGTCGCAGGCGGTGCTATCGTCAGCTTTGGTGGTCTTTGACCGGAGATGGTTCTGATGTTACAATGGCATCCTCGTAGTCTATTAATGAAGTATGAAAGGACGCCGCTCATGCCGCCAAACCAATCTTTTGCCGTTACGTTGTCACCCGCCGCCTGGGCTGCGGGGAATGGCCGAGGTTTACGAAGCCAACGATCCGTTGCCTCAATCGCCCGGTGGCGATCAAAGTCATCTACGCGCACCTGGCCAGTCAAGATGGCTTCGATCAGCGCTTTCGCCGTGAAGCGCAACTCGTCGCTTCGCTACGCCATCCTCACATCGTTCAACTCTACGACTTCGGCATCGAAAACGAGCAGCCGTTCATGGTCATGGAGTATCTCAATGGCGGCACTTTGCACGATCTCCTGCTGCAGTGGCGCAGCCGGGGCGCCATCATGCCGCTGGATGAAACGGCGCGCCTGCTGACGAAGTTAGGCTCGGCCCTGGACTATGCACACGAGCGCGATGCCATCCATCGCGACATCAAGTCGTCCAACATCATGTTCACGGCCGAGGGCGAGCCGGTCTTGACCGATTTCGGCATCGCCAAGATGCTCAGCGAGGTGGCGCATTTGAGCGCCACCGGCAGCGTGATGGGTTCGCCCGCGTACATGGCGCCGGAGCAGGCGATGGGTCAGCCGGTGGATGCGCGCAGTGACCTGTACGCGCTCGGCATTGTGCTGTACGAGATGGTCAGCGGCCGTGTGCCTTTCCAGGCCGATTCCCCCACGGCCGTCATGATGCAGCATATCTCGCAGCCGCCGCCGCCGCCCCGCCAGTTCAACCCACAGTTGCCGCCGGCCGCCGAAGCGGTGATTCAGAAGGCGCTGGCTAAAGACCCTGCGGCCCGCTTCAACCGCGTGAGCGAACTGGCGGCCGCGTTTCAGGCGGCCGTGACCAGTTCAGAGATCACGCTGGTGAACGCTCTGTTCGTGCGCGATCCGGCGGCCACGATGGTGTCAGGCGAGCCGACGGCACACGCGGCCACGGCTGCGCCCACGGCGAGCAGGTCAACCCCGCCGAGCCAGACGCCCGCTCCGCTCCCCGCCAGCCCTGCGGCCGGCCGTGCCGCGCGCGGCTGGTTGCTGCCCGCGTTGGCGGCCCTGGCGCTGATCGCGGTCGTGAGTGTCTTCTTGCTGTTGCGCGCCGGTCAAGTCAGCGAGATGGGGATGCCAACGGTTGACCTGTCCCTCGTGCGCTTCAGCGATGGCGCGGCGCTTTCCGATCAGGCCACCGCGACGTTGAACGGCGTCCCCGCACCAGCCCCCGGGACGCAGTACGAAGTCTGGCTGTTGCGCGGCGATGAACGACGCCAGAGCATGGGCATCATTCCGATCACAGACGGCCAGGGCACGCTCAGTTTCGCCGACCCCAACAGCGGCATCCTGCTGGCCGATTTCGACGCGGTCGCGGTCACCATTGAACCGGCGCCGGACAACAACCCGATGCCGGGGGCGACTGTCCTGTTGCAGGGCCAGTTGCCCGCGCAGGCCCTGATGCATATCGGCCACGTCCTCGTGGCGCGGAAGACACGCCGGACAGCATCGGTTACGCCGTGGGCCTGCGAGTCCAGGCGGAACTTCTGCAGGAGGCCGGCGCTGCCCAAAAAATGGCTGCACTGCAGGCACAGGACCTGCAGCAGGTCAAGCAGGTCGCGGAGGGCATCATCGGTCTGATCGAAGGCAACGCCGGCGAGCACGCAGGCGATCTGAACGGCGACGGGGTCGTGTCCAATCTCGGCGATGGCTTTGGCCTTCTGCCCAATAGCACGCACGTGGGCTACATTCAGGGAACCCTGGAACATGCCAGCCTCGCCGGCAGTACGCCTGACTCCACGGACGCTATCAGGCAGCACGCGCAGCATGTGCAAATTGCCATCCAGAACGTGAGCGAGTGGGTGATCAGTCTGCGTGATCTGTCGCTGCAAATTGCCCAGACAACCGACCTGGGCGCGGTGAATGCCGCGGTGCGTGAGGCCGCGACGCTGACCAAACGTATTCTGGATGGTCAGGACATCAACGGTAATGAGAGCGTAGATCCGATTCCCAACGAGGGCGGCGTCATCACCGCCTATTTGCACGCCCAGTTCATGGCCGACATCATTCTGACCAAGCCGTAAGCGGCTGGCGGGACGAACCCAGGTGAAGGGCAGTGGGGAAAGTAACGACCTGTGAACCAATTACTCGGCTGGCGCTGCACGCTGTGCGGCGCGACCTATGCACCGCATGAGATCGAGTACGTCTGCCCGCAGCACGGCGACGCGGGCATCGTGGATGCCGTTTATGACTACGCCGGCATTGCGGCCGCCGCATCGCCGCGAACCCTGGCGGCCAGTCGGGACACGTCCATGTGGCGCTACCGGGCGCTGCTGCCGGTCGCGGGTGACGCTCCCGTGCCGCCGCTGCACGTCGGCGGCACGCCGCTCTATCACGCGGCGGCCCTGGGCGCGCAGCTTGGCCTGCCCAACCTGGTCGTCAAGGACGATGGTCGCAACCCTACCGCGTCGTTCAAGGATCGCGCCAGCGCGCTGGTGCTGCTGAAGGCGCAGGAGCAGCGCGCGGCCATCGTGACGACGGCCAGTACGGGCAACGCCGGCGCCGCGCTGGCCGGGTTGGCCGCCAGCATCGGTCAACCGACGGTGATTTTTGCGCCCAAAACCGCGCCGCCGGCCAAGGTGGCGCAGCTGCTGACCTACGGCGCCACGGTCCTCCTGGTGGATGGCAACTATGACGCCGCGTTCGAGCTTTGCCTGGCCGCGTCCAAAGAGTTCGGCTGGTACTGCCGCAATACCGGCTATAATCCCTACACGGTGGAGGGCAAGAAGACGGCCGCGTACGAAATCTGCGAGCAGTTGCGGTGGCAGGCGCCGGACGCCATTTTCGTCTCCGTGGGCGACGGCAACATCATCACCGGGCTGCACCGCGGCTTGCAGGATTTGCTGGCGCTGGGCTGGATTGACAAGCTGCCCAGGCTGATGGCGGTGCAGGCCAGCGGCTCATCTGCCATCTACAACGCGTGGGCCAGCGGCGCGGACACCATCACCCCGGTGCAGGCGACCACCGTGGCCGACAGCATTGCGGCCGACCTGCCACGCGATGGCCTGCGCGGCCTGCGCGCCATTCGAGAGACCGGCGGCAAGGCCATCCAGGTGACGGATGACGAAATCCCGGGCCGCGATCCCGCTGTTGGCTCGGCTGACCGGCGTCTTCGCGGAGCTGGCCGGAGCCGCGGCGCTGGCAGGGCTGCTGGCGGAGATTGGAGAGCGGGGATTGGGGAGCGGAGAGCGGAGATCGGAGATTGGAGAGCGGAGATCGGGGATCGGAGATCGGGGATCGGAGATCGGGGATCGGAGATCGGAGATCGGAGATCGGAGATCGGAGATCGGAGACCGGAGATTGGAGATCGGAGATCGGAGATCGGAGATCGGAGATCGGAGACCGGAGATCGGAGGGAGTGGGGGGAGAGGGAGATCGGAGAGCGGAGAGCGGAGAGCGGAGGAGATCGGGGGAGGGACGAGGGACGGTGGTGCTGATGATTACAGGCAATGGGCTGAAGGACATTAGCAGCGCGATGAAGGCCAGTGGTCAGGCGACGATCATCGAGCCGACGTTGGCCGCAGTGAAGAAGGCGATCGGAACATCGCAGGGGCAGGTGGGGGGAGGGATTCTCCCCCTCCTCTCCTCCTCTCTCCACCCCCTCTCCTCTCCGCGGACAGAATAGCCGGGTTCTCCACCCCCTCTCCTCTCCGCGGACAGAATAGCCGGGTTCTCCACCCCCTCTCCTCTCCACTACGTGGAGAGGAGAGGGGGCAGGGGGTGAGGTGAGGCCCGATGCATCAAGCCGCGGTCACCACCACAGCCGGACTGCGCGCACCACCGGCCGCGCTCCAGTTGTAGAGCCACCACGAATCATACATGCTGAGATTGACACAGCCGTGACTGCGCGGCCGGCCAAACGCGTCATGCCAGTAGGCCGAATGCAGCGCGTAGCCGCTGTAGAAAAACGCGGTCCACACCACCTCTTCCAGGTAGTAGTAGCCCGCGCCGGGGCGTCCGCCCGCCATTCGGCCGCCGGGTCGGCGCAGCCAGGTGCGGAAAATGCCCTGCACGGTCGGCGTGCCGGGCAGGCCGGTCGCCACCAACGCGGCGTACACCGGCCGGTCGCCCTCATAGGCCACTGCCGTCTGATCGCGCAGGCTGACCGCCACCCAATACTCGTTGCTGCGAATCGCGGCCGGGCGTGTGCGCCCACGCGCCACGCCAACCCACTGCCCGTACACCCACTGCTGCTCGCCGATGCGATACCAGGTAGCGCCGCCGACGCTGGCGCTCTCTAGGATGTTCACGCGCTGGTTGTGGGTGACTTCGCCCACCTGCGCGTAGTTCGTACCCGGCCCGCTGCGCACGTAGATGCTTGTGGACACCACCCATCCCACGGGCAACTGCGCCGCGCTTGCGACCGCGCTGACCGCGCTGGCCGGTTCGGCCGCGGCCGGCAGCAGGCGCACCCAACCGCTGTGAACCCAGCGCCGTTCGCCGATGCGATACCACACCGCGGCGCTGACCGTGGCCTGTTCCAGAATGTTGACCTCCGCGCCGGCCAACAGGCGGTCAATCACCGGGTTGTCGGCAAAGACGCCAGGACGGGCGCGCACGTTCAGCACACTGGCGGTGACGACCCCGCGGCGGCCTGACGGCGGCGGTGGGGGGGGCGGCGGCGTAGTCGCACTGCCCAACTCCACCCCGGCCAGGCTCGATGGCGTCATGATGGTCACCGCGCTGGCCGGAACCCAATCCTGCCCGGCCGAACGGTACCAGAGCGCATCATGCACCCAGGCTTCGGCCGTAATCGCCAGGTAAGTGCCGGCCGCCAGGCTGCGCACCACGCGGCTGCTGCCGGGCGCGGCGTAGGTGCGCGCCCAGTTCCAGGCCGACCGGGCGTAGCGATAGGGCTGCCAGGGCACACTGGTCTGAGCCACCTCTGGCAGCGCGGTGAGCGGCGCCGCGGCCAGCAGCGGTTCCAGGATCGCCATCTCCTGCGCCGGCACCGGGTCCGCAATGGTCAGCGCCTGCGCGGTCAGATTGCCCAGCCAGAAGCCGTCATGATCCAGCCAATCCACCGCCACCCAGTAGATACCCGGTTTCGGGTATTCCACGGTCCAGGCGCCCGTTTGTTGTGTGCCCAGCACGCCTGTGAGCCAATGGACTTGCTCGGCGCCGGCGTCCAGGCGCAGACGATGATCGGCGGCCAGCCCCTGGACCGCGACCTCAGCCCGCACGCGCAGCGGCTCCTGGTCATCGGGCCGCAGCGTCAGCGTGACGGTCGGCGTGGCCGCGGCCGCAGACGCCGCGCGGGCCGCGGTCGGCGTCACCTCAGCCTCCGCGCTGAACTCCCCCCAGGTCAGCCGGGCGCGTGCGGGCGCGGCCTGGTCATAGGCATGATCGGCCAGGTCGAGAGGATGCGCTGTTCGCGCCAGGTCGTGGGCGCGGGCGCGGCCACCATCCCCAGGTCGAACTCGTGACCGTCGCCGGTTTCCAGGCGGGCCGGCGCCCACGCGTGCGCTTCATCCAGGGCCGCGGCGCTGAACGCGAGTTGAAAATGCACCATCTGGGGTTCCTGTCCAGGCTGGACAAGCAGGCGGATCGGAGTTGGCATGGTTGGTTCCTTTCTGAATGTGTCAAGGGCCAGGTGCGGTCGGACAGGCGTTGTCTGTCCTGCGCCGTAGTTTAGCATGGGACAGGGACAAAGCGGAAATGGAGCAGATGCCGGCCTTGCTGTTTTACAACAATTGATGTAAAATGTTCTCATAACGGAGGTCATGAAAACATGCTCACTCAGAATGTGTTACAAGAGGTTATTACCCTGCCCGAGGCGTCTGTTCTGGCTGCGGGAATGGGTCATGGACTCGATCGCAGCAACTTGCTGCGTTATGCTCGCACGGGACGGCTCGTCGCGCGCAAGAGCGGTGGAACCTGGCTCACTACACGCGCTGCGCTTGAGGTGCTGATTGTCGAACTGGCCGGCGAGACGCGTGGGCGTCCACGTGCTCAATCCGCAGCGTGGGCGGAGGTGACCATGACGCCGGAGTTGGAGGACATTCTGGCGAGAATTGATCGCTTGCGAGCGGAGTTGGCTCAACAGGTGCGCAGCCCGATCAATGACCAACGTCAGCGCCGCGAGCTGATTGTCGAGGCGATCTATCACACCAACCATCTCGAAGGCAACCAACTGTCACTGCCCGAAGTGCGAGCGGTGGTCGAGGCGTTCTGGGTCGAGACCAACGGACATGGAGGAATCAGCCAGGATGAGCAGTCGCCCAGGCGCCGGCGGTCTTCCTGAACTGCACGAAAATTGTCCAGGCTACGAACGACTACCAGCCAGTTGGTTTGTGAAACACTCCATGGGCGTCGGTCAGCACTTCAGGGAATTGACTAACAGCCAAGGCGCCTTGACGAATCTGTCTCACAAATGAGGCGTGTTGCGCCAGCACTCTACTCGTCGGATTCTTGTGCGGGTTGAGGATGCCAACGGGTATCCCAAGTTCCTGACGTGCGATCTTGATCGGCTCCAAGAGATCAGAATCGTTCGTTACAATCACAGCCGTCTCGTACTGTTTCTTGTATCCGTCATTGATGAGATGAGCAGCAATGTTGACATCGGAGCCTTTTTCCTCAGTTTTGATGACCTTTGCAAACCGTGGACCATTTGGCGCCGGCTGCGCCAATGCCATCATGACGTCATGGGACAGGAATCTACCAAAGATGATTTCGATATCGGGGAGGGTCCTCAAGGCTCGAAGATAGATTTGTTGGCGAGTTGGCTTATCGGGATCGTCGTGACGAGCACTCACACGAGCGGTAAAGTATTTGATTTTGCCGATTTGGTGATTTGGAAGAAGCAACGCACACATCGCGTGTAGGTTGAGCCACTTGTAACGGGTATCTTTGACCGCACCGTAGTACAAGTTGAAACCATCGATGTATACCCAGGTTTTCACCTTGTCTCCTTCTGAATAAGCAGAGACCGTACTCTCCGAGTACGGTCTCGCAGCCTGCCCCCGAAGGGACAGGGGGTTTGATGAATGAATTATAGATGAGTTCCGGACACGGGTCAAGTTACGGCGTTCGGCAATTGCTCAGGCTGATGTCATCCACAAACATCCAGGTGCGGTCGCCCAGGCGCTGGTTGTCGTTACGCACCTCCAGGTAAACACGCACGGCGCGCCCGCGGTAGGCCGTGAGATCGAAACTGAGCTGCTGCCAGTCGTTCTGATTCTCCAGCTTGCGCCACAGCTCAGCGATCATGCCGCTGTTGCTTGGGTTCAAGATTGCCAGGTGCTGATAGTCGCCGCTGCTATCCCGCGTGCCCGGCTTGACCCACAGCGTCAGCGTGAGCTTCTGCGCGTTGGCTGGCAGGCGCACATCCTGGTACGCGGTCGAAAGGGTTGGGACGGCAGGATGAGAGCCAGGACTGCCGTTGGGCAGTAGCCCCAACTGCAAGGCGCGGCTGCCCGCATGCACCTCAGCGGTGGTGTAGCGGGCCGTGCTGTCCGTGGTCGTGAGCGTCCAGTCGCCCGCCTGTTCGAAATCTCCGTTGCGCAGGAGGTTGGCGCAGGCAGACGGCTCTTCAGGGTTCGATTGTTTTGCGGTCGCAACCGTCAGCGTAACGGCCGTCGCCTGGCTGTTGTTCCAGGTCACCGGCGTCGGCGCGCTCAGCGCCAGCGCGGGTGATTCCAGGGAAAAGGTGATGACCGCGCCGGGAACGCCGCACCCTGACCAGGGGTCCTCATCGGCCGCCCGCACCATGACGCTGTAGCCAATGTAGCTAATGCCGTTGGTCATCACCAATGTTGAGCCATCTCCGCACGCCCGCCCCTTGATCCAGGCGGTGAGGGTCAGGCCGGCCGTGGGGGAGAAGCTGCTGCCCGGCTCGATCGTGCCGGTGATCAGCGCGGGTGGGCTGACCAGGCTGCGGACGAGCGGCGGCAGAAGCGATGGGAGCGAGCGCCGGGCTTTCAGAGGACCGCCGGTGGTATGGATGAAGTAGCCCTGACCGAAGCGCAGTTCCTGCAGGGTGTTGAACCCGGCCGGCGCGCCGGGCGCGTAGACCTGCCAGGGATCGGTCTCCAGGGTTGGGGTGTAGCCGTAGACCAGGGTGAACGCGCCGTCCGGCAGCGAGGCCAGCGCATCGGCGATCGTTCGGGTGGGCGGCTCCGACACGGGATAGCCGAAGGCGTGCCAGCCGGCGCCTTGCAGCATGATCTCGGTGCTCGACAGCAGCGCATACAGCCCCTGTTCCTGGATGGCGGCCACTGCGTTGTTGGAAGCCATGACCAGGGTGGTCGGCAACTGCTGCCAGGCCTCCGTCTTCTCGTTCCAATGGTGGATGCGCAGGAACGGTTCCTCGCCGGGCGGTACTTCGCTGCCGAGGTAGCCGATGCTGAGCGACGTTTTGGTCAGGGCCACGTTGTCCGTGGTGGCCAGGCGGTGCGCATGGCCGACGAGGGTGGCCCAGGGAGGAAGGTCAGGGATCTTGACTGCCGTCTGCAGCACGGCGAGGTGTGTTTCGTCCAACGCCAGGTCCCGGCCGAAGAGCATGGCCTGCCCGTCGCTGGAGAGCACCGGCGCCAGGCGCCCCCGCGGCCAGGCGCCCTGTGCCTGCGACTCGCCAGGGCTGTGCCGGGATCTTCGCCAGGCTACCGTTCACCGTCAGGTCGAGCGTGATGCGGCAGGACTCTGCGGCGGTCAGGGCCTCTGGGTCCTTCAGGCAGAGCGTGCTGCCACCCGGTGTGATGTCAATGAACCCGGCGCTGCCCTTGAACGGCAGACACAGTGGTGATGATCGTTGTTGGAGTTGACCAGGACCGTCACCTGGGGCTGACCGTCACCTCCGGGATGCCAGCCGGCGGCCAGGGCGACCAGCACAATCTCCTGGTTTCCCGCTCCTGCACCGTCGTACATCCCTGCCGGTTGGCGTCCTGATCCATCACGCACAGGGTGTACCACCGACCTGCGCGCCGCGTGCCTGCACCTGGTCGAGCTGCGGCCGGCCGAGATCCACAATGCGCTTATCGCCTTGCTTGTACAGAAAGGCGCGCGCACCAGGGCCGGGCTGAACCGGGCGTGCGGCGACATCCAACAGGTAGAAGTTGGGGCTTGCCAGGGTGGCGACCGGGTCGGCAGGCCATGTCTCGCTGGCGATCTGCGTCACGCGGAACGGTAGAATATCCGGCCCGGCCGTGTCCGTTGTTGGCTCCTGCAGCCAGGGATAGAACGCGTGAATCGTCGCCCAGTCCGACCGGCCGGCGCCCTTCTCAGAGAGGGTTTCCCCACATTTTATTTTCCAGTCGCCTGTCAGGTGAAACTCGCCGTTGCCCTTGTCATCGTCTTCCTTGTACGGGTCGGCCATGACGCCGGAGCAGTCGCTGACCGGCTTCAGCAGGCCTTTTTCTTCATCCAGGCCGAGATAGTTGTCATCCAGGAAGAAGAGCAGATGCCCCAGCTCGTGCGCCAGGGCGCGCGGCCAATCTTCGTCCAGGTTGCCGGCCGCGGCGTCGCCAAAGCGGTTCCAGGCCGCGCCGATCTCCACTGCCCCAGGGCCATAGGCAATGGTGGACGTGAGTGGGTCGCTGATGACCGCGCTGACGATGCCGCCCTGGGTTGCGTTGGGGCGCAGGCGGTTGGTGGCATGGATGCGCACATCCGCATCGAGCCAGGCGTTGCTGCCGCTGGCGGTTGGCTGCAAGGCCGCATCGTGAGTCAGCGTGATCTGGCCCAACGCGGCCTGGCCGTTGCTCCAGTCATAGAGCAGCTCCGACGCGCGCACCAGGTCGCTGGTCAAGCGGGCCACATACCCGCGGTCGTTGTGCGCGTCCCATTCCAGGGCCACCTTCAGATCGAAGAGCAGTAAGGGGTTATCAGGCGAGATGATCAGCGTTTGCAGGCCGGGCGCCGAGACGGTGACGGCGCCGGTCGTGACCCGCGGCATGGTGTTTTGGCTGCTCAAGTCACTGGCCGGTACGATGGGCACGCTGGTGTAGAGAAGGCTGGCGCGTGTGACGGACAGGATCTTGGTCCGCGTCGCCGGCGCGGAAGCAGCTATCTGTTCGGTCTGTTGTGCCAGCGCCGCGGCCTCTGTCTGAGCGGCCTGTGCGACCGGCGCAGGTTCGGCGAACAGACCGGTCGGATTGAGCGGCGACAGACTGACCCACTGGTGCGTTTCTGGGACCGGCCAGAGGGCAAACAAGCGATCGTCATGATTCAGATCAACGCTTTCGATAGGGCCGCTGAGAAGCGCGGCCAGGCGCTCGCCGGCCGCCCAGCGATACACCTGCGCGTTCGCGATCGTCGTCGTTCCGCTCAGCGTTTTGCTCTCCACTTGCAGGGGAGTCAGAATGGGGATGCTCACCCGGCCTTGACGAAAACTGCTGTATTGATAAGGGCCAGGAGGCCGATTCTGGCACGGCTTCACCGTGGATGTCAGCAGCATGCGCAGATCTATGTCGTCGCGCCATTGCTCCCATTGCTCGAATGGCAGATACCACTTCAGGACTCGCGTGGCTGTCATGGAGGTGGCATTGGGACTTTCCAGGATCTCCTTCGGGTCGTCGACAACCGCGGCCGCACGCCAGTTCCTGCCGCTGTCGAAGGAGATTTCCGGCGCTCGATTGAAGTAGCAGCCGCCGTTAGGCACCGCCAACGAATAGGTTAAGGGATGAACGGCTGCGAGCGCTTGCTTATCGGGTATCCGCTCCGTGGTTTTCAGGCGAATCGTTTGCGCGTCGGCCCGCTCAACATGACGCCGATTGGTGAAGAACATGAGCCGCCCCGTCCCATCGTTGGGGTTGTAGCGATCGGCGAACACGATGTCGGGCTTGCGGTCCCCGTTGAGATCTCCCACGGCGACGGCGCGTGTAGTGCTTGCCACGGGTCAGAATCAACGTCCCGGCGTCCGAAAAACCGCCCTGCCCGTCGTTCAGGAAGATGACATTGTCCAGCGCCAACATCCCGATGTCGCTGGACGTTGCCCAGACGCCGGTCACGATGTCGAGGCTGCCGTCGCCGTCGAAGTCGGCCAGGGCCACGCTGTAGGTCTTGTTGTCGAGCGTGCCCAGGTAGGCGGCTCGTTCCGTGGAAAACAAGCCGCGGCCGTCATTGAAGTAGACCACGTTGGGCGCAAAGAAGTTGGCGACCACCAGGTCCAGGTCGCCGTCCCTGTCGAGATCGCCCAGGGCCAGCGATTTCGTGCCTTCGAACTCGCTGCCGAAGCGTTGGCTTGGTTCTTTGGGAAAATGACCCTTATTATCCTCACAATCATTGAGATAAACCGCGTTTTGCGCGTTATCGTTGCCAACGACAATGTCGGGACAGTCGCCCCCATTCAGATTGCCAACGGCCACGCTGGTCGTGGGATCGGTGGGGCCGCCCAGGGCCTGGGTGGGAATGGCAGCAAAACCGCCGTGTCCATCGTTGAGGTAGATGGCGCTCTGGCGCTTGCTGCCGGCGACGATGTCGGGCCAGCCGTCCCCATCGAGGTCGCTCACCGCCACGCTCCACGTGTCGCTCAAGGCCTTGCCCAGGGCCAGAGGTTCATCCACAAAAGAGCCGCCCCCGTCATTGTAGTAGACGTGATTGGGCTGACCGGTTGCATTGCCGGCGACGATGTCGAGTCCGTTTTTCCTGTCCAGGTCGGCCAGGGCCAGGCTCATGGTGGTGGCAGAAATACCAAAGCGTTTCTGAATCTGGCCGCTCAGTTGACCATCCCTTACCCCGGCCACCACATCGAGCGTCCCGTTGCCGTCCAGGTCGCCCAACGCCAGGCTGA
>NZ_JADIZS010000061.1:0-17582 GCF_016704685.1 Candidatus Amarolinea dominans
GCGTCGGCGCAGTATTACGACGCTGGCTGGCAGACCATCCCCGGCAGCACCGATGCGAGTGGCACCCTGGTCACCGGTATCCCCACGACCAGGGGAAACCTCACCTTCCGCATGACTTACGCCCACGCATCCACGGACATGGCCCAGAACGTGACCAGCAACCCGATCGTCACCTTCCAGACCGCGCACGTCACCGTGGAGCTGCGCGACAGCGCGGGCAACCTCATGCCGGACGGCGAGGGCACGGGCGCGGTGCAGTACTACGCGGGGGGCTGGCGCGACTTTGGCACGACCACAGGCGGGCAGGCCAGCAAAGAATTGCTGCCGCTCACCTACAGCTTCAGCATGAACTATGCCTTTGCCCGCCAGGAGAAGGGCGGCCAGAACGTGGCCGCCAATCCCACGGTCACCTTCCAGACCGCGCACGTCACCGCGGAACTGCGCGACAGCGCGGGCAACCTGATGCCGGATGGTGCAGGCACGGGCGCGGTACAGTACTACGCGGGCGGTTGGCGTACTTTCGGCACGACCGCAGGCGGGCAGGCCAGCAAGGAACTGCTGCCGCTCACCTACAGCTTCAGCATGAGCTACGCGTTTGCCCGCCAGGAGAAGGGCGGTCAAAACACCGCGACCAGTCCCACCGTCACCTTCCAGACGGCGCACGTCACCGTGGAACTGCGCGACAGCGGGCAACCTGATGCCGGACGGCGCGGGCGTGGGCACAGTGCAGTACGCGGGCGGCTGGCGCACCTTCGGCGCGACCGCGGGCGGGCAGGCCAGCAAGAGCTGCTGCCGCTCACCTACAGCTTCAGCATGAGCTACGCGTTTGCCCGCCAGGAGAAGGGCGGTCAAAACACCGCGGCCAGTCCCACCGTCACCTTCCAGACCGCGCACGTCACCGTGGAACTGCGCGACAGCGCGGGCAACCTGATGCCGGACGGCGCGGGCGTGGGCACAGTGCAGTACTACGCGGGCGGCTGGCGCACCTTCGGCGCGACCGCGGGCGGGCAGGCCAGCAGGGAGCTGCTGCCGCTCACCTACAGCTTCAGCATGAGCTACGCGTTTGCCCGCCAGGAGAAGGGCGGTCAAAACACCGCGACCAGTCCCACCGTCACCTTCCAGACCGCGCACGTCACCGTGGAGCTGCGCGACAGCGCGGGCAACCTCATGCCGGATGGTGCGGGCACTGGCACGGTGCAGTACTACGCGGGCGGCTGGCGTGACTTCGGCGCGACCGCGGGCGGGCAGGCCAGCAAAGAGCTGCTGCCGCTCACCTACAGCTTCAGCATGAGCTACGCGTTTGCCCGCCAGGAGAAGGGCGGTCAAAACACCGCGGCCAGTCCCACCGTCACCTTCCAGACGGCGCACGTCACGGTGGAGCTGCGCGACAGCGCGGGCAACCTGATGCCGGATGGCGCGGGCACGGGCACAGTGCAGTACTACGCGGGCGGCTGGCGCACCTTCGGCGCCACTGCGGGTGGGCAGGCCAGCAAAGAGCTGCTGCCGCTCACCTACAGCTTCAGCATGAGCTACGCGTTTGCCCGCCAGGAGAAGGGCGGTCAAAACACCGCGACCAGTCCCACCGTCACCTTCCAGACCGCGCACGTCACCGTGGAGCTGCGCGACAGCGCGGGCAACCTGATGCCGGATGACACGGGGACGGTGCAGTACTACGCGGGCGGCTGGCGCACCTTCGGCGCGACCGCGGGCGGGCAGGCCAGCAAAGAGCTGCTGCCGCTCACCTACAGCTTCAGCATGAACTACGCCTTTGCCCGTCAAGAGAAGGGCGGCCAGAACGTCGCCAGCACCCCCACCGTCACGTTCCAGACGGCGAACGTCATCGTCGAATTGAAGGACAGCGCCGGAGCCCTGATGCCGGATAGTGCCGGAACAGGTGCGGTGCAGTACTACGCCGGCGGCTGGCGCGATTTCGGCGTGACCGTTAACGGGCAGGCCAGCAAGGAGCTTCTGCCGTTGACCTACAGTTTCGCCATGAACTACGCTTTCGCCCGCCAGCAGTTGAACGGCCAGGATGTCAACGCCAACCAGACCGTCGCCTTCCAGACTGGTCAGGTTCACTCTGTCAGCGGGACGGCCGTTCAGTACTACGCGGGCGGCTGGCGCAGCTTCGTGCAGGATATGCAGCTTCTGCCCGGCATGTACACGTTCCGCTTCAACGATGGCAACCCAAATCAGGCGGTCCCCATTAGCGGGGGTATCGCCAACTCGATCCACTAACTGGAGGAAACCATTATGCGATCCCGTCTTCTGGCTGTTCTCGTTCTGCTCAGTCTTGCCATCCCCACGACTGCACTGGCCGGCCCGCAGCCTCCGCTGCCTGCCGACCAGCCTGTTCCTCAGCGCGCATGGATCGCGCATGACCTCGAAAGCGTGTCTGTCCTGCCGCAATCTGCTGCATCACCCCAGTCCGGCCCGGGCGCGATCATTACCGTCACAACCTTCAACCCGAACATTGTAGCCGACGGCCAGTGTTCGCTGATCGAGGCCATGGTCAACGCCAACGACGACGCGGCCACCCATGCCGACTGCCCGGCCGGCAGCGGGCCAGACACGATTGAGCTGCCGACCGGTACTTACACGCTCACGCTCGTGTATGACGGCGGCAGCGGCGGAACAGGTCTGCCGATTGTGACCGGCACGATCACGATCAACGGCCATGGGGCCGTCGTTACTCGTAGTTCGGCCCCGCTTACGCCGCTGTTCCGAATCATGCGCGTTGCAGCAGGCGGTAATCTGACGTTGAATGATCTCACCGCCAGCAACGGGGCGGTCTCGTCCAGTAACAGCGGCGGCGGCGCACTCAACAACGGTATGTTGACCTGCAACAACTGTATTCTGGAAGACAACACAGCCTTGGCGGGAGGTGGCATCAACAACTTCGGCGGTGCGACTCTTGTGCTTAACAACTCAATCCTGCGCAACAACCTGGCTGACGGCAACGTGGGTGGCGCAATCTACAACCGCGACTCCAACGTTACGTTGAGCAACAGTGCGGTTCACGACAACACCTCGTCAGGCTACGCGATTGGCGGCGGCATCCTGAGCTGGGCGAGCTGGACAGCAACCACAACGACGACGCTGACCGTGAGTCACAGCCAGATCATGAACAATACAGCGGCTGGGGACGGTTCAACGGGCGGCGGCATCTCCAACATCGCGGTCAGTGGTCAAACAGCGCTCCTGATGATGACAGATTCCACCGTGACAGGCAACCATGCACAGTTCGGGGCAGGCATTAGCTTCACGATCACCGACGGCCCGAGTCCCGACTCGCGTGGCTCGATCATCCGCAGCACTATCAGCAATAACCATGCCGCCGATGCGAGCGGGGTCAATGCGGATGGCGGCGGTATCGACGTGACCTCCAGCACGGTGACCGTTGTCAACAGCACCATCAGCGGCAATACGGTCGCGCCGGCCGCATACAGCGGCGGCGGCGGTGTCTGGGTCGGCGGCTATGTGGGCTATCCGGCAGGGGTCGTGCACCTCATCAACAGCACGGTCGCGAATAACGCTTCGGCCAACGAGGGAGGGGCCTTCGTCAGTTGGGCCGAGTCGGCCGACGCTGAAGCGATGGTCACATCGGTCAATACAATCGTGTCGGGTAATTCGGCGCCGGCCGGTGCAAATTGCTGGGATGATACCGGAGGGCTGACCTCCCCGTTTGTCTCCACCGGTTATAATTTGGAGAATCTCGACACCTGCAACTTCGACCAGCCGACCGACCATCCTAACACTGGCCCGCTCCTGGGAGCACTTGCCAACAACGGCGGACCGACCGAAACTCATGCGCTGTTGGTGGGCAGCCCGGCCATCGATGCAGGCGACAACAGCACCTGCGCGGCGACACCGGTCAGCGGCATTGACCAGCGCGGCGTGTCCCGGCCGCAGGGCGTGGTGTGCGACATCGGCGCCTATGAATACCAGGAGTCGCCGACCGCGGTGAGTCTGGTCGCCTTGGAGGCAGGGAGCCGTGCCCTTGAGGCGCCCTGCCTCCTGCTTGCGGCGCTCTGCCTGGTCGCGTTGGCGCTGGGATGGAATGGCAAGCTGGAGGTACTTGGACGCAAGCGCTGATACTGACCTTTGTGGAGTACTGGCGCGCCTTGAACAGGAAGAGAAACCTTGCGAGTCATGCTGAACGGGTCGACCGAAGCGTGGCAAGCACGCGTGACCTGTCGATCGGCCAACGGCCCGGGCGTAGCCACCGCCAGTGAAGCATCTCTACCTGCGAGGGCAAGACGCTTCACTGGTGATTCGTCCGAATGTTGGCCATACTTCAGACCTGTTCAGCGTGACAATACGCTGTCCTGTTGCCACACCGCCGACTCCAAAGTCGAGATCGCCTCCTGTGCTATCTGGGCAAACTCCTGCCCCCGCCCCTTTGCCAGCGCAGCATCGAAGATGCCTTTCCCCAGATGTGATCGGACCGCGTCGGCGACCCGATTGCAATCCTGGCGATGAATTGGGAGCATACGCCCAACTGCCTGCTCAATGGATTCAATCGCGCCCAGCAACCTGGTTGCCAACTCATGCATGCCAAGTGTCTTTGCCAGAGCAGCAAGATCCACGAGGTAGACTGCCCAATACAACGGTTCGCACAAGACTGGTGGCAGGCTGGCCCGATAAGATTGAATAGCCCTTCTGTAGTCTCCTTCCGCCTGATACAGCTCCGCGAACCACAGGTGACGAATGCGAAGCGTTTGTTTCATGCCGAGTTGCTTCTCGACTGCCAGCCCTTTATTCAGATGAGCATGAGCCGCGGCAAAATCGCCCTTGCGGGTGGCAAGGTCCCCCAACGCAAAAAGAGTACCCGCAATCAGGCTTCCGCCTTCTTGTTCCTGTTGGAGCACTATCAGCAAGCTTTCTGTTAGTGATTGTGCCTCATCGAGATCACACTCAATAAAGAAGAGAATGTTCCCCAGGACAAGCAGTGGCCAATGGAACGGAATACCTGCTTGCTGTGCGACGGCCAGTGATTCTTGAGCCAATGCCCGCGCCCTCGATATGTCCCGTCCAATGTTAAATGTGACATTGGCCAAAAGCGCCAGAGAGTATGCGGTGCCTCCTGGATCTCTCACTGCACGGTAAACTGCCAGGGCATTCTCGAGGTAAAAGAAGGCTCTGTTCCAATCGGCCATTACCCACGCGACTCGTCCCAAGCCGAGCAGAGCGTCGGCCTTTCCCTTACTGTCCCCCGTCTCCTCGCTGAGCAGCAAGCTCTCCTCTTCATACTCCAGGGCCTTTGCGAATTCATCGTTCTGGATCATCAGGATTCCCGCCTCAAACAACATTCTGGCTCGATGGATCGTGTGGGCCGAAGCTTCAGGCAAGCCTAACACTTCGTCAATCAAACGCCTTCCTTCCTCACGCGGACCACGTTGGCCATACCAGAGCAGCAGGTGCGTGGTTAGTATCATCGCAGCCTGAACATCATGCCGCTTGAACCAGTCTAGCGCCGCGCGTAGGTTGTGGATCTCGTCGTCGATGAGTCGGTTGAGTTGCAGTTTCCTGGGGTTAATCTCCGCCTGATCGACGTTGTCGACGATGCGCAGGAAGCAACGGGCATGTCGCGCTCGCAGTGTTGCATCCTCCCCGCCCGCCGCCCCGCCCCAGCCGCGGCCGCCTCGCGACGGCGCATAAGCGAACTGCCCCGTACCACCGCCGCGTCCGGAATAACAAGCTCTTGTCCAGGACCGAAGAGAAGCGCGGCCAGGGCGGCGCGGGGGGGAGGGGAGGAGGAAGAGGGGAGAGAGCGCATCGCCGCGCAGCGGTCGGCCGCGCCCCAGCGTGCAGCCGCCGACGAAGACGGCCAGGCGCGTGAAGAGGGTCTGCTCGGTCGGGGTCAGCAGGCCGTAGCTCCAGCCGATGGCGTTACGCAGCGTCTTCTGCCGCGGCGACACATCGCGCAGACCGTCCATCGAGAGCAGCCACGGCCCGTGCAGCCGCGCCAGCAGCTCGGCCGGCGACAGCAGCCTGACGCGTGCGGCGACCAGCTCGATCGCCAGCGGCAGGCCATCCAGCCGGCGGCACAGCTCGGCGACGGCCGCGGCGTTGCCATCGGTGACGGCAAAGTCGGGCTGCACCATCCCGGCGCGTTCCGCGAAGAGGGCCACCGCGGAATAGCGCAGGACATCGCTGGCGGTGGGCTGGCTGGCGCCGGGGAGTTCGGCGGGCAGGGCCAGCGGCCGCACCGGCGCCTGGCGCTCGCCGCGTACGCGCAGGGGCTGGCGGCTGGTCACCAGCACGTGCAGCCAGGCGCAGCGGCGCAGCAGGTCATCCACCAGCGGCGCGGCCTCGATGATCTGCTCGAAGTTGTCCAGCACCAGCAGCAGGTGCTTCTCCTCCAGGTACGCGCGCAACTGCAGGGCCGCTGAGTTCGAGCCGCTCATCTGCAAGCCCAGGGTCTGGGCAATCGTCGCGGCCACCAGGTCAGGATCGGAAATCGGCCCCAGGCGCACGAAGAAGGCGCCATCCTCGAACTCTTCCAGCACCTCCTCGGCCACGGCCTGCGCCAGCCGCGTCTTGCCCACGCCGGGCGGCCCCAGCAGGGTGATCAGCCGTTCGCCCGCGCGCAGCCGCTTGCGCAGCGCGGCGATGTCGTGGTCGCGGCCGAGCAGCGGCGTGAGCTGAAGCGGCAGGTTGTGGGGACGGCTCGGCATGCGCCAATGACTTGCCGACGATTGCGCGCCGCCCGCGCTGACCGCAACCCCCACGATTGCCGGCAGATCAGCGTCCGCCGCGCCCACGGCCCTGGCCAGGGACGCGGCCAGCGTCGCGGAGGGGTGAGAGTCGCCGGCCTCGATCTTGCGCAGCGTCACCTCAGCGCAGCCGACCTGCTGCGCGAGGTCTTTCTGCGTCAGGCCCAGCGCCTTGCGCCGTTGTTTGAGCCACTGGTTGAAGATCATCGTCTGACCCATCAGGTTCCCTTTGCCAAGTCACCGATTCGCAACCGCCCGGATTGAGCGGCGCCGCGCGGGGGCCGGATGCGCTGCGATAAACGAGGTGGGCTGGTCAGGCGTGGTCGGGCTGGCGGCGAGCGGCGATAGCGCGGGCAACTGTGCAAGAACATCGAGATACCACCACCAGTGCTGAGGCGGCGTGGGGGTGGTCTGCCGGCGCTGGGCCAAGTCAACGAAGCGCGAGAGTTCGCGATAAAATGCCGCGACCTGGCCCAGCAAACACTCGTCCGCAGCGGCCAATGTCTGTTTCTCCACAGCAGTCAGCGTCGGCTGCAGGTCGGCAAGCCGGTCACGCAGCAGCAGCATCTCCAGGTGTTCAGCGCCACTGACATCAGGAAACTCAACATCCGTTGCATACTGCACTAGCAGATCATTCATGCCATAGCTCCTGCAATTTGCATCACCAGGCTCCGAGTGTTGCAGTCTACAAGCCCCATTGTACCACAGGGGGTGATGCCTGTCGAAAGATCCTTGAGTTCTGGGACAGGTGGCCACACGGCGAGAATCCTGTTCATCCTGTCAATCCTGTCCAAACTGGCGCGCCGGGGTTAGCAGTTACCATACTTGTATCGGTTTTGTATCGGTCAGGGGCTTGACACGCGGGCGCCTTTGGGGTTTACTTAGCGCAGCCATCATCGGGTAAGTTCCAGAACCTGTGGCACGTTAGGCGCCGTCTCCAAAATGGCGCAGCAGTGTATGGAGGACAATGGAGGACAATGGAGGACATATGAACGCTTTCAATGGTAGACAGATCTCTGCGCTCTCTTCTGATCGGTTGTACCGTGTGTTTTTCGATCAGGGCGAGGCCTTCTTCATCCAGATCGGCGGCCAAAGTTTTGGGCAGGCAATCGCCGTCCAATTCGGCCTGCTGGGCATGTTGATTTATGCTCCCTTCCAACGCCGAGCACAAGCGAAACTCGAGGCCAAGATCAGAGACCTCGACATGCAGCCGCCGAGCGCCCTCCTGGCCGCGGGGAAGCATAACTTCCGCGCGTTTATTTCGGACTTCGAGAGTTCCAGCCTGCAGGCCGCTCCTGCGCTTGGTGGTCACGGTCGACACCTGGGACGTTGGGTTCTGCAGTTGCGCGGGCAGAAGCCAATGACCCTGCAACTGGAGACCGAAGACGATATGCGCCGCGCCTTCGAGACACTCCCGTCCGCCATCAGCACGCACGTCAACCAAGTGGCGTGGGATACAGCCAAGAGCAAGTTCGTCAAGATGTCGTGACGGCTGTACGCGGCCGATTTTGACCCGTTCTTTCAATTGACCTTGACAATCGAAAACACCTGCTGTATGATTGTGTTGCATCTGTCCCTTCTGTTTTTTGCTCCTTTGATATGTAACGATCTTTTTCTGGTAGCCCATATTGGATGCTGGCCATGGCCGATCGACGCGCCTATACATACGATGTCTTTATCTCTCATAGCCCTGCCGACCGGGAGTGGGTAGATAATTGGCTCTTGCCGCGCCTGGAGCAGGCTGGCCTGCGTGTGGCCGTGGACTACCGCGACTTCATCGTGGGAATGCCCAGAATCGAGAATGTCGAGCGTACCCTGGCCAATAGCAGGCGCACGATCGTGGTGCTGACACCGGAGTGGTTGACCAGCGAATGGAACGCGTTCGAGGCACTGCTGCTGCGCACTATGGACCCCGCCGCACGCCAGCGCAAGCTGTTGCCGGTGCTGCTGCGGCCATGCGAGCTGCCCGATCTGCTCGCTTCCCTCGACAAGGTGGACCTCACTGCCGAGCGGTATTGGGACAGGCAGGTCAATCGCTTGAAGAAAAGCCTCGTGGACGAGATTCCCGTTCCCCTACCCTCAATTCCAGATCTTCCTGGCTGGTGGAAGTGGCTGTATCACTACCGACGACAAGTGCGATTGGGTGTACCCGTAGCCCTCCTGGTGTGGCTGGTGGCTTCGCTGGTGACTCAGTTACCACCCTTTCAGCCAAGGTTGGGTTGGCAGGTCGTCGGACAGGTGGAAGCGCAGCCAGCTTGGCGACTAGCCCGTGCCGGCAACGTGCTCTTCATCGGTTCCAACAGCACTCCGAACGACTGTAATGCCCGTGACACCGGCCTTTGGCGGAGCAGCGATGAGGGGAGCACCTGGCAACCGGCCGCTGGCGAGCCACTGCTGATCGAGCGCACCGTCGGGCAGTGTCTTCGGGCTAACGTGTCCGACCTCGCGGTCGCGTCGCGGGACGGTCAAACTACGATCTATGCCGCCACGACCGCGAGTAAATTTCTGCAACACGGTCGGCCTGCTACGTAGCACCGACCTGGGAACGACGTGACGCTTCGGTCGCGAATGCATTGGATAACGATAACCTGGTGCGTTATCGCCCTCGACAACAACCCCGATCGTCTGCTCGTTGCCACGGAAAACGCCGGTCTGGCGCGCTCCGGCGACGGCGGGGCTAACTGGCAACATCTCGATAATACCTGCACCGGGCGGCCGGAGCAGCGGCTGCCAGCCAACAGCACGGTACTCTCGCTGCTCGCCTGGGGTCAGGCGGTGTACGCCGGTACCGATGACGGGCTTTATGCCAGTGAGGATGGCGGCAACTGTTGGACCCAACAAGGCAGTAGCGAAGGGCGACAGTACAGCTATGACACTCTGGTCGGAGTTCCTGGGCGCCCCGATCAACTGCTGGTGTTGACCTACGATGCCACCATCGCTCGCGGCGATAATCACTTCCTGTGGTTGGTTGAGCGCGGCCAGGGTCGCGTCGGGACACCGCTATGGTCACTCCAGCGAACGACACGCGCTTTATGTGGACCCCGGGTCATCGCCGACGTGGTACGGCCAGCGATATGGGCGATGTGGCGCGGCGCTTCGATGCTGCAGGACGCTGGGAAAATTACCGGGGATTACGCGCTGCCTCGCTGTGCTGCCCACCGGTTGTCTGGGCCGCCATGGCCCCGGATGCTACCGGTGGGCCGCCGCTTCTGTTAGCGCGAGATCGCATCTACCGGTTGGCGCAGGGGTTGTGGCTGCACCGCTATTGGCCGTAATGGTTGTTTTTGTGCTACGCTCTCGCGGAGGTTCTTATGCCAACTCCAAACGCGTTCAATAGTTTCATCATGTCGCCCCAGCCGAAAATCAGGTCGAAGTACGCCCGTGAGGTGCCGACGAAGATCAATCTTGGAGCTATCGCCCTCATGGCTCACTTCAACCAAACCTAACCTGAAAGAACCGGTCAACATCTGCGTGTCGCGCTGCGATGGGCACCTGGTTTCCCCTTCGTCCGAGATTTTGGGTGCAGCTCACTCGGCGTTGAAAGCATACAAGGCGTCCCATATGGCCCAGTATGGCGGCACGTTGCCGACCGCGCAGAAGTTCGCCTGGCGGGCGGCGTTCTCGCCTGCAACGGGTCTGCCCGCGTATGTGCGAGGCCAACTCAAGATGGCGCCGACTAACCTCGGGGACGCCCCCGGCCGCGCTCGTACCTGGCTCACCGACCCGCAGTTGACTAAAGTGCTCCTCGGCCTCGCTCTGAAGCCTGGATCGAATGAACTTGTAGAAAGCGACGCTGCCTTCCGCCAACATTTCCCCAAGCCCCCGGAAACCATTACATGGGAACCACAGGTGATCGCAGATGCCGCCAAGGCGATCAATTCCTTGACGCTCAATCCTCGTTACCATGTGCGTTACCAGCAATGGCACGGCGACTGGCCGGTCTTCGGGGGTGCCATTGTCGTGCATATGTCGAAAGATGACTCGCGCATTTCATGCACCAACGCTTACTTGCCGGTCCCCCCCCAAACGCCCATAACCGTAGACCCGGGCAGACTCATCGGTGAGAAGGCTGCCATCGTGCAAGCCCAGCGGGCTTTGCAGCACTATGTGAGTCCGCCAGCAAAGGTGAGCAGGGACACGGCTGCGATGGCTGAGATGATGCTATCCGGTCCGGCCGCGCCAGCCAGCGCCGCAGCGGACCTGAAGCCGGGTGAGACGATGGCGCCCCAGCCAGTCGCGACGATTGGCGCGTCTCAGTTTGTGCGCATCGGCAACCGAGTCGCCTTCCGGCCGGTTGTGCCGCCCCTCGAGTGGCACGGTGAGGTTCGCCGATACGCCGATAGCGCCTGCGTCCTGCTGCCGTTCGCGAGGAGCTACCGCCTGGCTTACGAAGTGCGGCTGACCAATCCAGAGCTGCTTGAAACCTGGAGCGTGTGGGTGGAGGCGCTCACGGGCGAAGTGTTGGACCGGCCGGCCAACTTGTCCTGCTTTGCTCCATACTACGGCACTTCGCAGGAGGTTCTGAACGGCGCGCCGAGCGGCAATGCAGCTCAACCAGAGACTCTTTGCGCCGACTTCATGCCCACCATCAAGGTCTTCGATCCAGCCGGCGGCGAGCGGGATCCGGTTTGGAACTCCGCGGCGACCAGTGGGCTGGACTTCGAGGCGATCAACGTCGCCGTCCACGCGGCGGAGATGTACAATCACCTGATCAGCCTGGGCGTGAAGAGGGAGACGTTCCAGCAAGCCCAACGACGCCTACGGGCCAATATCAACGCCGGACTGACCAACTTCGATCCAGGCATTGGGAGCGCATCCGACGCGACGATCAACTTCCAACACGATGTCACGGGAAACGGCCTCCCCGGCATGGAGAGCGCAGGCGACACCAAGCAAGTCCACAATCCCGCTTTCGACCCGGAGGTGATCTATCACGAAGCCGCTCACGGTCTGCTGTGGATGCTGAACCCCGATCCATTCGAACATTGGGTGGAGGTGGCGCCCTTTGCCCGCGCCCTGGTGGAGGGCTACGCGAATTACTTCGCTCGCTCACTGGGCGCCAGGATCGCCGGCGATACCGGCGCCACCAAGACGCATTGGGCCAAGTCCGCTTACCAGCCTGGCGAGTGGAACGATGCCTGGGCCTTTGCGCTCGATAGTTGGGATCAGGAACAAGAAGCCCTGGCCGGGCCGAATCTGTATCCGCGCGTGGCGAAGCACAGCCTCGAAGTGTACGACATCGGCATGATCTGGGCGCGCCTGCTGTGGGACCTGCGGGAGCTGGTGGGTTGGGAGCTGGCCGACCGCGGCGCTCAATGCCTACTTTCACGCCCAGGGTTGGGTGGCTGGTTTTGAACCGGTGGCAGAGGGGCTGTTAGAACTGCTTGATCTTGTGAAGGAGGTGCGGGCAGTCCAAGACGTGGCGACTGCCGACGACGCGCTGCAACCATTGTTGGCCTATCGCCGCATCGTGGCGCAACGCGGCATCCAGGCTATGGCGGCCGTCAACAACATGATCCTGGTTGGCGCCGATGCCGGCCTGGTGCGGTCGAACGACGGCGGAACGACCTGGCAGGCGGCCGAGCTGACGGATATCATGAAGGATGGCAAGGTGCAGCCGCTGACCGACGTCATCGCGATTGCGCCGCACAGGGATGCGGGCGGCAATGTCATCGCGTGGTATGCGGCAACGGAGGGCGGCATGTTCCGGTGGGAAGCGGCCGATCCGCGCTGGCGCACCGTTCCTGGCTGGCAGGTGGCGGGCCGCCCGCTGGCAATGACGTGCGAAGGGACAACGCTTTGCGTTACCAGCACGGCCGGAGTGCAGAAAGGGGCATTGCCACCTGGCGCATCCCTGACCGATCTGTCGCCCTTGCCCGGCGGTGGCCTGCCCTTGAATGTGGCGATCAGCCCGACCATCCCAGAACCGACCCTCTATATTGCCGGCGTGAGTGCGCTCTTGATTCGGCCGCCATCTGGCAACTGGACTTGGCACCCTCCGGCCGACCCTGAAACCGATCTCGTCACCTGTGTGGCTGTGACCGGCAACTCGGTGTTTGTAGGCACCGCGACCCAGGGGGTGTGCGAGTCTGATCAGGTGGGGCACTTTAGCGACGTTCCACAGCGGCAGGGCAGACGTGGCCTCAAGAAGGCCGCGGTGCTGAGTCTGGTGGCGAACAGCAACAACCCACTCACTTTGTTCGCCGGTACGACGATGGGCGTCTATCGCGGCACGCGCACCCCGCAGAACGTGGTCAGTTGGGTCAAATTCGGACAGCAGTGGCCCGACGGCGCGGCAGCCACCTGCGTCGCTGTTACGCAGGCCGGTCTGCTGGCAGGAACGGCGTTCCACGGCCTCTGGATGCTGCCAGGGAGCGATCCTCTCAAACTGTGGATGCAGGTGGACGATAACAATGTCCGCTCACTGGGTGGCCCCCAATTACCGAAGATCGGCAGTGCCGGCGTTCAGTCCTGCATCTTCAGCGCCGCGGCCACCGAGAACGAGCAGGGAATATACTTGTTCCCGTTTCAGATCGCTTGCGCAGGACGGATGTCTGTTCAGACGGCGCCCCCGAATGGGGCCGTACAGGTGTTCCGCTTGCGCCCAAACGTCGTCAATATCCCCCTTACCAATCAGCCCGTGCAGGTGGAGGCGGACTTTTACGCCGTCCAATTGCGCGGCGTTCTGCAAAACTCGGTTACGATCACCGTTCGGATCGTCTGAAGCCAACTCACATCCAGGAGGTTCATCGCTATGGCAACGAGAGTTTATTCCTATCTGGCGCTAGAAGCCAACTATGCGGTTACGCGCGGCGGCAAGACCACTTACGTCGGGAAACGCGCGGCCTTCCGTCAAGACAAGGTGACCGCACAACTTGATGCTCTTACGTTGATCAATGCTGTTCCCTCCGACGCGCGTCTGGTTTTCTGGGTTGCTCGTCGGCCAGGCGAAGTTCTGTATACGCTCGTCTCGGTGGGCCAGGGCACCGAGCCGCTGATCGTGCTGCGGCTCGATGCTCCCCAGACGCTCGCGCCCTTGGTCGTATCGGGCACGCGCCGCACCCTTGCTGAACTGGAGCAGGCCAATACGCCGCTGGGGGGACCGGACTCGGTGGCTGAAAATCTGACGCTGTGGATGGAGGCGCCGGGGGAGATCGCTGGGCCCTGCCTATCGGCTTCATCGGTCATGCCGACACCGTGGCGGTCGTCAAGGCCAGTTTCACCGATGTGGTTCTGGCGGTGCTGGCCTATCGTAGCAGTTATCGTACGATCCTTTTGCTTGACCCGACAGGCTTTGGGATTCCAAGCATGGCGCAAATATGCGCTTCACTGCGACAGAGCAATGATGCGCTCGCCCAAACGGTGGCGAATCTGCTTGGCTGCCCGTAGAGTTCTATCTCGTGCGGCTAAGCTGAAGTCAGCTGAACATCAACCAGTTGCACTATCAGAGCGGAGCAGCCACATGCCCACCCTATCCAACGCCCGCGCGCTCGTCATCGGGATTGCGAACTACCAGGCGATCAATTCCCTGCCGTCTACTGTCCTGAAGGACGCCCAGGACATGGCCGACCTGCTGGTGGACCAGAGCGTTTGCGGCTATGCGCGGGCCAACGTGCGCCTGCTGCTCGATGGCCAGGCGACTCAGGTGGCGATCCGACAGGAGCTGGCAAGCCTGGCCCACGGCGCCGACGCGGACTCTACGGTCCTTTTCTACATCTCCAGCCACGGCGGGCGGATCGAATCTGGC
Source organism: Candidatus Amarolinea dominans (assembly GCF_016704685.1). Taxonomy (NCBI): domain Bacteria; kingdom Bacillati; phylum Chloroflexota; class Caldilineae; order Caldilineales; family Candidatus Amarolineaceae; genus Candidatus Amarolinea; species Candidatus Amarolinea dominans. Next base: position 14,467 of record NZ_JADIZS010000061.1, read on the forward strand.
CCGTACGCGGGGGAGTACCTACTGCCGGTGGACACACGCTTCGCCTCCGACCAGGATCTGGCCGAGACTGCCATCTCCGGCACGGAGTTCACCGCGGCGCTGCGCGCGATCCCGGCGGGCAAACTGCTGGTGGTCTTCGATTGCTGCCATTCGGGCGGCATCGGCCAGCCAAAGGACGCCACGGCGCCTGCGTTCAAGGCCGGCCTGCCCGACAGCTACTATGACGCGCTCAAGGCCGGCCGCGGACGCGCCATCCTGGCTTCGTCCCGCAGCACGGAATATTCGTGGGTGTTGACTGGCGATACGAATAGCCTCTTCACCAAACACCTGCTGGCTGGCCTGCGCGGCGGCATCGCTGCTGAGGACGGATTGATCCGCATCTTCGACCTCTTCGAATACTTGCAGCCGCGCGTCACCGGCGACCGGAAGGACCAGCACCCGATCTTCAAAGCCGAGCTGGAGGAAAACTTCCCCGTGGCATTACGCCTGGGTGGCCAAAAGACAACTGTGCCCAGGGACGAGCAGGGGTTCCGCTACGACGCTTACATCAGTTATGTGGACAGGGAGCCGGACGCGACCTGGGTGTGGGACACATTGGCGCCACGCCTGGAAGCGGCCGGCCTGCGTGTGGCGGTCTCCGGCGATGTGGAGACCCCCGGCATAGCGCGCGTGGTGAACATCGAGCGCGGCATCCGCCAGGCCAAGCGCACGGTGGTTGTATTGTCGAACGCCTACCTGGCCGATAACATGGCAGATTTCGAGAATGTCCTGGTGCAGACCATGGGCATCCAGGAAGGGAGCTATCGCCTTCTGCCGGTGAAGTGCGCGGCGTTCGACGAAAGCCAGCTCCCGACGCGCCTCAGCATGTTGACCACGCTGGACCTGACCCACCCCCGCCGCGCGGAGCGCGAGTTCAGCCGCCTCGTGCAAGCCTTGCAGGGGCCGCTGCCGCGGAGATCGAGCAGATTGGCTGATGACGGAACAAGCTGATTATCTGTACGATGTCTTCATCAGCCACAGCCAGACCGACAAAGAGTGGGTCTGGGATGAACTCCTGTCGCGGCTGGAAAACGCCGGACTGAAAGTCATCCTTGACGAGCGCGACTTCGAGCCGGGCGCGCCGCTCGTCAAGGAGAAAGAACGGGCCGTGCTGCAAAGCCGGAAGACGCTGCTGGTGCTCAGCCCGGCGTACGTTGCGGGGGATTGGACTGAGTTCGAGAGCGTCCTTGTGCAGACCCTCGATCCGGCCGCACGCAAGCGGCGTTTGATCCCGGTGGTGCGTGTGCCCTGCCGACTCGACCTGCGGATTCGCCCGCTGGTCGCGGTGGATCTGACCGCCGGCAGCGAAGTGCAGTGGCAACGCCTCCTGCGGGCGCTCGACCCCAACCAGCCCCCTGCAGCCAACCCCATCCAGAACCTGGCCCTGGCAATCACGGAGTCGGCTGCGCCCACGGCCGCGCCGGGCTGGCATCCACTGGGGAGCGCGTGGCTGGCCGCGGGATTGATCGGTGTGGTGCTGCTGGTCGGTCTTGTGAATCTGCTCTTGAGCGAATGGCCGATCCTACAAAACACGGCCAGCATCATGGCCGGCGTGGCCGTCCTGCTCTTCGGCTGGCTGGGCCTGCGAAGACCGCGATTTTTTCCAGCGTTTGAGCTATTTCCTGGGCAAGGTGCATCCGGCGCAGGCCGTCATGGCGATCGTGCTGGTGGCCGGCCTGACCCTGTGGGGCGGCGTGGGCTGGCCCAGACTACAGGCTATCATCGCCGGCCCGTTAGGCCCCAGGCAACCGGGAGTACAACGCTTCGCCGTCGGCGAATGGAAGAACCTGACCCCTGGACGGTCTTCTCTTGAAGGTATCTGGACCGAGGGTACGCGGCGTGCCCTCTATGAGAAGCTGAGCCTTGTGAAGACTCTGCAAGGCATTGCGGTGGAGAGTCCCCAGGTGACCGATGTGGTGCGGCGCGATCTGGACCTTTGGATTGACGGCGACTTCAGCAAGATTGGCAGTATTAAACTGTCGGCTTCTATCGCCGGTCGGGCGGGTAGATATTTGCGCTCTGTCGCGGTGCAAAGGGAGGTGGACGAGGGGAGCACGGAGGTTGAGTCGCAGATCTTGGCGCTGCAGAACGAGCTTGCCCAGACTATTCTTTCTGCGCTCGATATCCAGATCCAACCCGCCCTGGCCGAGGCTATCCACAACACTCCAACCGGCAGCGCCGAGGCGCTGCAGCTCAACAACCAGGCGGCTCTGCTGGTTATGCAAGGCGATCTGCCTGGCGCTGAGCCGTTACTTCGTAGAGCATTGGCGCTCGATCCCGCATACGCCGATGCTCACAACAACCTGGGGCGGTTGTTACAGTTGCGAGGCGATCTGCCCGGCGCAGTGGCCGAATATCGGCAAGCCATTGATTTGCTGCCGCGCATTCCGCTCTACCACTTCAACCTGGGCTTGGCCTTCGATCTGGGACAAGATCTCCCTGCTGCCATTCACGCCTACGAGCAGGCCATAGCCCTGGACCCTACCTACGTCAAGGCGCTCAATAACCTGGGCTTTGTGTACCTTGAATCGGGCCGGTTGGACCAGGCATTCGAGCTTTTCCAGCGTGGTTTGCGTCTGAACCCCGACGCGTCCTATCTGCATAAGAACCTGGGGCGGGTCTACTTGGAGCAACGGCAGCCGTCCGAGGCCATCGTGGAGCTTCAGCGTGCGATCGAGCTATCCGACGTGCCATACGCCGAGGCGCTATTCTATCTTGCCGTAGCTTATCGAGATACCGGGCAGACCGCCGATGCCTGTGCTGCCCTATCCAGCTATGCAGAAGTAGCCCCAGATGACGCCCGCGACGAACCAGGTCGTCCGATCGCAGCAAAAAACCTGGCTTCCGAGTTGCAGTGTCCATAAGGAGGATGCCAATGCCACGTCCGAACCATCTCTCTCTGATTGTCGTTTTGTGTCTGGTGTGTGTGCTTATCATCGGCTGCAAGGCTTCCGAACCGACCCCTACAGCTACGGCTGACGGAAGTCCGACCGACTCCGCCGGGGGTCTGGAGCCCATCGCGACCCTGACGTTCATTGAAGGGGACGTGACCCTTGACCTCACAGGTGGGACATCAG
>NZ_JADIZS010000062.1:0-11462 GCF_016704685.1 Candidatus Amarolinea dominans
CACCTGTGTCAGCTTTGAGAGTGATGCCATAGCCACTCGTGAAAGCATACTGACCAGCGGCGTCCAGCGCAAAGGCGGCACGGTCGGCAATATCTGGCACGAGTATTTTGGGCATTGACATCAGCTCTATGTTCTGACGCCGGCCATAGGCATACCAATCAGCACCCGCGAACTTGCCGCGCTCCCGCGCTTGCAAGTACTTTTTGACAGTCTGAAGGTAAGAGAAAGTGTCGGGAGATTGGGAACGGAGGAGGCTCTCCGACAGCAATTCTGCGCGGTTGCCGATCAGCTGATAAGGGAAAATCACCACTTTGCCAGACGGTGCAATCCGATAGGCCTTGATCTCCCGGCCTTGAAGGAACTGAAGCACAGACGCGGAATCCAACTGAACAGGCTTGTTCAGGTATTCCGATCTGACCTCCAGGAGGGCATCGCGCCGCGCAATCAGATCCAGAACATAAACTTCATTCGCGCTTGTGCGAATACCCTGCGCCATGCGCGCCGCCACATCTGCCAACTTCACCGGCATTCCCCGCAACCGCTCGAACAGATCACTTCCGCGTCCCACCACGAAATTCCACTCGCTCACGCCCGCGCTGACGGCCGGGATCGTCCCCTCGACCTGCGTTGCGCCCGCGCGCCACGCGGGCAGGTCATGGGCGCGCACGAACTGGAACTCCTTGCGGCCGCCTCGTTCCAGGAACAGCAGGCAGGTATAGGTCGTCGCACCCTCGAATACCTGCTGATCGCCGAAATGGACGACTTTGCTCAGATGTTGTCCCTCGGACAACAGTTTGCGCAGCGGTTCGCCGTACTGCGCGTTGAAGAACTTGTGTGGCAGGATGAAACCCAGGCTGCCGCGCTCGTTCAGCAGCCCCAGCCCTTTCTCCACGAACACGACGTAGATGTCGTAGTTGCCTTTGCTGGCCGCGCGGTACGCCCGTTTGTAGTACACCACCTCCAGCGGCGCCCACTCCTGCAACGCCTGGATGCGGATATACGGCGGATTCCCGATGATGGCGTCGAACCCGCCGGCGGTCATCACCTCCGGGAACTCCTTCTTCCAGTCGAACGCGTTCACCCGCCCCACGGTCTCATCGTCCGGCAGGTCGAGCTTGCCGTCGTAAAACTCCGGCCCGATCAGCGAGTTGCCGCACTTGATGTTGCGGCCCAGGTCGGGCAGCACGCGCTCCACGCCCAGCGACAACTGGCCGGCCACCCCTTCGCCCTCCAGCACTTTCAGCAGCAGCGAGAGCTTGGTCACCTCCACGGCCTGCGGGTCAATATCAACACCGTAGAGGTGGTCCATCAGGATGCGTTTGCGCTCCTCGATGGTCAGCCGGGTTGCGCCGCCGCTCACTCGCTCCAGCGCAGGGCGCTTGCCCTTCAGCCAACGCTCAGGCTCTTCGAGGTAATAGGCGAGGTGCCAGTCCAACAGGTATTGGCGCGCCCAGCAGGAACGATCCCGATCCACAGGCAATATCCGCGACGCGTGGGGGCGACCCTGGCGACCGCCCATGGGCAGGGTCTTCCCTCCAGCAGGGGGCCAACCGTCTGGCGCACAATGTACTCCACAATATAGGTGGGCGTGTAATAGACGCCGCCCGCCTTGCGCACCTCCGGCTTCTCCTCCACCTTCGCCTGCCGGCCGGGGGTGAGGCGGATCACCTTGCCCAGGAAGCGCTCGTAGACCTGGCCCAGAATGTCGGCTGGCAGCACCGAAAACTCGTAGGGACTTTGCGGGTAGTAGAGGTGCTCGATGATATCTTTGAGCACCCTGTCATCAATCTCCAGACCCGGGGTGAGGGTGTCGGGCGCTTCGGCGCGACCCCGCTCCTCGCTGAAATGGAACAGCCCGGAGTTGTAGCGCAGGTCCGCGCGACGGAAGAGCTCCCACAAGCGCGCGTAGGTGTGGCCGCCGTTGAGCAGCGCGCGCAGTTGCTCGTACGTCTCCAGGTTGCGCGCCTCGCAGATGCGCAGGAAGACGATGCGGTCTATGGTCTGCTGCACGGCCCAGTTGACGTCGTGGCCGCGCAGATGAGGGTTGCGCAGCACCAGGTTGCGCGCCAGCAGCTCGCGCCAGCGCTCGATCTCGGCCAGGAACTCGTCGTCCACCTCGGCGGTGCCGCGCTTGCCGGCCTTCGCCACGGCGAACCTGTCGAGCGCGCCCTGCCACACCGCAGCCTTGCTGAAGATGCCCGCGATCTCATCCCAGCGCGCGACGTAGTCCGTGAAATTCAGCAGCAGAATGCGGCCCGTCGCGGCTTTGTCGCTTTTGTCGGGTCGCATGCGACAGTCGTAGACCGAAAACTCCTCGAAATCGGTCAGGATGGAGAGCGGCAGCTTGGCGCTCCACGCGTAGCGGCGCAGCTGATAGGCTGGCTCGATGTCGTGCTTGATGTTTACCGAGGGTTTCTTGGCTTCGACGAAGAACTTGCGTTCCTTGCCGATGCGGAAAGAGTAGTCGGGCGCCTTGGTGGCGTCACCGACGAGCACCTTGTCCTCATGCACCACCTCCTTGTACTGCTCCGCGAAGCCCTGGGTGTTGTTGACATCCCAGCCCAGTGCGGCGAAGAAGGGGTCAATGAACTGGTGGCGGACCGCGGTCTCGCTGAAGGAAGGTGCGCAGTACTGGTCGTAGTTGCGCTGGAAGAGCTCGACGAGCTGGACAATCTCGGCAGGAGCGGGCATAGGCGCCTCACGGTGATATGGTGGTTGGCGGCAGCGTGCTGCCGTAACTGCTCAGCCAGGCAGTGAGAATGGTCTCGATAGCGCCCGGAGTGCCCCCTGCCCCCCAATCGGGGGCCATCCGCATTGGGGGGGGCCGCCTGAGCAGTTGCATCAGGTCTCAGCATGCACGATGGGTATGGCGGACAGCCTGACACCGCCCACAGTATAACTGCGCCATTGTTTTTGCGCAACTGGATGTGATGGTGTCGAGCCAGCCGGCCTCCAACGGCCTCTGTGCAAAGTGGGAAGGACAGCCGATCTCGATGGTCTGGCCGCGCAACTTTGTACTCTGCACTTTGCACTCCGCCAGACCAGGCTGCATTTCGATCATGCGCCGCACGACCGATGGCGGTTTCGGGAACCGCTGTTGATCTATGCTATAATACGAGTGGTCCTTTCGACCGTGGGATTACACCCGCTGCGGCAACATCAAGGAAGCTCTGCACATGAACCCCGCGGGGCACTGCACATCCACCTCCTGGGATACTTCTCCCTGACCTACGGCACAGCCGCTGACCGCGTTCGATCAGCCGCGGCTGCAGGCGCTGACCGCTTTCCTCGTCCTGCGCCCCGGCGTTCCCCAAAGCACGCCAGCAGATGGCCTGCCTCTCCTGGCCCGAGCACCACCGATGCCCAGGCGCCGCTCGAACCTGCGCACCCTGCTCCATCGCCTGCGCGAGGCTTTACCCGATGCCGATCGCTTTCTCCGCTTCGACCAACACCATGTCCAGATGGCGCGGCGAGGGCCGTTTCACCTGGACGCGGCCGATTTCGAGGCCGCGCTGGGGGTCGCCCACGACAGCAAGGCGCTGCAGGCCGCCGTGGACCTCTACAGCGGCGATCTGCTGCCCACCTGCTACGATGAGTGGATCATGCGGCCGCGCGAACGGCTGCGCCAGATGTTCCTGCAGAGCCTGCAGCGCCTGGCTGCTGAACAAGAAGCCGGGCGCCAGTTCGACCCGGCGCTGCGCTGCGCCGAGCGCCTGCTGACCGCCGACCCGGTGATGGAGGCCAACCACCGCCGCCTGATGCACCTGCACCTCGCGAACAACGACCGCGCCGCAGCCCTGCACGCCTATCACCGTTGCGCCGCGCTGCTGCGCCGGGAATTGAACGTTGATCCCCATCCCCGCACCCAGGCGCTCTACCAGCGCGTGCTCGAGCAGGCCGCAGGCGACCCTGACCAGGACACTGCGCCCCTGCCTTCCCTGTCCCCGCTCAGCACACCGCGCCTGGTGGGGCGCCAGGCCGAATGGGCGCAGTTGCTGGAACGCTGGCAGGCGGCCGCGGCCGGCAGCCCCGGCCTGGTCCTGCTCAGCGGCGAGGCCGGCGTGGGAACCACGCGGCTGGCCGAAGAGCTGGTCGCCTGGCTGTGGCGGCGAGGCCGTGATGTGGCCGTGGCCCGCTGCGACCCGTCCGTTCAACCGCTGCCCTTCGCACCCGTCGCTGCCTGGCTGCGCAGCCCGTGCCTGCAAGCCCGCCTGTCTGCCCTGGATGACGGCCGCCTGGCCGAGATTGCCCGCCTGCTGCCGGAGGTGCTGACGTCGCGGCCCGGCCTGACCGCGCCCGGCCCGCTGCTCGAGGCCTGGCAGCGCCGGCGCTTCTTCGAAGCCCTGGCCGCGCCGCTGCTCAACCCGCCGCGGCCGCTGCTCTTCCTGGCCGATGACCTGCACCTGGGCGATGAACAGACCCTGGCCTGGCTGCATTACCTGCTCAGCCAGGCCGGACGCGCGCCACTGCTCGTGCTGGGCACGGTGCGCCGCGAGGAGATTCAGGCCGACCATCCCCTGCACGACCTGCGCCGCCGCTTGCAGGCGTCTGGCCGCTGGCACGAGCTGACCCTGGCGCCGCTCAACGTGCATGAATGCGGCGAGCTGGCCGCCGGGCTGGCCGGCCGGCCGCTGACCGCGTGCGAGATTCGCCACCTCCATCACGACAGCGAGGGCAACCCCCTGTTCCTGGTCGAGACCGTGCGCGCCGGTTCGATGACCGCGCCCGGCGCAGCCCAACCCCGATCCTGATCCCGCCGGGCCGCTCTGCCCGCTCTGCCCGCTGCACATCCGCCAGCCGCTCAAGGTGCAGGCGGTGCTCGAACAGCGCCTGGCGCAGCCCTCCGCGGCCGGCCGCAGCCTGGCCCAGGTCGCGGCGGTGCTGGGCCGCCAGTTCACCCTGGACGCTTTGCGTCGCGTCAGCGGCCTGGACGAAGCCGGCCTGCTGACGACGCTGGACGAGTTGTGGCGCCGGGGCATCGTGCGCCAGCAGGGCGCGGACGGTTACGATTTCAGCCATGACAAGCTGCGCGGCCTACACGCAGTTGAGCGCCCCAACGCCGGCTGCTGCACCGCCGCGCCGGCCAGGCGCTGCAAGAGGCAGCGCCTGCGCCGGTCAACCGTGCGGCGCAGGCGGCGCATCATTACGAGGAGGCCGGCGAGGCCGCGCTGGCCGCGGCCTGGTGGCTGCAGGCTGGCGATGAGGCGCGCGGCGTCGCAGCCGTGCTCGAAGCAGATGCCTGCTATCGCCGCGCCGCGGCTCTCCTGCCCGCGCCGGGCAACGCGGCCGGCGCGGGTCAGGCCATGCTCCGGCTCGGCCAGACCCATCACGCCGCCTTCGATTTCAGCGCGGCCAGCGCGGCCTACGCGACCGGCTTTGGCCTGCTGGCGCAGCAGCCGGCCTGGTCGGCGGTCGCCGCGCCGCACGCCGCCCTGCACCTGGCGCGGCTGATCCCGCAAACGCTCGATCCCGCGGCCGACGATGGCCGCGACGCCTGGCTGATTGACCAGCTCTTCTGCGGCCTGGTGGCCGAAGGCCCGGACATGACCATCGTGCCCGATATCGCGGCCGACTGGCAGGTCGAGGCAGCCGGCCGCGTCTACACGTTCCGCCTGCGGCGTGATGTCGCCTGGTCCGACGGCGCGCCGGTCACCGCGGGCGATTTTGCGTTTGCCTGGCGCCGCGCCTGGATCCGGCTACGGCGCGCCTTTTGCGCGCCTGTTGGGCGACATCGCCGGCGGCGGCCCTGCTGGCCGGGAGACCATCCAATCGGATCAGCTCGGCGTGCAGGTCCTGGACCCCTTCACGCTGCGCGTCACCCTGGCCGAGCCGGTCAACAGCTTTCTCTACGTGCTGGCGCACCGCGTCGCCTTTGCCGTGCCGCGTCACGCGCTGGCGCAGCATGGCCGCGCCTGGAGCGCGCCCGCGCACCTGGTGAGCAACGGCCCATTTCGCCTGGCCGCCTGGCAGCAAGGCAAAGCTCTGACCCTGGAACGCAACGCTGATTATCATGCGCCCGCGACGGGTCGGTTGGCGGGCAACGTGGGGCGGGTGGAGGTGACGCTGCTGACCGATTGGGAGGAGCAGGCGCCGTTGTACGAGGCCGGTCAGTTGGACGTGCTGGCTCTGCATCGCCTGCCGCGGACGAAAGCGGTACACTTGCACCGGCGCCATGCGGGGGAGTTCAGCTCCGTGCCCGACCTGCGCGTGGACTACCTGGCCTTCGACACACGGCGGCCGCCCTTCGACGATGCGCGCGTGCGCCGGGCGTTCGTCCTGGCGACCGACCGTGCGCATCTGGCCGCGGCGCGCCTGTTCGGCTATGATTCGCCGGCGACGGGGGGCTTCATCCCGCCCAACCTGCCGGGGCATGCCGCGGACACGGCTCTGCCCTACGCGCCAGGGCAGGCGCAGCAGCTCCTGGCCGCGGCCGGCTATCCGGGCGGGCAGGGTCTGCCGCTGATCGAACTGTGGGGCGGTGAAAGTTCAAGCGTTTGGGCTCCGGTGAGCGAATACCTGGCGCAGCAGTGGCAGGAGGTCCTGGGCGTGCGCAGCCAGGTACGGAGCGTGGAAGCCGGGCAGGTGATCCGCTTCGCGGGCGTGGGAGGTCCGCATATCCTTTTCGTGGGCTGGCGCGCCGATTTTCCAGACCCGGACAACTTCCTGCGCCTGGCGCCCATCAGCTTGCAGACCGGCTGGCGCCATGCCGCGTACGATGACCTCGTTGCCAGGGCCAGGACCGAGCGCGACGCGGTCGAGCGCCTGCGCCTCTACCGGCAGGCCGAAACCATCCTCGCGACCGAAGCGCCCGTCCTGCCGCTCACCTACCATCGCTGGAGCGCGCTGCTCCGCCGGTCGTCACCCATTTCCCCATCTCGCCCATGCGGCGCTGGTTCCTGAAGGATGTCGTCGTTGCCCAGGGTGGGTGAACCGGCGCCGGGGTGGGCATATCAGAAATACGTAGCGGGATGCTACTCGAAACGTGGTGAATGGTCAAAGCCCCCGGCGGTGCGGGTCAACAGGCCGCGGCGACAGGTGGCCAGGTGGCCGAACCTGGTTGACTTTCTCACGGTGTAACGGTATACTGCCAATGATGAATCGTTTATGGATGGGAGAAACAAATGCAAGCACGACGTTTCGGCCATACAGGCCACCTGAGCACGGTAGCTATTTTCGGCGCGGCTGCATTTTGGCAAGTCACCCAGGCGCAGGCCGATGCGACCATGCAGTTGGTCATTGACCACGGCATCAACCACATTGATGTCGCGCCGTCGTACGGATTGGCCGAAGAACGGCTTGGCCCCTGGCTGGCGCGTGAGCGCAACCGCTTCTTCGTGGGCTGCAAGACCATGGAACGTTCCCCAGGCCGGCGCGGCCGCCGAGTTGCGGCGTTCTTTGCAGCGCCTGCGCCTGGATCATGTTGATCTCTATCAGATTCATGCCATCACGAGCATGGTCGAGCTGGACGCGGCGACACGAACAGGCGGCGCGCTTGATGCCATCCGCGCGGCCCAACAAGCGGGGTTGACGAAGCACATCGGCATCACGGGCCACGGCGCCGACAGCCCGGCCATTTTTCTGGAAGCCCTGCGTCGCTTTGATTTTGACTCCGTGCTGTTTCCGCTGAACTTTGTCCAGGTTGCCGATCCGCGGTACCGCGAGAACACCGATGAATTACTGCGCCAATGCCAGGCCAGAGACGTTGGGGTGATGATTATCAAGGCGATTACGAAGGGGCCATGGGGCGGACGACCGCAGACTCACACCACCTGGTACGAGCCATTCGACCGCATGGAAGACATTCAACGCGCGGTGAACTTTGCTCTCTCGTTCCCGGTCACGGGGCTGTGTACCGCTGGCGATACGACCGTGCTGCCACTGATGTTGAAAGCCTGCCAGAATTTCACGCCGCAAAGCGCCGCGGAGCGCGAGGCGCTAATCCACATGGGCCGGCCAGTACGAGCCGTTGTTTGCCGTGGAGCCTGCCAGCCAGTAATTGATGACTGTCATTCGGCGTCGAAACGCAGCCGTCAACGAGTGAAACGGGTCAGATTGGAGCTTTCGATGATCCAGGGAAATTTTATCTGCCTGCGGCCAGTGAAACAAGCCGACCTGTCTCTCTTGGAAGCCTGGCAGAACGATGTTGAGATTCAGAGTGAGTACAACGCGTTTGGCCTCAAGCGCTTCGACAACCAGGAGCGTGCGTTTGCCGAACATGGCTTCCTGACCGATCAGCTCAGCACCCTGATGATTGTTACGCCGGCCGGCGAGCCGGTGGGGACGATGAGTTTTCACCAGGTGCACTACGGCCCCAACGGCGGCAGCCTGGCTTACAACATCGGCCTGAATATCGTTCCGACCCATCGCGGCAAGGGCTACGGCACGGAAGCGCAGCGCCTCCTGGCCGATTACCTGTTGCGGACCTACCCCATTGCGAGGGTTGAGGCCTCGACCGATGTCACGAATCTGCCCGAACAACGCTCGCTGGACAAGGCCGGATTCCGGCGCGAGGGTGTGCTGCGCTCGGCGCAGTGGCGCAGCGGCGCCTGGCACGATATGGTACTCTACAGCAAGGTGCGCGGCGAATAGACTCAAGCAGCCGGTCGTTCCACCGCAAACCATCATTCATCGTTCCCAAGGAGGTCTGCATGTCACGCGAATTGCCCACTCTGCAGCCAACGGCTCAGTCTAGCTCCAAGCAGTTAAATACCACCATGATGCGACGCACTCAGCTCCGCCAGGTCAACGCCATGGTGCGCATGGCCGATCGCTTGGTTGCCAATATCGAGCAGGAGGGACTCACGGCACTCATTCAGGGTTTTTAGAAGTTTGCCGTTGAATATGCCACCACGCTGGACAAAGCGAACGAATCGGGCCAGCTCTCGTTCCTCCTGCGCTCTGGCATTGAGCGCCTGCTGCAGGAATGGAACATTCTGAGTCGTGCATGCGAGCAGCGCCGTGAAACCAAACCCGATTACATGAAAGCTGACGACCGCAAAGAGGGCGTACGCTTCTACCTGGAAATGGCCGACGGCAGGTTGGCATCCTTCTGTGATCGTTGGCGGCCGCCCTCGTCAACCTCCTACGTGCCCTTGCAGACCCCGGTCGTCTATTTCGAGAAACTCTATCGCATTTCACGCGCTTTGTTTGCGCCAGGTATTCCGGCGCGCGCGTGAGCGCCCTCATGAACGCCTATGCCTGTCACTTCTTAGCACCCCGCAGCGATCATCAGTTCTTGCGCCAACAACTTGGTAAATGATCCATTTTCGCTTATACCGCAGATGGCTCCATGTCTAACGCCCGCCGAACCTATCTGGAGGAGACTCATGCTGGTCAAAGAACGAATGACGGCCAATCCGATTACGGCCACCGTCAACACCACGCACAGTGAAGCGGTCGCGCTGCTGCGCCCCCACAAAATTCGGCGCCTGCCGGTGCTTGACTTGTGCAGGCCGCCCTGTCCACCGACCCCGACCTGAAGGTGACCGACCTGCGCCTGGTGGACAACCCGTTTGAGCCGGTGCCCCAGGGCCAGGACCGAGCGCGACGCGGTCGAGCGCCTGCGCCTTTACTGGCAGGCCGAGACCATCCTCGCGACCGAAGCGCCCGTCCTGCCGCTCACCTACCATCGCTGGAGCGCGCTGGTCAAGCCGGCCGTCACCCATTTCCCCATCTCGCCCATGCGGCGCTGGTTCCTGAAGGATGTCGTCGTTGCCCAGGGTGGGTGAATTGGGGCCGGGGTGGGCAGTCACCGATCATGGTTGGGTGCGAACTCATGATTGGGTGCGAACTCATGATTGGGTGCGAACTGTCATTGGAATAGCTGCGTCCCGTAGGGACGTATTGACTTTAGCCGACGACGCACCGCCACATCCGTCGTCCCGTAGGGACGATTGAATGAGGCCACGACCTAAGGTCACGTGTCCCTACGGGACACTGCGCGATCTGGCCGATGGCGCGGCTAAGGTCACGTGTCCCTACGGGACACTGCGCGATCACGCCTCGCGGACCCGGGCGTTCGCCGTCGCGATGCCGCGGGGGTGAATTCAACCGTCCCTATGGGACGGACGCGGATCGTGCGATCACGATGACTAAGGTCACGTGTCCCTACGGGACACTGCGCGATCACGATGGCGCGACTAAGGTCACGTGTCCCTACGGGACACTGCGCGATCACGCCTCGCGGACCCGGGCGTTCGCCGTCGCGATGCAAGAAAGCCATCATCACCAGGCGCGGCGGATCAAGTTCGCCCCCGTCAGCCAGGTTGGCCGGAGAAATGGAAGAGAATCGGCGGCGCCGCCAGCAAGCACTCGCGGGATAATCTCCTGATAAATTGGATTGGCAATGACTAGACCCCGCTCAGGGTCGCGTGTAACCAGTCCCAAGTCAATGACAAAACGGCGGTCATCGCTGGACACATCGCCCAACGGCTGACCGGCCAGCATCGGCTCGATGATCTGGCGCACCGCCGGCTCGCGCAGCCGCTCGGCCAGGCTGTCCAGGTGGGTCTCCTGGCGCTGGATCAGGATCTCTTTGGCCTGCTCGATGTGATCGGCAGTGATGGGGTGGGTCGGTTCAGGCGCCAGCTCCTCGACCGCGACCTTGGCCAGGGCGTTGACCAGCCAGGGCTGGCCCTGGGTCAAGGTAAAGGCCAGTGCAGTCGCCTCTGCGGTGAAAATCTGGCCCGTGTCGCTCGTGTGCTGCGCATAGAGCGTCGCCACTTCCTCCGCCGTAAAATTGCCCACCGTCAGCGAGCGGGTCTTGATGTTGAACGGGCTGGCGGTGTTGAGCCGTTCGCTGCCGCCGGCGGCCACCTTGTAATCGCACATCCCGCATGCCGATCAAGGCCACGGACCAGGGGAAGCCGGCCGGGCGGTCCGCAAAGCCTGAGCGCAGTTGGCGCAGCACCGAGATCAGCGCGACATCTTGCAGCGCATCAATTTCATCCATGAAGAGCACCAGCGGCCGCGGGGCAGCCTGCGCCCACTGTTGCAAGGCGGCGCGAATGCGCTGCCCCTCCGTTTCCATTGGCCAGGACGGCGGCTGCAGATCGGCCGGCAGGCGCACGCTGGCCGCATTGCGCCACTCAGCCAGGATTGCCAGCTCGGCCGCGCCTGGATCGGTGTTGAACGCCGCGCCGACCTCGACCGAGAGCAGCACCGCGACATAGCGGCCCGAAGCGGTCAGTTCACGCGCCAGCATCGTCATGGCCGTCGTCTTGCCGGTTTGCCGCGGGGCGTGGATGTCGAAACAGGCCTGCTGCTCGATCAGCGGCCGCGCCCGGGCACGCGCGCCGCGGCGGGCAGCATGTAGTGGATATCGGGCTTGCACGGCCCGGCGGTGTTGAACCAATGCGGCATCACGAACCTCCTACGCTGCGCCCGGATCGTCCATCTCGAGGTTTGCCCAGGGCGATGAGGCTTTCGAGGTCTTCCAGGCCATCCGGGGCAAACTGGTGAAA
>NZ_JADIZS010000063.1:0-23043 GCF_016704685.1 Candidatus Amarolinea dominans
AGCCATGTCAACTCGTTGTGGACTTGTTGTGCCTCAATCGTGATACTCATTTTGACCTCACTCACAGCGCCCGCGTATCATTTCTGCTCGACTCTATTCTATCACGATTTAGATTTCGCGCAACCACACCTGCATGGCTCCCGCCGCGCGATTGGTCCAGGCATAATACGGAATGGCTGTGAGCGCGGGGGTCTGGCGCGGCGCGGGGTCCGCCGGCTTCGCCGTCCGATAGAGATGACCGGGCCGGCCGTCAGGTTGGTCAGGGTGACGTTGGCGGGCGTCGCCTCCAGAGTGGCGCACGAGCGACGGTCGTGATCGGTGGCGCGGGCCGCGGGCGGGAACTCCGCGTTGGCATGCACCACATCGAACAGGGCAAACCCGGCCTCTCGTTGGGGGTCAGCAGGTGATTGCTGATCAGAATATGATCGAGCACCTGGGCGTTGCCGTCGTAGACGTAGCTGTACCGCTGCTCAGCGGTCGGCAGTCCCGTGATCAGATCGGTCAGCACACCGCCCTTGGAGGTTGCCAACGGCGTGGAGAACTGAAAGTCGTTGAAGTCGCCGAGCGCCACGATATTGGCGTTGGGGTCGAGAGCCAGGATGGCGTCTACGAAGTCGTTGACGATCTGCGCCTGCTGGTTGCGCTGGATCTCGGAGACCAGCACCGGCGGCTGGGCAAAGCTAAACAGCGGGTCGTCGCCGCTCTTCGAGTTGAAGTGATTGGCGATCAGGAACAGGGTGTGCCCGATTTCAGGTTGGCACAATGCTGTATTCGATGGTAGAATTACATCATGTTACATCGGCATCTCACCCATCAGCAATTCACCCTGGCCGCCATTGACGACGTGATCGCGCGCGGCAAGCGGCGGGACTGGGCCGAACTGCGTCGGGCCGCTCTCGATGACCGCACTGTGCTGGAAAAAATACTGCGGGTGTGCCAGCCGCAAGTCGCTGATCCATATGCGCAACGTTATCATTTCTGGAGACAATATGCCGAGCGATATCTTGCCTGATTGGGAGCAAGTCCTCGCTTCTGCCGCGCATTTGCAGCGCATCTTGCCAGGCGCTGTGCTGGTCGGCGGAAGCGCCGCGTCGGTGTACGCGCAGCATCGCCTGTCTACCGATGCCGATCACGTGCTGACCGATCTCCGGCAGCGCTTCGACCAGGTGCTGGCCGAACTGGAATCGGTCGCTGGCTGGAAGACGGCCCGCGTCAAGCGGCCGATCCAGATTCTCGGCAACCTGGATGGTATCGAAACCGGCGTGAGGCAATTGATCCGAAGTGAGCCGTTGGAAACGACCCGGATCGAGTATCGGGGCGAGAAGATCACCCTGCCGACGGAAGCCGAAATGCTGCGGATCAAGGCTGTACTGATCCTGCGCCGCAATGCCACGCGCGATTATCTCGATTTTGTCGCGTTGGCCGATCACATGGGCGTGGAGAAAATGATCGAGGCCCTGCGGCCTTTCGATGCGCTTTATCCTCAGCCAAACGAAGAATCGGCCTTGCAGCAGTTACAGATTCAGCTCGCCAATCCGCTGCCGTATGACCTCGAAGAACTCAACCTGAGCGAGTACAAGAATCTCGATGCGCGCTGGCATGAATGGCAGGCCGTCAAAGCCGTGTGCGCCGACTGCGCGACTCAGATTTTCGATCATATCGTTGGTCAAGAGCCGTCCCAGACTCCCAGCTTACCTCAATTGGTCCCTTCTGCGGTCAAATACACCCCCGACACGCCTTTCGAGGCATGACACCCTCCTGGTTTATCCCCTATCGCCACGAGCACCTGGCTTACGACGATGCCGGCCACGGGCTGGCTCTGCCCAACCTGCCGACGACCGCCATCAACAGCGGGACGATCCTGCTCGGTGGCACGCCGCAAGCCACGGCCGCAGCAAACGCAGACGCGTGGGCGAAAGTGTTGGAATTCCTGAAGCTGGATTCGAGGCTTTAGCCGGTTTCTCTGGACTCCGAGCACGACCGGCTAATCCCATAAGGAGGCTTCGCACAGCCTCGATTCCGGATTGCCAGGGCCGAATCTTCTTCAACTCACCACAAAAGCGAGTAGGAGCGATGACTGCACATAGGACCACTCTGATCAAACGCCACCCGCTGGCTACGTTCTGGGCGCCGTGGCACAATACGGCCAGATGGCGCCCCAGGAGGTAATTCACCATGACGATGCTAGACTTGCGCCAGCAGTGGAAACATCTGTACGCGCCATCCGCCAACAAGGTCGTGTTGGTGGATGTGCCGGAGCTTAAGTTCCTGATGATTGACGGCCGCATCGAGCCGGGGCAGGCGCCGGGCACGTCCCCGGGCTTCGAGGCGGCGGCGGGCGCGCTCTACAGCACAGCCTACACCCTCAAGTTCATGTCGAAGCTGCGCAAAGAGGACCCGATTGACTACCCGGTGATGGCATTGGAAGGGCTATGGTGGGTGGAGGGCGAAGAATTCGACATCTCCACCGCCTGGGAGGCCTTCACGGACCGGTGGGTCTACACGCTGATGATCATGCAGCCCGACCACATCACGCCAGCCATGTTCGCCGAGGCGGTGGCGCAGGCGGCCAGGAAGCGGCCCAACCCCGCGCTCGCCCGGCTGCGGCTGGAGTCGTTTCGCGAGGGCCTCTGCGTGCAGACCATGCACATCGGCCCCTACGCCACGGAACCGGCGACCGTCGAGCGGATGCACCGGTGGGCCGCTGAGAACGGCTATCGCATGACCGGCAAACACCACGAGATCTACCTGGGCGATCCGCGCCGCACCGACCCGGCGAAGCTGAAGACGGTGCTGCGGCATGGGGTCAGGGAGGAGATCTGAGATCGGAGACCGGAGATTGGGTTTTGTGGAAGGGGGAACTCTTCCAGTCTCCAATCTCCAATCTCCGGTCTCTACTCTCTACTCTCCGGTCTCTACTCTCCCCTCTCCACTCCCCGCCGCCGCATGACCACCGCGGCCAGGGCCAGCAGACCGACCAGCGCCAGCCAGCCCAGCGGCGAGGTGAGCGGGCCGGCCGTCAGGTTGGTCAGGGTGACGTTGGCGGGTGTCGCCTCCAGGGTGAAGCGCACGAGCGACGGATCGTGATCGGTGGCGCGGGCGCGGGCGGAACTCCGCGTTGGCATGCACCACATCGAACAGGGCAAACCCGGCCTCGTTGGGGGTCAGCAGGTGATTGCTGATCAGAATGTGATCGAGCACCTGGGAGTTGCCGTCGTAGACGTAGCTGTACTGCTCAGCCGCCGGCAGTCCCGTGATCAGATCGGTCAGCACGCCGCCCTTGAGGATTGCCAGCGGCATGGAGAACTGGAAGTCGTTGATGTCGCCCAGCACCACGATGTTGGCGCTGGGGTCGAGAGCCAGGATGGCGTCTACGAAGTCGTTGACGATCTGCGCCTGCTGGTTGCGCTGAACCTCAGAGACCAGCACCGGCGGTTGGGCAAAGCCGAACAGCGGGTCGTCGCCGCTCTTCGAGTTGAAGTGATTGGCGATCAGGAACAGCGTGTGCCCGTTGAAGGTGAACTCCGCGGCCAGCGGTTTGCGGCTCGAATTGAAGGCCGCGCTGGTCGGGTCAATACGGCCCGGGCTGTAGTTCAACTGCGCACCGGAACCGCCCATGACCACGCCGTTGGCCGTAGTGGAGGTGGCGCCGGGCCGATCCACGAACGCGATGCCGCGGTCGGCGCGGAAGAGGAAGCCGACGCGGATGTTGCCGCCCGGCTCGCCACCGTCTTGATCGTCCACCGGATCCACGTTGCGGAAGTCATACGTGGGGCCGCCGGCGGTCTGAATGGCGCTGATGAGCAAGCCCCAGGTGACGCTGGCCTCCACCACACTGGTGTTGGCCGGGCCGTCGCTGTCCTGCACTTCTTCCACGGCCAGGATGTCCGGTGCGGCCAGATTGGTGACGATCTGGTTGGCCAGCGCGGCGAACTTGGCCGGCGGGTCGGTCGGGTCCAGGTTCTCCACGTTGAAGGTCGCCAGGGTGATCTGATCGTCCGTGCGCGTGATGGTGGTGGATTCGGGCGTCAGGCCGCCGCTCAGCGGGCTGGGCAGCGGCGCGGTGTTCAACAGCTTGAAGTTGCCGAAGCCGTAATCGAGCACGCCCACGATCGCGCCGGGGAAGGAGTCACCCACAAGGACATCGGGCGGATTGGGTGTGATGACATCGTCCAAAATCACGCGCTCGGGGTTGAAGTCATTGGCCTGGATGACGATGCCGCCGCGTGGCGTGCGCAGACTCGCGCCCGCGCCGCCGTCCACCAACACCGCGATCTCGCCGAAGGCCGTGGTTGCCCCCACCGCCACCGCGTCGTTGACCTGCACCAACATGCCTTCCAACGCTTCGTAGAAGTCAATGCCATCATTGTCCGGGTCGAAGACGCCATCGGTTTCGACGTTGCTGGCGTCATCCTCGATGATCTGCGTGGGCGGTTGGCGACCGCCGCTGCCGATGATGATCGCCGCGGGCAGGGGATTGCCGCTGCTCTGCACAGTCACGGTCGGGTTGATGAGCCGCGTGATGGTCAGGTTGTTGGTGTCGGGCCGGAACTCTTCGACCTTGCCGTTCACCAGCACAGACTGGCCGACCAGCACCGTGGGCGCGCTGCCGGTGCGCACGAAGATGCCCTCGGAAGTGGCCGGATCGGAGTCCTCCATGATGACCGGCTCTTGCAGGTTGAAGCCGTCGCTGCGCAGTGCGGTGACGATGCCGGCCAGGCCGCTCACCGTGCGCCCGTTGAGCAGCGAGAGATGGCGACCGCCCTGAATCGCGCTGATGTGCATGGCGCTGTCAACGACAGTCGCCAGCGGCGCGCCGTAAGTCGGCGTCACGAAGTTGGTGGCGCTGATGCTGTAGCTGCTGTTGATCACGGTCGTCACGCTGGCCGTGGCGGTCACGGCAAAGCGCACGTTGACGGTGCTCAAGTAGGCCAGGCTGGCGACGTTCCAGGTGACAACGCCGCCGCTTTCACTGCCGCCATCCAGCGCGTAGGCGAAGGTGGTTGCAGCCGGCACAGTATCCTGGATGACCAGGCCGGTCAGTGGGTAGCCCAACTCGTTCTTGACCGTGACGGTGTAGGTGAAGAGGCCGCCCGGCGCCACCAGCACCGGCGCGTTCTTGGAAATGGTCGGTTTGTCCACATCCAGACCGATGTCCGGGTTGTAGCGCGGCTGCAGCTTGTAGTTGCTGAAGGAGAACCAGCCGACGCCACGGATAAAGTGGTAGCGATCGGTCGCGGCGGGGACATAGGTCATGTCGCCGTCCTTGTTGCCCAGGTCATCGGCGCGGGTGACGCCGCTGCCATCATCGAACGACCATTCGCCGCTGCCCAGGGCCGGGTTGACCACGGCTGCGTCGTGGAATTCGATGAGCACGCTTTCCCACTGCTCCGCGCTGGCCGCGGTAATCAGGCTGCCGGTGGTGGTGGCCGCCGGGACGGGCACAGGGTTGCCGCTGCTGATGATCTGGAACGCGTTGGCGCCCGCGCCCATGTCCATCTCGGTCATGTTGAAGTATTCTTTGATCAGGCCCAGGACGCGCACGTGCGTGCCTGCGGGCGCCGCGGGGATGCCGGCCGACTTGAAGATCTGCAAGCCACTCCAGGGCCCGCCGCCCGGCATTTCGATGACCATGGTGCGGTTGGGGCTGATGTTGTCAATCTCACCCGGCTCCGCGGTGACGATGCCCTCGGTCCACACGGTCTGGTTGGTGTATGGCGAATCGCCATTCAGCGCCGGGTTGGGCACGAACTGAATGTCATAGATGGAAACCAGACGGTACATGCCGGTGGTTGCCTGGTCGCTGTTGCCGGCCTGGTTATCGCCCGGCGTGGTGGTGCTGGCGGTCATCTGGTTGATCAGATTGGTGGCGTTGGCGATACCGGCATCGGTTGCCGCCGTCACATGGAAGGTGCGGCTGCCCGCCGCGGCCAGGGTGCCCAGGTTCCAGACATAGACGCCTGCGCTCGGATTGGTGGGCGTCACGCCGCTATCGTCCGACACGTAAGTCGTGCTGATGGGCAGAGTGTCAGTCACGGTGACGTTGGCCGCGTCGGCCGAGCCTTGATTGTTGACGATCAGGGTGTAGGTGAGGGACTCACCGATCACGCCGACGGCCGGGGCCTGCTTGTCAACCACCAGCTCAGGCGCGCCGACCGTGGTTTCCCAGCTACTGCTGTTGTTGCCCGCCGGGTCGCCCGCAGTCGTCGTGGTGATTTCCATCGTATTGGTCACCGTGCCGGTGCCTGCGGTGGTAACATGCAGGGCGATGGTGACGCCCGCGCCCGCGGCAATGTCGCCCGCGTCCCAGGCCAGGCTGGGCGGCGTGCTGTCGGTCAGGGTGACGGCGGTCGAGCTGCTGAAGCTGACGTAGCCAAAGCCGGCGGGCAGGGTGTCGCTGATGGTCACGCCGGCCGCGGCGCCGGTGCCAATGTTGTTGGCCTGCAGGTCGTAGACGATCTCCTCGCCGGGCGCGGCCGCGGCCGGGCCGGTCTTGATCGCGGCCAGGTCCGGGTTGGTGGCCGGCGGGCCGGCCGTGACGGAGAAGTCGTCCACGCCCACCCATTCATCGCTGCCGACCGCGTTGGAAGTGATGACGCGCAACTGCACCTGCGGTTGATTATCTGCCGCGGCGGGCAGCATCACGTTGATGGGCGTCACCAGGGTGGCCAGGCTGGGGCCGGTGGTGGCATCGGCCACGAACGCGGCCGGCACGTTGGTGAAATCGCCGCTGGTACCGACGCGATAGTGCAGCGCAACCGGCTGAATCGCGTTGTCAATGGACCCATCCACGTCGCGCAGATTGTACTGCACCTGGATGCTGCTGAGGCCCGTCGTGTTGATGTGGAAGAGCAGGAAGGGCGCGTCCGCCGTGCCGGAGCCTTGCAGGGCCACAACCGGGTTGGCGATTTCGAATTCAGCCACCCCACCACTGGTCAAGGTGCTAGGGTTGGTCTGGTTGGCAATCACATCAATCGCGGTGAAGGTGGTGTCGGTGATGATGGTCTGCGGGTCAACGGCGGTCGGCGAGGAGCTTGGCAGGTAATCGCCCAGGTAGCCAAGCACGCCGGGCACGGCCGACCAGTCATCGTTGACGGTGATGAGACCGGTGTTGCTCCAGTCCTGCGCGAAAGGCAGGGTCTGGTAGGTGTTGTTCACGGGGGCGACATTTGCTGTCTCCAGCGGCAGGGCGGCTGCCGTGGGGAGAGTGGGGAGCACGAAGGCGGTGAGCAGGAGGAGTGACAGGATCACACGCAGACTTCGTCGTCGAAGGGTCATGGCTGATGCTTTCCTTTCTTCTGGCTATTCTCTTCTGGCTATTCTCTTCTCTAATCTCGATTCTCTTACACGATTCTCAGTGGCCGTGTTTGGCAGGTGTGACCACAGCAGAAAGCTGTGGCCGTCCACCTCTCCAGGTACGCCACCGGGACCATTTTACCACCAAAGGGCGCAATTGGTCTAGTCATACTGCAAGCGGGCACGAATTGCGCCTGACCCCTTAGGCGGAAGGGTGAAGTCTATTCCCGCTTGCAGTATATCAAATCGAAAATCGAATCTTATGCCTGGCAGCTCCATCCCCAGCGGCGGGTGACGAGCATCACATCCACGATATCCACATCGCCGTCCTGGTCCATGTCCAGGGTGGGGTTGACCGTGCCCCAGGCGGAGGCGACCGCCTGCAGGTCGAGCAGGTCTACGACGCCGTCACGGTTGACGTCCTCCACGTAGCTGACGCAGACCTGGCCGGTATGGCCGAGGCCGTCGGTGTAGGTAAACAGGCCGACGTCGCTCATCTGGCGCTCGTAGATGCGCCCCGGCGCCATCATACCGCCGTCCCAGCCCAGGGTGTTGCTGATGGGATTGAGCGCGCTCAGGGGGTGCAGGCTTGGATTTTCGTTCTGCTGCATCAACACTTCGGGCGGGGCCAGCCCGTCTATCTCGGCCAGCCACTGCACCGCGCTGCCCACCGTCAGCGTGACCGTCTGCGGCTGTGGCCCGGCGGCCGCCAACAGCACAGCGCTCAGCGGCGTCTGCGGCAGCGGCGTGTAGGGCACATTGACATGCACGATCTCGTCCACCACCTCGATGACGGGACTGCGCCAGGGCTGATAGCCCGCCTTGCCATCCACCTGCAGGTAGTAGAAGCCGGGCGGGGTGAAGAAGGCGAAGTAGCCATCAGCGCCGGTCACTTGCGGGTTGACCTGGTCGTTGTACAGGTGCGCCGGCCACGGCACCCAGCCGCCCCACGCGGTGTTCGACACGTAGGCCGTCACGGTGACGCCGGCGACCGCGTGCAGGGTGGGCGTGATCGGATCGAAGCCTTGCGTCACGTCGAACACGTAGCCGTCCGGGTCAATCAGGATGCGGCCTGAGGACGAAACCAGGTTGGCGCCGCACTGCGCCCAGAAGACCACGGTGTGCGCACCGCCGGTGACCGCAAAGATGAAATCGGGATAGGCGCCGGTCGGGTCGTAGCGCACGCCGTCGGCGATCATCCAGACGCTGGTGGGCGGCGCGGTGGTGCCGGAGGCGGGCGGGCAGTTGCAGGCGCGCAGATGCATCGTCGTGTTCCAGAAGCCGTAGATGCCGGGCATGCGCCAACCCTGCGTCGAGTATTGCCCGCTGTTGTCCCGGAAGTAGAAGGTCAGGTGTTGTCCTGCCAGCGGGCCAACCGTGGGCGTGCCCTCCCAGATCGAGTGCTGCGGACACCAGAAACTCAGGGGCGGTTCGAGGGTGATGGCCGAGCTGACGGGGCTGCACTGCCCGCCGGCCGTGCAGGCCTGGGCGCTGAGGAGGATCGGCGCCGCGCCGCTGTAGGTTTGGGTGGCCGAGAACAGACCCGTGGCATCGGCCTGCACCTGCAAGACGGGGTTGCCGTCAAGCAGCAAGTGGACGGTCATGTTGGGCTGCACTTGCCCGTGTATCTCGTAATCGCCGGCGCACATCTCACCGCTGCCAGGGGACACGAGCAACGGCACAACGATGGGCACCTGCGTGACGGTCAGCGCAGACAGATCGTAGGGGCCGGCGTGCAGCGCTGCCGTGTTCGTCAGCACATCGCCGGACTGCGGGTTGTCATCACGCGTGCTGATCTCGATCTGACCGGCTTCGCCGCGCGCCACCGGCTGCTGCGTCTGCCAGGTCAGCGTCTGCCCGGCCTGCCCAAAGCTCATCGCCGGATAGTGAATCTCGCTCTGAAAGGTCAGCGTCGCGGGCAGGGTGTCGGAGATGGAAACGATGAGCGGCGGCGGGTTGACCAGGATGCTGCCGTAGTAGTAGCGCAGCAGGTAGCGCTGGATCATGCTGCCGGTTGGGATGCCGCCGGGCTGCGGCGGCGCGACCGTCCACTGGGGAGGTAAGGCAATTTTATCGAAGGTGAACACGTTGTCGCGGTGAAAGGTGTAGACCTGGTTGCCGCTGTAGTCCGTGATAAACAGGCTGGCGCCATCGGAGGAGATGTCAATCCCCGCCCATGAGAGTCCGGTAAAGCCGGTCATCATCTCACTGACATCACCAATCGCCTCGCCGGCGCTGAGGTGTACCCGCAGCACCTTGTCCGTTGCGGCGTCAAGCACCAGCAGATCGCCATTCAGTGGGTCAACGACGATGCCGACCGGTTCAGCGATGGGGGTATTGGTTGCGATCAGGGTCAGGACAGGGCCGGCATCCAACCGATAAATGGCGCCATCGGCCGCGCCTTTCGCGTCAACGAAGTAGACAGATGAATCACTGATCGCAATGTCCACGGGATCAACCAGGGCGCCGCCGCCGTCTGGGTCCGTGTAGATCTGCACCTCGCCTTCGGCCGTTGCCGGCGACCAGCGCCAGATTTCATCGCTGCCTGCATTGCCGCGATCAACGACCAGGGCCTGACCCGGGCTGACGATGGGGCCGGTGTAGCCGGCCGGTGCGATGGCCATGCCCACCGGGTCATCGTCGCCGCTGTGAAAACCGCTCACCCACGTGCTGCGCGTCGTGCTGCCGAAGGCGCTGCGATAGATGTTGCCGCCGTAGTCTTCCGAGAGGAAGATATCGCCATCGGTTGGGTCAATGACGGCCGCGGCCGGGCGATCCGCGGTCACGATTTGAGTCAGCGTGCCGTCCGCGTTGATGCGGTTCAGGCTGCCGCCGCTCCCCGGGCGCCTGGTATAGTAGAGCAGCCCGTCCAGAGGGTTGTAGTGGGCAGCCATCGGATTGGCGGCGCTGACCGTTCGGATCAGCGTCCAGCCATCCTCCACGATGGCGACATTGGGAACCTGGGGTGCGTTTATCGGGCTGGCAACGGTCGGCTGCGCCAGCAGTATCAGTGCCAGCAGGCCCAGGATCAGGCAAAACACAGGGGGGCGGTTGAATAATGGACTCATCGGAAATCACCTCCAGCGCGCGTATCTGCACAGCGCAATGCTGCGCTCTGCCTGGGGCAATATAGCAAAGAAGCGTTTAGAGATCGTATAATCGAGTGATGTTTGGAACTCCGGAGTAAACAGGCAAGAGGCAATCGAGGTTGCCGCTCGGAGGCGCCGTTACCAAATCAGGCATCCAGCGAGGTAATGTAGCGCTGATAGGCCTTGATGAGCGCCTGCTCGATCGTGGCGTGCAGCGGCGTTTCGACGGCGGGCTTGCGTTGGCCCGCGGCCAGCACCTGCTTGGCGCAGCGCTCGCACAACAGGTAGCCGATCAACACACCGCGCGGGCGATAGATGAAGGCGTTGAGCGACAACGTGTCTTCGCCCTTGAACTTCATGGCGCCCACTGCGCGTCCGCAGCCAGGACAACCATTGTCAACGTAGAACCATTGACTCTTGACAGCGCTGCCGAATTGGGCTTTGGCCAGGGCAAACATTTTGGCTAAAGCAGCATGGGCTTGATCTTCTGGGTGCATCGTGTATCCTTTCTGGTATAGATGACTTGATCGTATCAGAAACCGGAAATTTTGTCAACACATTGATATTTTTGGGGGTAAAAATGTCATCTCAAGTGACGGAGACCACGAGGGGCAGGTAGGAGCGCCGGAGCGTGCTGGCGTCCTGACCGGTGTAGGCGCCGGGCGGGCCGCTGGCGGTGCGCGGATTGCCGGCGCGATCCGTCGCGACGGTGTTGTCCAGGTTGCCGGCCGGAACCGGCGGGGTCAGCGATGCCCAGGCGGGGAAGGCGGGAATGGCGAAGGTGGTCACGCCAAACACGCTGCCCCCGGCAACCGGTCGAAAATCGCCGTGGGCGGGATCAACCAGGGCCGGCTCGATGGTGTTGATGGCGTTGTCGGCGCGCAGTTGGTCAGCATTGCAGGTGGGGTTGCCGGCCTGGCAGGCCTCGCCGCCTTCGATGCCGAGCGGCAGATCGGCCGGGCCGTTCCAGATGAGGTTGCCGCGTATCTGCAAGTTGTCATCGGTCCTGGCCGGGGCGGGGATGTTCGAGCCGGGCGAGGGCTGGCGCGGGCCGTAGATGGCGAAATGCTGCCACTGGCTCTGCACGCCCGCGGGGTTGTAGAGGATGTTGTTGAACACGTAGAGGTTGCGGTTGGGGATCGGCTCTTCCTGGCTGTTGGCCGTGCCCCAGCCGCCCGCGCTCTGATTGGCGCTGCACCGCGCCGTGTCGCCATCGCACGTGCGCAGGCCAAAGACGAACTCCATGCCGTGGCTGCGCGTGCCGACGCGGTAGAGCGTATTGTAAGCCAGCAGGATATTGTAACCGCCGTTGACGCCAAACCCGGCGCCCTCTGTGTCATGCACCACGTTGTTGATGAATTTCAGGTCGTAGGCCTCGTAGTGCAGCCAGGGCGACACCATGTACTCGAAGCCGGTGCCCTGGCCTGCGGTGAACCCGCCGGTGCCGCAGTCGTAGATCTCATTGCCCTCGATCCGGTAATAGGCCGAGCCGCCCTTCAGGTAGATGCACCAATCATCGGCGGTGTGAATCCGATTGCCCACGATGTGGCCGTACTGCACGGCCACGAAGTCAATGGCGTTCTCATAGCTCCCGCCGATATCGCTGTCCTCGATGTAAACATCCCGCGACTGGTTGACCTTGATCGTCTCATGCGCCTGGCGATTGCCGCCGTCGAAGCGCACCCCGCGCAGGAGCAGATGGTCGCACAGTTCGCAGTGAAAGACATCGCCCGCGTTGCGCACCTCCAGATCAATCCAGTACAGGTAGCGGACATCGTACACGTTGAGCGAGCCTTGCAGCCGCGCGGCCAGGGGGCCATCGGCCGATTGGATGATGATGGGCGCGGTTTGCGTGCCATAGCGCTGTTCCCAATAGACCGGAAAATAGTCTTCAGTGTAGTCTCCGGCCACCAGCCAGATGCGGTAGCCGTTCGTCAACGGCGTTGCGGTGGGAATCTGATTCCAGGCGGCGCTGATGGTGCGCAGGGCCTGGTCGCGGCTGGCGCCGCTGTGGCTGTCAGCGCCATGAACCGGGTCAACCCAGAGATCGGTCATCAGCGCCGGCGCACCGATGTCGTAACGGCCCGCGCTGTCGGCGCTGGCGTGCGGAAGATCAGTCGAACGCACCGCGGCCGTGGGCGGCGGCGCACTGGCGCCCGGCGCGGGCGCAGAGCCGCACGCGGAACTGGCGACAAGCAGCATAAGCGAGAGCAGGATGAGACGGAAAGCGCGCATGGGTGAACCTCTTTTCGTGTGGATGCAGAGGTATTGTAGCGCAAAGCGGCCGCGAATCCCAAACGGCGTCATCATCTAACGCTGTTCGTTTCTGTGACGAACTGAGGACTCGTTCGGGGCTTCTGATGGTGACCTTCGTTTTACCAATTACCAACAGAAACGATACCCGTTCTCCAGGTTGACGACGAGAGATTGGGTTGGCTGGTAGCTGGCGAATGCGCGCGAGAAGCTGGCTTTGCCGGTGGTCGTAGTTTGCATCGCCCATAGTTCCTGGCGCTGAACGTTTTCCAACACCAGGTCAATTTCATACCCTTCGTGAGTCCGCCAGAAGTAGGTGTTGAACGGACGGCGCGCGTACAGGTTGCGTTTCAACAGCGCAGCTACGACCAGGTTCTCGAACAGGGCGCCCCTATCGTCACGCGCATCGAACGGCGTGAAGCGATTGATGACGGCGTTGCGGATACCCAAATCCCAGAAGTAGACTTTCTGCTTTGCGTTGATTTCGCTGCGCAGGTTGCGCTCGAAGGGCGGCAGCCGAAAAACCAGGAAGTATTTTTCCAGCGTCGCAATGTACTGCTCAACGGAGTTGCGACCCATGCCCAGTTGGGATGCTAACTCGTTCAGATTGACCAGGTTGCCAACCTGGTGCGCCAGCAGCGTCATCAGTTTGATGAGCACCTGGGGAGCTTTCAGGCGCTCGAACAAGAAGATGTCCTTGTAGAGCGCACTATCCAGAATATCGCGCAGCTTGGCTTGCTTCTCCTCGACCGCAGGCCGCGTTATGATCTCTGGATAGGAACCGTAAACGGCAAATGAACGCAGCCATTCGTTCAGCGCGTCCTGCTGCGTGATGCGCTCCGGGAACGTGAAGGGGTCATCAATCTCGATACCCATCACTTCGCTCAACGTCAACGGCAGCAGCTCGATGAAGTATTTGCGGCCGGCCAGGCTGTCGGTCAGGTTCTGCAGAAGAAGCAAGGAGGAAGACGACGTCGCGATCACCTTCACACGCGGAAAGTGATCAAAAATCAATTTCAGCAGTAGATCAATTTGGGGAAAGCTCTGGATTTCATCCAGGAAGAGGAAGGCTCGGCGCTCAGGGACAAAGCCAAGCTCGGCGAAGATACGTTCCAACCGCGCGGTCGCAGGCTCACCGAAAATGGCCTGGGCCGTCGGGTCGTCCAGGGTATAGAAAATGGTTGGATGCGACGGCTGAATCTGCGCGTGCAGCTTGCGCAGGAGCGTTGTCTTCCCCACGCGTCGCGGCCCGTACAGAACCAGGATTTCCGGCG
Organism: Candidatus Amarolinea dominans; assembly: GCF_016704685.1. Classification (NCBI taxonomy): domain Bacteria; kingdom Bacillati; phylum Chloroflexota; class Caldilineae; order Caldilineales; family Candidatus Amarolineaceae; genus Candidatus Amarolinea; species Candidatus Amarolinea dominans. Next base: position 13,913 of record NZ_JADIZS010000063.1, read on the forward strand.
TTTCCAGCAGCGAAAGGAGCCTTTTTTCGACAATTCTGATGTACATAGGTGTATCTTATCAAACACTGGCAAATTTGTCAATAGACAGACAGTTTTAGGGGTAAAAATGTCATCTCAGGTGACGGAGACCACGAGCGGCAGGTAGGAGCGCCGGAACGCAGCAGCGCCCTGACCGGTGTAGGCGCCGGGCGGGCCGCTGGCGACGCGTGGGTTGCCGGCCGGGACCGGCGGGGTCAGCGATGCCCAGGCGGGGAAGGCGGGAATGGCGAAGGTGGTCACGCCAAACACGCTGCCGCCGGCTGACCGAGCTGCAACGCCGGCTGTACGCGGTGCGGCGTAACGGCGTCGCCGTGTTATAATTCATAGCAAACTTTGTAGTGCTATTCAAAGTGAGGCAGCTATGCATCAAATCATTGGCGTCACCGACTTGCAGCGCCGATTTCGCACCATCCTCGATGAGGTCGTCAAGAATCATGTGCCCTACGTGCTCACGCGCGGCAGCCGGCCCGAAGCGGCCATCATCCCCTATGAGGACTTTGCGCAGTTCCTGGCCTGGAAGGAGCGAGATGGGCGAGGCGCGGGGTGTGCTGCGCCGCTTCGGCGGCGACTCGCAGCGGTTCCGCACAACGATGGCGGAGTTGCAGCGCCGGCTGTACGCGGAAGCGGCGTAGGGCGGCTGTATGGTATACTTCAACGAAGGTAAGGAATGAGAAGGAAATGAGAAGGAAATGAGAAGGAAATGGAGGGTGGGCCAGGAGTGACCGAGCGTGCAAGGTTGGACGCTTCGCTCAAAGAGATGGTCCACCGGATTAGGGCCACCGGAAACCCTCAGAAGATCGTCTTGTTTGGCTCGCGCGCACGCGGTGACGCACGGCCCGATAGCGACTATGATCTGCTGCTGATCGAGCCGTCGGACCAGCCGCGCTACCGCCGCGCGGCGCGCTACCGTCGCGCGCTGGTCGGCCTGGCGCCGGCCAAGGACATCCTGGTGTGGACGCCGGAGGAGGTGGCCGAGTGGCGCGAGGTGCCCAATGCGTTCATTACCGCGGCCTTGAGCGAGGGGATGGTCCTCTATGAATCCTGATTGCATCCGATGGCATGTCATCTGAACCGATCCAGTGGTACAATAGCCGCAAAGTACGCAGGAAGCAGAGAGGTGCCGCGATGTATATCAGCAGAGTGATCCTCAAAAACATCCGTGGTTTCGCAGATCTTCAATTCGATCTGACGCGCGCCGGCGGAAGCTACGCGGGGTGGACCGTGTTTACCGGCGATAACGGATCCGGGAAGAGCTCACTCCTGAAGGCGATTGCTGTGGGATTGACAGGCAGGGATACGGCGCGTTCATTGCAGCCAAGTTTCCACGGTTGGATTCGCGATGGCGCCGACGATGAGGCGGCGATCCAGCTCGAAATCGTGCGGGTCATTGACGATGATGCCACATCTGAATCTGGGCGAAACCCATCTTCCCGCTTCCCGGTCAAACTCACACTCACGAATGGCGGCAAGGAGCCAACGTTGCAAGCCACCATTCCGCCGGGGAAGCCGCGCAACTACGCAACACCTGAGCGCACTATCTGGTCGCCTGATGCCACGGGCTGGTTCTCGTGTGGGTATGGGCCGTTTCGCCGCGTGTTCGGTGCATCGCCAGAGGCCACGCGCCAAATGGTCGCACCAACCACTGAGCGCTTCGTGACGATGTTCCAGGAGGCTGCGTCGCTGGCCGAGGTTGACCAATGGCTGCGAAATCTGAAGCACAAGGAGCTCGAGAACCGCGCGGCCGAGCGTGAGCAACTGGCGCTGCTGCTGGAGATCCTGCGCGACGATCTTCTACCCAATCAGATCACGGTGGATCGTGTGGATTCCGATGGGCTTTGGCTCAAGGATCGCAACGGGGTACAACTGGCGTGGAGTGAGATGAGCGATGGGTACCGGGCGGCGTTGGCTCTGATCGCCGACATCATCCGGCACCTCGTCAGCGTATACGGCGTCGAGGGCCTGGCCGACAGAGGGACGGACGGCAGGATTTTCATCAGGCGCAGCGGCGTGGTGCTGATTGACGAAGTGGATGCCCATTTGCATCCGGAGTGGCAGCGCGAGATCGGCTTTTGGCTGAAACGCCACTTCCCGAATATCCAGTTCCTCGTCACGACACACAGCCCGATCATCTGCCAGGCCGCCGACCCCAACGGCCTCTTCGTCTTGCCTGAGCCGGGCAGTGACGTCGCGCCGCGCGCCCTAACTAAAGAGGAGTATGAGAAGGTCATTGCATCGCGGCCGGATACGATCCTGTTGACGCCGGCCTTCGGGCTGCATGCGTCGCGACCTTCCGACCATGACTGAGAAAGAATTGCTCTTCGAACCCGATTGGCTGTCCCCACCCGGTGATACGATCGCTGATGTCCTGGAAGAACGCGGCTGGTCGCGGGTGGAATTCGCGCAGCGAATCGGCTATACCCCGAAACATGTGAATCAGTTGCTCCGCGGTAAGGCTCCGATCAGCGAAGATACGGCCTTGCGGCTCGAGCGCGTGCTGGGCAGCACTGCGCGCTTTTGGCTGCAACGCGAAGCGGAGTATCGGGAGGCGCTGGCCCGGCGTGCCGAAGCAGTGGCCCTGAGGAAGCGGACGCTTTTGCCCGCAACTTCCTCATCCCGCCGGCGCAAGCGAGACAACTGACGGAGATGCGCTCCGAAGCGTCAGTCGTTCAATTCGCCAGAGGGATCGGGATCGCGCCGGGGATCGTCGTCGGCCGGATGCAAAAGGAGGGCTGGCTGCCCTGGTCGCATCTCAACGGGTTAAAAGTACGCTACACCTGGACACAAGAATAGCACCGCCAGTGCCCGATGCTGCGATCTGCTGACCACAAGAAGCACAGAGAGCAAAAAGACCCTTTGACGAACTGACGCTGCATGATTCGACGCCGCGCGGACAGGTTCATCGTGATTTGTGAGCCGCGCGGCGTTTTCTGGAACTGGCATCCCTGTGATAAACTGAGAACTCGAAGGGGCATCTGGCCCCAGTCTCATGTCGTCTCTCTTTCACGATAGAGTCGCCCATGCCGCTCAACGAAGCCGATACGCGCGCCCAATTGATTGATCCCCAGGCTCAACAGCGCCGGCTGGACCGCAGTTGGGCGTACACCGCGGGCAAGATCGTGCTGCGCGGGGATCGCGCCGAGCGTCTTCCCCCCAAACGCGTTGATTACCTCCTCCGCTACACCGACAGCCTGCCCATCGCCGTGGTGGAAGCCAAAGAGGAGGGAAAGCCGGCAGTGGCTGGCTTGCAGCAGGCCAAGGCGTACGCGCGCGACCTGGGGCTTGCCTTTGCGTTCGCCACGAACGGCCAGGAGATCATCGAGTGGGATGCCTTCACCGGCAGCACGCGACTCGCGAAGCGGTTCCCCAACCCTGAGGAGCTTTGGCAGCGCTGGCAGATCAACACCGGCCAAGGTGAGCCGGGCTCCGGGGAGGATGAACGCCCGGTCTACAGCGTGGACGCCGCGCAGGCCCGGCGGCGCAATCCGCTCCTGCACCCCTACGCGCCAGCGGAGGCGACCCGCGGCAAAGAGGTGCGCTATTTCCAGGAGGTTGCGGTGCGCGAGGTGCTACGGCGCATCATGACCGGCCAGAAACGCATCCTGCTCACCATGGCCACCGGCACGGGCAAGACCTTCACCGCCCTGCAAATCGTGTGGAAGCTGCTCAAGTCGGGCTGGCTGGGGCAAAAGAAGGGCGGCCATCCGGTGCGTGTGCTATTCCTGGCCGATCGGGTGGTCCTGCGCGATCAGGCGTACAATGCCTTCAGCCCGTTTGCAACCACTGCCAGCGACCCGCGCCTGCTGCTCGACGAAAACGCCAAACGCCCCAGCCTGCACCGCGAGATTTACTTCGCCATCTACCAGACGCTCTGGAACGAGGACGGGCGGGGCAAGCGCTTCTTCGAGAAGTTCCCGCCCGATTGCTTCGATCTGATCATCATTGATGAGGCGCATCGCTCCGGCTTTGGCACGTGGCGGGAAATCCTGGACTATTTCGTGGGCGCCATTCAGCTTGGCATGACCGCCACGCCGAAACAGGACGAGAACATTGACACCTACGCCTACTTCTGCTCGGAGGAGACAGCGGTTGCCGTGGATCCCGCGCACGCCGAAAAGGGCAGCTTTCACCCACCGGCCTACGTGTACAGCCTCGGGCAGGGCATCGAGGACGGCTTCCTGGCGACCTACAAGGTGCATCGCATCCGCACGGACCTGGACAAGCACGGGTTGCACATTCATGAGGCCGTCGAAAAGGGCGCGGAGGTCTTCGTACCGGAAGATGCCGTGCTCAAGGATGCTTACGATACGCCTCAGTTCGAGCGCTCGGTGAGCCTGCCGGACCGCACCGCGGCCATGACCGTCCATCTCGCCGGTTTGCTGCGGCGTTTCGGCCCGCTGCAGAAGACGATGGTGTTCTGCGTGGACATGGAGCACGCCCAGGAAGTGGCCCGGCTGCTCAACAACGAGTTCGTGGACCTCGGCTTCGGAGATGATTACGCGGTTGCCATCGTCAGCGACGAAGGCGCGAGCGCGCGGCGCCGCCTGGCGCAGTTCCAGGACAGCGATAAGCCGCTGCCGGTCGTGGCGACCACCGCTGAGCTGCTCTCCACCGGTGTGGATGTGCCCGCGGCGCGCAATATCGTCTTCATGAAGACCCTCTCCTCGCCGATTCTCTTCAAGCAGATCATCGGTCGCGGGTCGCGCGTCGACCCGGACAGCGGCAAGCTCTGGTTTCGCATCATCGACTACTCCGGCGCGACCCGGCTGCTCGACCCGAAGTGGGACAAACCGCCAGATGCGGTCAAGCCGCCGATTGACGAACGGCCCCGCACCGCCAGTTTGACCGGAACCGTTCCGCCTGGCGGAAAGCGGTGACCTGCTGGTGGGCGCCAGCGTCGCGGTGCTGGTTGGCCCCAACGAACAGGTTGGCCCGATCTTGACGGATGACCAGGGGCGCTACCGCTTCGACAGGCTTCCAGTTGGCGAAATGAAGCTGATCGCTAGCGGCCCAAAGCTGGTGCGCCGCGAGCTGCAGATCATGACCCATGCCGGTGCGGAGACGATGTTGGACATCGATCTCAAACCGGCCGGTGAGCAGACCGACCGGAAGATCAGGGTCACGGGACTGGAGGTGACTATAGCCGATGAGGCCACGTTCATCGTGGCCGGCGTCAACGAGCCGATGTCGTTGGAGCAATACCTGGACTACACGCGCAGCAAGGTCGCCGGCTTTGCGCCTCACTGGAACAAGCTGCTGGCGATTTGGGGCGACGGGGAACAGCGCCGCATCTTCCTGGAGCAGTTGGAGCGGTCCAGCATTGACGTTGATGTCTTGGCCGAGGTGCTCAACCACCCCGAAGCCGACCAGGCCGATTTGCTGGCGCATCTGGCCTATGGCCGGCCGCTGGGCAGCCGTGAAGAGCGGGCAAACGCCTTTCGCCGCCGGGAAGGGGCCTGGCTGGGCACACATACCGAAGAAGCCCGGACGGTGATCCTGGCGTTGGTGGACAAATACGTCCTGGGCGGGCTGCGAGAGATGACCGACCCGGCGGTGTTCCGCGTCAGTCCCTTCCGCGAGATGGGCGAGGCGCGGGGCGTGCTACGGCGCTTCGGCGGCGACCCGCAGCGGTTCCGGGCGACGATGGCGGAGTTGCAGCGCCGGCTGTACGCGGAAGCGGCGTAGGGCGGCTGTATGGTATACTTCAACGAAGGTAAGGAAATGAGAAGCAAATGGAGGGTATATGGCAGGGTCAGGAGTGACCGAGCGTGCAAGGTTGGACGCTTCGCTCAAAGAGATGGTCCACCGGATTAGGGCCACCGGAAACCCTCAGAAGATCGTCTTGTTTGGCTCGCGCGCGCGGTGACGCACGGCCCGATAGTGACTATAATCTGCTGCTGATCGAGCCGTCGGACCAGCCGCGCTACCGCCGCGCGGCGCGCTATCGTCGCGCGCTGGTCGGCCTGGCGCCGGCCAAGGACATCCTGGTGTGGACGCCGGAGGAGGTGGCCGAGTGGCGCGAGGTGCCCAATGCGTTCATTACCGCGGCCTTGAGCGAGGGGATGGTCCTCTATGAACAATGGGCCCTCCCCGGATATGATGGCTGACCGCATGACCATCACCAAACGCCAAACCAACGAAACCCTGCGCAGCGACATGTGGCGCGCGTGCGATATCTTGCGCCGCGACAACAACGTGGGCGGGGTGATGCAGTACACCGAGCACCTGGCTTGGCTGCTCTTCCTCAAATTCCTGGACGAGGAAGAGCAGGAGCGCCTGGCCCAGGCCGCGCTGGGCGAGGGCGAGCATTATGAGCCGGTGCTGCAGGGCGACCTGGCCTGGGACGCCTGGGCCGGCCCCGAGAAGTTGGCGACCTGGAGGGTCGATGACCTGATCCAGTTCGTGCGCGGGCGGTTGCTGCCTGGGCTATCCACCCTGACCGGCTCGCCGTTGGCCCGCACCGTTGCGCGCATCTTCTCCGATGAGAGCGTGGGCGACCAGAACGTGGTGCGCAACGTGCCGGTGTGCGCCTCCGGCTACAACCTCAAAGACGTCCTGACGATCATCAACAGCATCCACTTCGGCAGCGATGACGACATCTACACCATCTCACAGGTGTACGAGGATCTACTGGAACGCATGGGCGCGGAGAACCGCATCGCCGGCGAGTTCTACACCCCGCGGTCGGTGATCCGCTTCATGGTGGATGTGATCGCGCCGCAGATCGGCGAGACGGTCTACGACCCGGCCTCGGGTTCGGCGGGCTTCCTGGTGGCCGCGTATGAGGCGATGCAGCCGCAGGAGCGCACCAGCGATGACCGCGAGACCCTGCAGCACCGCACTTTATTCGGCCAGGAAAAGAAGGGGGTTTCCGCGCTGTTGGGCACGATGAACATGGTGCTGCACCGCGTGGCCACGCCAAACATCACCCGCACCAACACCCTGGAAGAATCGGTGAAGGGGAGCGTGAGCGGCCGTTTCGACGTCGTGCTGACCAACCCACCGTTCGGCGGCACCGAGGGCGGCCACATCCAGCAGAACTTCCCGGTGAAGTCCAACGCCACCGAGCTGCTCTTCCTGGAGCACATCATCAAGAAGCTGAAGCACACGCCGGACGCCCGCTGCGGCGTGGTCGTGCCCGAAGGCACCCTGTTCCGTGGGGGCGCGTTCGCGGAGGTGAAGAAGGACCTGCTGGAGCAGTTCCACCTGTTCGCCGTGGTGAGCCTGCCGCCCGGCACCTTTGCGCCCTATTCCGACGTCAAGACCGCGCTGCTCTTCTTCCAGCGGCCCGACCGGGTGGCGGAGCGCAACCCGCTGGCCCGGCACGAGACGTGGTACTACGAACTGCCGCTGCCCGATGGGGCTGAAGAAGTTCAGCAAGGGCAGCCGGATTCAGGACGAGCACTTCGCCGGGGCACGTGCGGCCTGGGCCGCGTGGCGGCGTTGGCTGGACGGCGAAGGCGAGCGCCCTTCCTCCTCGCCGCCGACGCCCGCGCTGCGGCGGAGAAGGGGCGGGCCGCCAGCGCGGACGCCTGGGTGGAGAGCGCGGACGACCTGAAGGCCCGCGGTTACGACCTGAGCGCGCGCAACCCCGTGCTCAACGAGCGTGAGGCGCTGCCCCACCCCGCCGAACTGACCGCCCGCCTGCTGGAGCGGACGCGCGAACTGACGAGCATTTTGGAGAATCTGCACGCGATGGTGAGCAACGGCGACGAGGCATCGAATGGCGATTGACTGGCAGCTACCGAGGATCAGGGCCAAGAACACTTGATTGGCTCGTAGCGCTGGAGGAATCGGCCCAAATCAGGCCGCGGCTGATCATCCTACGACGCTGTTCAATTATTGGGGTCTGGATGCCATTCAGAAAGGGCAGTTTGAAGAACCTCAGCCCAACCTTGTTCCTGGGTCTCAGGTTGCCAGCACTTGTGTGCGCTTCGGATCGCAGCATGTTCTGTACTCGAAGCTGCGTCCCTATCTCAACAAGGTTATTGTGCCGTCAGTCGAAGGTATTGGAACAACAGAGTGGGTTGTCCTCAAACCCGATCCGGCCCTGATTGACCGACGCTTTTTGGCGTATAAAAGGTGAACACACCGTTTGTGACCTTGCAAGCGAGAGCAGTACTGGCGCAAGAATGCCACGAGCGCGGAAAGAGGCCCTCGGGGATGCTGATCATCCCTTCCCTGGCCCCGACGCCCCGACCCGCTCCCTGGAAACCCAGCGCCGCATTGTCGCCCGCATCGAAGCGCTGTTTGAGAGCCGCGGGAGCGCGGCGGCTGCATGCGGAGATCGTGGCGGATACGGGGCGGATGATGGAGGCGGCACGTCATCAGATGTTTTTTGTATTGGCAAGCCGTTCTCCTGTGGCCCCGTTTTCGGACATTGCGGACAGCCGGCTTGGCAAAATGCTCTCGCAGATATCGAAGAAGGGTGCCCATTCCAGACCATATCTCCGCAACGCGAACGTTCTTTGGGATGATTTCAGGCTGGACGATGTCTATGAGATGGACTTTCTGCCCGGCGAACAAGCCGAATTCATGCTTCAACCTGGCGATCTGTTGATCTGCGAGGGTGGCGAAATCGGTCGCGCTGCTGTGTGGAAGGGCCAGATCGAAGAATGCTACTTTCAGAAGGCCTTACATCGAGTACGACTGAAAGACTCGAAATCATCACCGCGCTATCTCATGCACTTTATGGGCATGGGCGGCCAAGAACGGAGCTATCTCGGAACTGCAGACGGGTTCCGCAATCCCTCACTTAACAGGCGTCAAACTCAAGACACTGATGTCATTTGGCCGGAGCCAACGGTGCAGCAGCAGTAACAGCTGTGCTCGACAGCATTCAGCGAGATACCACCGAGATGCAGACGATCCAATCTGAAAACGCTGCATTGCTCCAACCAGATGGAACAGGCCATCCTAACCCAAGCGTTTTGGCGAGAGTTGTGACTGATGCATAATCTGGCTGAACTCTTCAGGAGATACATGATCATGAAACTACGCAAACTAACCATCAAGAACTTTCGCGGTATTCGTGAAATGGAATGGAATCTGACCGGCGACATGATTTGCTTGATTGGGCCAGGCGATTCGACCAA
>NZ_JADIZS010000064.1:0-30177 GCF_016704685.1 Candidatus Amarolinea dominans
CGCACAAACCAGCCGTCTTCTGCGTCCCTTGAGTTCAATCGTGTAGGGTAGGCTCAAATAGGGGGTTGTCTTTTTCATCGGATTCTCTTTCATTCGTCCTGCAGCGCCACCAGGTTTTCCTCCAGCCACTGCTCGAAGCGCGTCACGGCCTCCTGCCTGCGCTGGCTGTGCGCCGACCGTCGCGGACAGATTCCTTTGGAAAAAGGGCAATCAGGGTGCGCAGTGCGCGATTCACCGAATCGGAATCAGGGAAATAGCGCAGGACATCTGGGTCGAGGATCACTGCTCCCTGGGTTGGCTTGACCTCACGCGTGACCGTCGTACCGTCCGCGGCATGAATGATGATCGTATAACCGCCCTGCATGGCCGCAGCATGCTTTCCGCGTACGCCCCGCGAGAAATCATACTCAGATCGCATGTCGTCATCTATGGTTTGCACGTTGTCACTTGTCGCGTTGCTCACAGTTCATTTCCCTGATCTTCGACTACATCAACCGGATTGAATGAAATCTAGCGTGCGTGAGGCATTATAGACGATGCCTCAAGAATGAACAAGCCAACCGATGAACCGGCGTTTGGACGTTGTCAAGCAACAAAATCATGCTTGGTACATCAACGGCGCAAGCCTCCGGCTTGCGTTACAGCCGTAGGTCACGTCTCTGGCGTGACGTCGCCGTCTGCAACAAATCATGCTTGCCTTATCCCTGTCCGTAACTGCTCAGGCCTCGTGCGCCGACTGCGGCCGCCGCATGAATTCGGGCCGCAAGGGCGTTCCGCCCCCAAGTCAGCCTGCGCCGACCGGCATTGCGTCCACGGAGGTGGACGCCCGGCGGCACGCCCACCAGGCGCGATTTCAATCGCTCAACCTCAACCCAAGCAGCGGGCCGCTGCCCCCTGCACCCCCGCTCAGCTCTGTCTCGCCGTGCTGTTCCCTGGCTTACACCCAGCACGTGGTCATCATGACTCAGAATTCCAGAGACGCCAGAGACTCAGAGGCCGGGGGACGCCACCCGAAAACCCACATAGCTGACGCGGTAGCCGGGGTCAAACCAGTCCCGGCTGGCGGAGCGCACAAGCCACGCTTCATAGAGCCAACTCCCGCCCCGCAGGACACGAACATCTGTGCTACTCTGGTCCTCTCGTCCATCATCACCTCTGTAAGGATAACTCCCATATTTACTGCTCACCCACTCCCACGCGTTCCCCGCCAGGTCATGCGCTCCGTAAGGACTCACCCCATTCGCATAACTCCCCCACCGGCGCTGTGGTGGCATACCCATCATCCACGCCAACATCTTTCCATTCATACTGACAGTTCTTGTCACAAAAGTCCGCCCACGTCCCGTCCCACGTATTCCCCCAGGGGTAAATCCGCCCATCCGTCCCTCGCGCCGCCTTCTCCCATTCCGCTTCACTCGGCAGACGACCGCCGGCCCAGCGCGCATAGGCATATGCCTCGTACCAGCTCACGCACACCACCGGCTGCTGCCCCTGGTTGAAATTGCCGTCGCCCCAACAACCCGGCTGCGTGGCATTGTTCTGCCCCTTCCACGTCCAGCCGGCTTCGGTCCAATACTGCTTCTGGTTGTAACCGCCGACATCCACGAACTTCCGGTACTGCTCATTCGTCACTTCCGTGCGGTCTATCCAAAACCCATCGACATTCACCCGATGCTGCGGCTTCTCATCACTGCCCGCCTGCGTGTCGCTGTCTGCCGACCCCATCGTGAACTCGCCCGCCGGCACCCAGACCATCACCGCCCCGTCCTGCACGCGCGCGCGTCGTTCCGCCACGGGGGGGGGGGGGAGGGGGGGGGGGGGGGGGCCGCGCGGGCGCGGGGGGGGGACCGGGCGCCCCGGGGCCGGGGGCGGGCCGCCGGGGCGGCGGGGGCGGGGCGGGGGGGGGGGGGGGGGGGGGGGGGGGGCAGGGCGTAGGCGTAACTGTCGGCGTCAGTGTGTCCGGATCCTTCGGCAGCGGCGTCGCCGTCAGCGGGGTCACGGTCACTATTGGTTTCGCCGTCGCCCGGCCGACGACCACGGTCGGCGTGGGCTTGCCGCGGGGGCCCAACGCCCCAATGCCCACCACCAGCAGCGTCACGGCCAGCGCGCCGATCCCGATCAGCGCCCAGGCTGACACGTTGCGTTCACGCCGGGCCGGCGCTAACGCGGGTCGCGGCGGAGGCGACGGCCGGCCAATGACCTGGGTGGGCGGGGCGACCGGCGCCGGGGGCGCGGGGCGAACGGCTTTGGCCGCGCCCAGGCCCGCCTCCAACTCCTGCCGCAGCGCGGCCACGCTCTGCGGCCGGTTGGTGGGCTGCGTCTCCAGGCCGTGCAGCAGCGCCCGGTCCAGCGCCGGGCTGAGGGTGGGGTTCAGCGCGCGCGGCGGAGTCAACGTGGCCGTCCCCACCGCGCGCTTGACGCTCTCCGGCGGCGGTTCGCCGGTCAGCATCGCGTACAGCGTGGCGGTCAGCGCGTAGACATCGGTGCGCTGATCGGTGTGCGCGCTGCCGTACTGTTCCAGCGGCGCATAGCCCGCGGTCACGCCCAACGCGCCGCTGGCTGTGCTCTGGTAGGTTGAGCCCACCTTGCTCAGGCCGAAGTCCACCAGGAAGGCGTGCCCCTCCGGCGTGATCTTGATGTTCTGCGGCTTGATGTCGCGGTGAATGATGGGCGGATTCTGGCTGTGCAGGTAGGTCAAGGCGTCGCACACCTGCCCCAGCCAGCTCAGCACCTCGGCCGGCGCTTGACGGCCGCGCGCGGCCAGCAGCTCGGCCAGGTTGATGCCCTCGATGAAGGTCATCACCAGGTACTGCGCGCCGTCGGCCGTGATGAAATGGTCGGTCACCGTGGGCAGGTTGCTGTGGTGCAGCCGCGCCAACGTCAGCGCCTCGCGCTCGAACTGGACGCGGGCGTCGGGCGTCACCAGGCTGTTCTCCTTCAGCGCCACGGCCATGCGCAGGCGCTGATCGAACGCCTTGTAGACCGCGCCCATCCCGCCCTGACCAAGCAGCGCTTCCACGCGGTAACGGTTTTCCAGAATCATGCCAGGTTGCAGAGGCATCGGGTACACTCCTTCGATGTACATTTTTTCTGCCACGAATTTCACTAATTTTCACGAATTATTCTTCTGCCTTCGTGTCAATTCGTGCAATTCGTGGCAAAAATCCGCCCAGATTTCTCTGCCACGAATTTCACTAATTTTCACGAATTGTTTTCTTCTTTCGTGCAATTCGTGGCAAAAAATCCTGACGCCATTATAGACGACTGCACCGGAATGAACAAGCCGCCGAGCGCGGGGCGCCGCCCGCCAATGCGCCCCTGCGCTTTGTCAGCAGGCCAAAAGCATGTTACAATGACCATATCGCAGTGCGTCATCTTTGCGCTGCGTCCATTGGATCACATAAAGGAGTAGCGAGCGATGAAACTTCCGTTTCCGAGCGAGGAATGGGCAAAGCAGTTGCAGGTGGAACTGAACCAGAGTCAAAATTACGCGGAGGCTGCGGCCACGTGGGAAGGCGACTTCTATTTTATTGTGGATCCGGGCCAGGGTGTCGTCAAGGAAGAGGTAATGTACCTCGATCTGTGGCACGGCAAATGCCGCGAGGCCGGCATGCTGGCGGATCGCACGGTCAAGACCCCAGAATTTATCATTGCCGCGCCGCTGGCCGCGTGGAAACAGGTCATCGGCCGCAAAATTGACCCCATTCAGGCCCTGGTCACGCGCAAGCTGAAGCTGCAGGGCAACATGCTCAAGATCATGAAGTCGGTCAAAGCCGCCAATGAGTTGGTGCGCTGCACCACCTTCATCCCCACGCAGTATCCCGACGAGGTCTAAAGGGCCCTGGCCGCACGCGAGGCGACGGCGTCTCGCCGGCCGGGTTCCCACGCGCAGCACGTAGGAGGCGGTTATGTGGTTTTTCAAAGCGCCTGAGATCGTCTATGGCGAGGATGCCCTGAGCTACCTCAGCCAACTGCAGGGTCAGCGCGCCTTCATTGTCACCGATGCCGTGTTGGCAAAACTGGGCTATCCGGAGATGGTCATCGCCCAGTTGAAGGAGGCCGGCATCCCCGCGGCCGTCTTTTCGGACGTGGAGCCGGAGCCTTCGCTGCAAACCGTGCGCAAGGGCGCGGCGGCCATGCTGGAGTTCGAACCAGACTGGATCATCGGCCTGGGCGGCGGCAGCGCCATGGACGCGGCCAAAGCCATGTGGATCCTGTACGAATACCCCGACATCGAACCGGCCGCGATCAACCCGATCGTGCCCATTGGCCTGCGCAGCAAGGCGCGCCTGATCGCCATCCCCACTACCAGCGGCACCGGCTCGGAAGCAACCTGGGCCACGGTGTTGACCGATGTGGAAGAGCGGCGCAAGCTCGGCCTGGCCTCGCGCGAGATTTTGCCCGACCTGGCGATCGTGGACCCGGCGCTGACGGCCAACCTGCCGCCCCGCGTCACCGCGGACACCGGCATTGACGTGCTCACGCACGCCATCGAGGCCTACACCAGCTCCTGGCACAACGATTTCTCCGACGGCCTGGCGCTGAAGGCCATCCAACTGGTGTTCAGCTACCTGCCGACCGCGGTCAGCCAGGGCGCCAGGGACATGGAGGCGCGCGAGCGCATGCACAACGCCGCCACCATCGCCGGCATGGCCTTCGGCAACGCGCAAGCGGGACTCGCCCACTCGCTGGGCCATACCCTGGGCGCCAGTTTCCACATCCCGCACGGCCGCAGCGTGGGCATGTACCTGCCCTACACCATCGAATACTGCGTGCGCGGCCAGGACCCGACCCGTTACGCGGACATTGCGCGCTTCCTGAGCCTGCCGGCCGCGGATGAGGCGCAAAGCGCGGCCAGCCTGGCGGCCGCCATCCGCGACCTGGAGCGCCGACTGGGCCTGCCCCTCTCCGCGGCCGAGATGGGCATCGAACCCGCGCAGTACGACGACGAAATCAGCCGCATGGTGCTGCTGGTCCAAGACGACACCTCGGTGACGATGTCCGCCCGTGTGCCTAATCGGGCCGACACCGCCAAACTCCTGCGCTACACCTTCGATGGCACACCGATTGACTTTTGAGCGCATGCGCGCCTGAAACCGCCGCGGCCTGGTGACGGTGATCGTCGCCGGGCCGCCGCCGGAATGATCTGCCCCGAATAAGGAACCGCTGCCGACCGTGCTTTCGGGGCAGCGCCTGACGAAAACGAGGACACTCGTATGACCACCCTCCCTGGCTATCTCGGCCAAATCCTGCGGGTTGATCTGACGCAGCAGCGCACCTGGATCGAACCGCTGAACGCAGACTACGCAGCCCGTTTCCTGGGCGGCAGCGGGCTGGGCGCCCGCTATCTGTGGGATTATGTCACGGCTGACACCGACCCGCTGGGGCCGGACAACCCGCTCATCTTCATGACCGGGCCGTTGGTCGGCACCGCCACCCCGGCCGCGGGCCGCTTCAGCGTGGTGACGCGCTCGCCCGCCACCCGCCTGACCGGTGAGGGCAACAGCGGCGGCTTCTTCGGCCCGGCCCTGCGCCAGGCCGGCTTCGACGGCATCATCATCACGGGCCAGGCGCAAACACCGGTCTACCTGAGCATCCTTAACGGCGAAGCGCAGTTGCACGACGCCAGCCACCTGTGGGGTCTCGACAGCTACGCGGTGCAGGAGCGGGTCAAGGCCGAGATCAGCCAGCCCAAGGCGCGCGTGGCTTGCATTGGGCCGGCCGGGGAACGGCTGGTCAAATTCGCCGCGGTGATGAACGATCACGGCCGTTGCGCCGCGCGCACCGGGCTGGGCGCGGTCATGGGCAGCAAGAAGCTCAAGGCCATTGCCGCGTACGGCCGCGCGGAAATCCCGTTGGCCGATCCCAAAGAGTTCAAAGAGACGCTGCGGCGCACGATGAAGTTCGTCATCGAAGACCTCCTCACGCAGGCGCTGCGCGTGGGCGGCACCGTGCTCAGTTTGGATGCCGGCTTCATGTACGGCGACGTGCCGCGGCGCTATTACACCGCCAGCGAATCAGCACACCTCGAAAATAACGTCAACATGAGCACGATGGCCGAAACCATGCTCACCCGCCACCTGGCGTGCTTCCGCTGCCCCATCGCCTGCAATCGCGAAGTCCACCTGGACAAGTATCAGGAGCCGGTGGTGGACGGGCCGGAATACGAAACGGTCGCGGGCTTCACCACCAACCTGGACTCGCCCGACATGCAGGCGGCCGGCATGGCCGGGCATATCTGCAACCAGTTGGGCATGGACACCATCTCCACGGCGAGTACCATCGGGCTGCTCTACTACCTTTACAATGAAGGGATCATCAGCGCCGAGCAAATCGGCATGGCGCTGCCCTGGGGCGACCCCGAACCGGCCATTCGCCTGACGCGCATGATTGGCAGCCGCGAAGGCATTGGCGACATCGCCGCCGAAGGCGCCCTGGCCGTCGCAACGCACTTCGGGGTCCCCGAACTGGCCGTGCAGGTCAAGAACCTGGAAGTGCCGTTCCATGACCCGCGTGCGTTCATGGGGCAAGGCTTGGTCTATGCCACCGGCAACCGCGGGGCGGACCACATGTCAGGCGATTGCTACGAAGTGGGGCGCGGGCGCATCATCCCCGAACTGGGCCTGGACTTACTCGACCGCTTCGAGCAGTCAGAGGCGCAGGCGCTGATGGCCGCGCGCACGATGGACTATCGCAGCTTCACCAACAGCGCCATCCTCTGCCATTTCGAGGACCCGCAGATTGACAACCTGGTCAGCCTGCTGCGCAGCATCGCCGGGATCGAAGCGGACTATGCCTGGATCGCGCGCATGGGCGAACGCATCACCAACCTCAAGCGCGCGCTCAACTGCCGTTTGGGCGCCACGCGCGCCGATGACACCCTGCCCAAGCTCCTGCGCACCCCGCTGGTCAAGAGCAACACCGAGGGTAACAGCCTGGACTTCGAGATGATGCTGCCGATCTACTACCGGCTGCGCGGTTGGGATTGGGAAACAGGCAAGCCCCTGCCGGAAAAACTGAGCGCGTTGGATCTGCCAGAGGCAGTGGCCGCGCTGTGGTAGCAGACAGAAACCCGGCTTCTGCGAGAAGCCGGGTTTCTTGTGAGATCGAGTCGGAAAACAATGAATTGGTCAAGTAACAAGCGAATCGGACTGGTATTGGGTGGCGGCGTGGCCCGCGGCCTGCTCCATGTCGGCGTGCTGGAAGTGCTCGAGGGCCAGGGCGTTCCCATTGATTTCGTCGTGGGAGTCAGCTCCGGCGCGATGGTCGGCGCGGCCTATTGCGCCAGTGGGAGCCACGAACAGGTACGGCAAGTCTCTGAGTTGATGCGCTGGGACCGCATTGCGCGGCCATTGCGTCCGTCACGCGCCAGCGGGTTCGGCGTCACCTTTGCACGCCTGGAGCGCTGGGTGGAACAAACCGCCGGTGTCACCACCTTCGAGCAGCTCAAAACGCCGTTGATCGTGGTGGCCAGCGACCTGATGAGCGGTAAGCCGGTCGTCTTCCAGCACGGGCCGTTGGCGCCGGCCGTGCGTGCCAGTTCCTCGGTGCCTGGCATGGTGGAGCCGCTCAAGCTGGACGGGCGCCTGCTGGTAGACGGCGGGATCACCAATAATCTCCCCATCTCGATTGCGCGTCAGTTCGGGGCCGATGTGGTCATCGCG
The DNA here is from genome assembly GCF_016704685.1 of Candidatus Amarolinea dominans. Classification (NCBI taxonomy): domain Bacteria; kingdom Bacillati; phylum Chloroflexota; class Caldilineae; order Caldilineales; family Candidatus Amarolineaceae; genus Candidatus Amarolinea; species Candidatus Amarolinea dominans. The sequence continues at coordinate 7,665 of NZ_JADIZS010000064.1, forward strand.
GTCAACTGTTTCCCGCCGCCGCGCGCCATGCCGCGCAGCATGTTCTGGCAGGGCGTGACCGCCATCACCTGGCTGCTCCTGCAGGCCGGGGATGATCCCCATTCGGCCGATGTGCTGGTGGAGCCTGACCTGGACCAGGTGAGCCTGCTGCGCCTGGCGAGCGCCGACCTGCGCCACCGCGGCGCCCGCGCGATGATTGCACAACTTCCGCGGCTGCACAACCGTTTGTTTTCCTGACCTGGGCCAATCCTCCCTGCCACGAATTTCACTAATTTTCACGAATTGTTCTGTTGTTTTCGTGTGAATTCGTGTAATTCGTGGCAAAAGACTCTACGGATTCTCTGCCACGGATTTTCACGAATTGACGATAGCCATTACAATTGCATGTCACCCATGCAAATCCACCTTAGACCAACAGCTCTTTTTGGATGAAGTCAACGACTTCAACCTGGAAGTGAGATACCCCGAATACCGCAGCGAGTTTTACAAGTTCTGCACCCAGGAATTCGCAGAGAGCTATTTCATCAGAATCAAGGAGTTTGTCTCATGGCTGAGATCCCAAATCACGTTCGACGAATCATCGCACAATATCTGACTTCGCTAAGAGACCATGGATTTCAGATTCAGGACGCAATCTTGTTTGGTAGCTATGCCAGCGGCCAGGCGAATCAGTGGAGTGACATTGATTTGGCATTGGTATCTAGCGAATTCGAGGGCATTCGTTTTGCAGACAAGAACAAAATTCGGAAGATCACCATTTCGATCAGCACGGATTTGGAGGTTTTGCCCTTCAATCCGAAAGATTTCACGCCAAGCAACCCACTGGTCAAAGAGATCTTGGACACTGGTATACGAGTCGTTCGATGGGGTGTAGCGCGCCCCTGAATGTGGGGACACGTGAGTTTCTCTAGTAAATTCATTTTGATCAAGTTGGTCATCTGCGGTATGATATTGCCATCCGTTGATTCGATTGGGGGAAACAATGGAGGTTAACGCAATTGTATCTCATCGAGGGAGGCACGCATGAAGTTTGACTGGAAAAAGACGTTCGTTCTCGGTTTTGGCTTTCTGGGCATCAGCGTGGTCTGGCCGCTGTTCAACAGCCTGATCCCGCCGTTCCTGGAGGACTTGGGCCTTTCGGCCCTGGTCGTCGGTTTCATCCTCACCTGGGACAACCTGATCAACATGTTCCTCCAGCCCTGGGTGGGCGCGCGCAGCGACCGCACGCGCAGTCGCTGGGGCCGGCGCAAGCCGTGGTTGATGGCCGGCGCGCCGCTGGCCGCCGGTTTCTTCATCCTGGTGCCTTTCGTGCGCACCAACTTCGTCCTCCTCGCCCTCGCCATCCTGGGCACCAACATCGGCATGGCGCTCTTCCGCTCGCCCACTGTCGCTTACCTGGGCGATTTGTATCCATCCGAGCAGCGCAGTAAGGCCAATGGCGTCATCAATCTCATGGGCGGGGTTGGCGGCGCGATCGCCCTCTTTGGCGGCGGCGCCCTGTTCAAGATGGGCGTGCCGCTGCCGTTCATCGTCGGCGCGCTGCTGCTCCTGATTGCGGTCGCTGTGGTGCTGGCCTTCGTGCGTGAGCCGGAAGCGCCCGCAATTGACGCATCCCATGAAGCTGCGCCCGGCGTCTGGGACAGCCTGCGTGAAGTGACGAGCGGGGAGAATCCGAACGGCCTGTTCATGCTGCTCGCCATTTTCTGCTGGTTCATGGCCTGGAACGCGGTCGAGGCCTTCTTCACGCTCTACGTGCGCGAAGTGCTCGGCATCGCGGTGGGCACCGGCACGCAGATGCTCACCGCGTTTGCGGCCATGCTCATCCTGTTTGCCATCCCCAGCGGTCTGATTGCCAACCGCATCGGCCGCAAAACGACCATCATGATCGGCCTCTTCGGCATGATGGTCGGGCTGATCCTGGTCCTGATGCTGACCAACCCCACGATCCTGCTCGTGCTCCTGGCGCTGATGGGCGGTTTCTGGGCGCTGGTCAACATCAACTCCCTGCCGCTGGTCTACGACGTGGGCGGCAATCATGCCATCGGCGCGTTGACCGGGCTGTACTACTTCGCCTCATCGCTGGCTGCCATCGCCGGGCCGATCATTGCCGGCGGGTTGATTGACCTCACCTCGTACAGCGTCATCTGGCTCTTTGCCGCGGTCTTCATGGTGCTGGCCCTGGTGATGAGGAGCCGCATCCGGGTGGCGGCGCCTGTGCGCGATTAGCGTTTTTCTACCCTCAGCCATCTTGCCGCGGTGGGTGAAAGCGTGTACAATAGCTGCCATTCCAAGCAGTGAGGTTTCACCCACCGTATGCCAGCACCTGTACCGGCCGGCTTTACTCGAGGCGCCCTCGTCGCGACCGGCGGCCATGAGTCGTTCAGCGACACCAGTACCATCCTGCAGTATTTCTGGCAATTGGCCGGCAGCTTCGGCGCCCGCATCGCCATCATTCCCACGGCCAGCCGGGATTTTGGCGCGGCCGAGCAGGTGCGCGCCCTCTTTGCGCGCTGGGGGGTCAACTGGGTTGAACTGCTGCCCATCCGCACCCGGCTGGATGCCCGCAGCGCGGACGCGCAGGCGGTGATTCAACACGCCACCGCCTACTTCTTCACCGATGGCAACCCGCTGCGCCTCTCCACGGTGTTGGGCGGCACCCCGGTGGCGCAGGCCATCCGTCGCGGCCATGCGCGCGGCAAGGTGGTGGCCGGCAGCGCCATGCCGGCGCCTTCCTGGCCGAGCACATGATCGCCCATGCCGAGAAGCGGTCGCTGCCGGAACGTGGCATCGTGCGCTTTGCGCCTGGCCTGGGGCTGACCAATCGCGTCATCTTCGTGGCCGACTACACGCGCGAGGCCTGGTACGGCCCGCTGTGCGTGGCGGTTGCCGCCAACCCCTTCCTGCTGGGCGTCGGCATTCACGCCAACGCGGCGGTTGTACTGCACCCCGGCAATCTCCTCGAAGGCGTAGGCGCAGTCGCCGCCGCCCTCGCCAACGGCAGCGGCATCACGCACACCAACCTGTACGAAGTCCCCTTCGGCCAGTCCGTCGCCATCGAAGGCATCGAATTCCAGCAGCTGCCGCACGATCACTACTACAACATTGACCAGCGCGGCCTGCACGAGGAAGAGAACATCCTGGCCGAACCGGCGCGTAGTTCGTTCTAAAGAGAGAGATTGGAGATCATGTCACCTGCACCTATTCCGGCCGGTAGCCAGCGCGGGCTATTGATGGCTATCGGCGGCGCCGAAGATAGAGCCGGCGCGCGCCGCATCTTGCGCCATTTCTACACCCTGGCCGGGGGCGATGACGCCCGCCTGGTGGTCATTCCCACCGCGTCCGAAGACCGGCAAGGCGCGGGCCAGATGCACCTGGATATCTTCCAGTCGTTTGGCGCGGCGACCGTTGAGATCTTGCCGGTGTTCAATCGCCAGGACGCGATCGAACCGGCGCACCTGGCGCCGCTGCAGGCCGCAACCGGCATCTTCCTGGTGGGCGGCAACCAGTTGCGCTTCTCGGCCCTGTTGGGCGGCACCCCGCTGGCGCAAGCCATCCGCCGCGCCAACGCCGCCGGCGTCTTGATTGGCGGCACCAGCGCAGGCGCGGCCGTGCTGTGCGAACACATGATCGCCTTCGGCCAGCAGGGCAGCACGCCGATCCAGCGCATGGTCAACTTTGCGCCCGGCCTGGGGCTGACCAACCGCCTGATCATTGATCAACACTTCAGCCAGCGCCTGCGCACCGGCCGCCTGATGGCCGCGGCCGCGTACAACCCCTTTCTGCTCGGCGTCGGCATTGACGAGGATACCGCCATTATCATCGAGCCAGATAATCGCCTGCGCGTCATCGGCCAGCACAGCGTGGTGATCGTGGACTGCAATTCACTGGAATACACCGACATTCATAAGATGGATGAAATCAAACCGGTCGCCATGCTGGGCGTCACCATGCATGTGCTCGTGGACGGCTACGGTTTCGACATTGACAAGCGCCGCCCGCTGATGCCGTAGATCATTCATCACCGTTCGATAACCAGGAACGACCCATGGGAACACTGAATCCGACCATCCTCGCGCCAGAGATGAGCAAGGCGCTGAACGCAGCGCGGCCGCTGCGGCAGCGCTTCAACAAAACGGTGCTGACGCCGGAAATCCTGCTCTACCTGTTCGTCACCAGCCCGGACCTCGATGCCAACCGTGTGCTGCAAAGACTGGCCACGGAGCGCGGCTTCAAGTTGGATGAGATGGCGCGCACCGCACAGACGATGGCCGAGATGCGCGACGGGCGCAACGCCAGCCTCGACTTTCAGGGCGATGACGGGCGTCCGGTCGCCCTTTCCGATGAAATGATCGTTGTCCTGGACGAAGGGCACGCCATTGCCCAGGCGGCCGGGGAAATCTACGTCGGCACCGCGCCCGCGCTGGCGGCCATGAGCCAGAGGGGGCGTCTCCACCGCGGCCATGCTGCAACGCTATGGCATCACCCCTGCGGCCATGACCAACCTGCTGGCCGATGCGGCCGTGGCCCGCCGCGTGACCAGCCCGGACTGGGTGGCGCAGGCCAAAGCGGGCGAGCTGGCGCCTGTCTTTCACCGCGGGGACCTGCTGCGACCTGTTGAGCCTGCTGGCGCTGGCAGAAAATCGCCATGTGATCCTGGTGGGGCCGGCCGGAGTCGGCAAGCGCTCACTGGTGCGCAGCCTGGCCCTGCTCATCGCCGAGGGCAAGGGGCCGCCCGATCTGAAGTCGGTCATCACCATTGCGGAGACGGCGCTGCTCGACGATGCCGGCAAAGCGGTGCAGGCCGCGGCCAAACAGGCCAACGGCGGCATCCTTTTCTTGCCAGGCGCCCAGCGCTTCCTGGGCAATTCCCTCGATGCCGAGTTCCCCAAGGCGACCACCGCGGTGCGCCGCGCTTTCCTGGATGGCAGCGCGGTGGTCATCGCCACAGCGACCGACGCGGGCTACAGCGCGGCCATCGCCAATGACAGCCTGATTACCGAGCGCAGCCATGTCCTGCGCGTGTCTGAGACCAACCTGGCCGATACCACCACGATTCTGGGCCTGCATCAGGCCGCGATCGAGCGGGAGTACGGCATCATCATCAACCCGAAGGCCCTGGCGCGCCGCCTCCGTGCAGCAAGCGCTATCTTGGGCAAAACCCGCTGCCCACCGCGGCCGTGCAGTTGCTGCACCGGGCCGCGGCCGTGGTGCGCATGGGCAATCAGCCGCACGTCGCCTTTCACCCCACGCAGGCCGCGGGGCAGACGCCCGGCGCTGCGCAGGACAACACTCTGGATGAAGAAGATATCCTGGTCGCGGCCAGCCTGATGAGCGGCGTGCCGGTGGCAAAACTGGGCGCAGATGACCGGAGCGCTTTGCCAACATGGTGGAGTTCCTGCACCAGCGCATCATCGGCCAGGAAGAAGCGGTGCTGGCGCTAAGCCGCGCGGTCAAGACCGCGCGCGTGGGTCTCAAAGACCCCAGCCGCCCCATCGGCTCGTTTCTCTTTCTTGGCCCCACCGGCGTTGGCAAGACCGAGCTGGCCAAGGCCCTGGCCGAGTTCCTGTTCGACGATGAGAACGCGATGGTGGTGCTGGACATGAGCGAATATCAGCAGGAACACACCGTCAACCGCCTGATCGGCGCGCCGCCCGGCTATGTCGGCTACGAAAGCGGCGGCCAGTTGACTGACCGCGTGCGCCAGCGCCCCTACACCGTGGTGCTGTTCGACGAAGTGGAGAAGGCGCATCCGCGTGTGCTCGACGTGCTGCTGCAGGTGATGGAGGAGGGACGCCTGACCGACGGCCAGGGGCGGATGACCACCTTCTCCGAGGCGGTCATCATCATGACCAGTAACCTGGGCGCCGAATTCCTGGAGCAGACTATTCTCAGCGAAGAAACGCGCGAGCTGGTCATGCTCAAGGTCAAGCAATTCTTCCGGCCGGAGTTCCTCAACCGCCTGGATGAGATCATCATGTTCCTGCCGCTGACGCAGGAGGAGCTGCGCAAGATCCTGCTGCTGATGATCAAGAAAGAGAACAAGCTGCTGGCCGAGCGCAGCCTGGCCTGGAAATAACCGCAGACGCCATCACCTGGTTGCTGGCGCAGAACGATCATCCCGAATGGGGCGCCCGCCCCTTGCGTCGCATCATCCGCAAGTTCGTGCGCGAGCCGTTGGCCGATTACCTGCTGACACAGGAGCCGCCGCCCGGCGCCGTGCTGCGGCTTGATCCAGGAGTGACGGGATTGGTGCTCACGCCGGGCGCCTGAGCAGAGGAAAACGATCATGCGCTACTTCAACACCTACGGCCCGGTCAACGAGAAGGAGCACTACATCGTGCCGCGGCGTGAGCTGCTGGACATGCTGACCGACCAGGTCAGCGCCGGCAGCTACTTCACGGTCTTCGCCCCACGCCAGATGGGAAAAACCACCCTCCTGCGGCAGTTGGCCGAGCGCTTGCAGGCGCAGCCCAACTATCTCCTCGTTGTGCTCAATTTCCAGGATTACGCCGACTGGGAAACGCCCGACTTCTTGCTGGACATCGGCGCTGAGATCGGGGAGAAGATCATCGAATACCTGGCAGCAGGAGCGCACCCCCGGCACGACGCCGTCCAGGAGATGGTTGCGCAGAGCCGGTTCGACCGTTATGGGGGGCTGCGCGCTTTTCTGAAGCGTTTCCACAAACTGGTCCCGGAAGTCAGGCTGGTTCTGATCATTGACGAGTTCGACGGTACACCACCGCGCGCCATTGCGCCCTTGCTGCAAACTCTGCGCAAGCTGTACCTGGAAGCCGAACCGCCGCGCAGCCTGCACAGCGCGGTCCTGGTCGGCCTACGCAACATCGCGGCATTGAACCTGGGCCAGAGTTCGCCCTTCAATATCGCCCGCCAACTCAACTTGCCGGGGTTTTCGGAAGATGAAGTAGATGCTCTGCTGGCTCAGTACACGGCCGAGCGCGGCCAGGCGTTTGCGCCAGGCGTCAGCGCCGGAAATCTACCGTCAGACCGCCGGGCATCCGTTCCTGGTGAACCGCCTGGCAGACATCCTGACCGAGCAGGTGGCGCTGAATCGGGCGCAGCCGATCTCTGGCGCTGATCTGGAGCAGGCGTTCCGGCGGATGACCACTGAAAGCAACTACAACTTCGAGACGATCGTTCGCCACGCCAACCCACACAAGGCCACGGTTTTGCGCATCATGGCCGGCGTGGATTACGAATTCAACCTGAACAACCCGGTAGTGCGGGAACTGCACGAGCAGGGCGTGATCGAGGCGCGGCCAGACGGCGCTTGTCGCATTGCCAACCCCATCTACCAGGTGGTTTTGTTTGCCGCCTTCCGCCCGATCGAAGCGGGCATCCAGGGCGCGGCGGTTGCCAATGGTTATGATTTCCGGCCGCACGTGGTGGACGGACGCCTGCAGATGGATGTGATTCTGTCACGCTTCCGCGCGTTCGTCGAGCGGCGCGGGCGCGCGCGTTCAAGATCAGCGAGACGCCGCAGGAGGCCACAGGGGCAGTACTTGCTCACGGCCTACCTGGACCTGCTGGTGCGGCAGGTGGGCGGCGAGGTCTTTGCCGAGGTGCCGTCGGGCGCCGGACGGCTCGATGTGATCGTCGTGTTCAACGGACAGCGCTATGTCATCGAGACCAAGCTCTGGCGCGGGCCGGCCGCATTCGACGCCAGCGTGACGCAGGTGCAGAGCTATTTGCGCAGCGAGGGGCAAACTACCGGCTACCTGGTGGTCTTCCACGCCCGGCCGGCGATTTACGGACGCTTACCGGAAGGGAGTTGGAGTTTGTCCGCGAGGATGAGGGTGTGACGATCCATGTTTATCTGGTGCGGCTTGGGTAGAGACCGAAGGGCGACGCCAGGATGACCTGGCTCCGGCGAAGCGTGTTTATCCTGGCGTCCTGGCTGGCTTATGGACTGCTGACGCCGCTGTACGAAGCGGCGGCGTGGCTCTTCTCCAACGGCGAGTGGCACACCTGGCGCCGGCAGGCCATGGTGATGCTGGCCGGTCAAGCGACCGCGACGGGCGTCAGGCCGCGTATCCTCGAAGTGGGCTGCGGCACCGGCGCGCTGCTGGCCGAGCTGTCCGCCGCAGGAAGCCTGGTTGTCGGCCTCGATCGTTCGGCCCCCATGCTGGATGCGGCCGTCAGGCGTTTGCGTCAGGGTGGGTTGGCGGCAGAGCGGGCAACCATCAATCTCGGCGCCGATGACCATGTCCACCGGCATGGTCCGAGCAGCAACAGCGAGATGCGCTCGGCCCAGGGCGCACCCGTCATTCCGGTGCAGGGGCTGGCGCAGGCCATCCCACTACCCGCGGCCAGCGTTGATTGCATCATCCTCACCTTTCCCACCGCCTTCGTCTTCGATCTGCGCACCTGGCAGGAATTCCGCCGCGTGCTGGCGCCAGGCGGATGCGTCCTCTGGGTGGACGGCGGGGAGGTCTTCCGGCCCAACCTGCTGGCGCGTCTTCTGCAGGCCCTGCTCACGCCCGATCCGGCCGCCCAGCGCATGATGTTGGCGATGCCCGGCCGGCTGACCGACCTCGGTTTCACGGCCGCCTGGCGCACGCACGAGCTGACAGCCAGCCGCGTCTCGATACTGATCGCGCAAGCAGGAGTGGATTGAGCGCGGCGGGAACGGATTTCAACGCAAAGACGCCAGGACGCAGGGACACAAAGGCTGTTCAGGTAATGGATTGAACGCGGCAGGAACGAATTTCAACGCAAAGGCGCCAGGACGCAGGGACGCAAAGGCTTTCTAAAAGAACGACCTCTTCCCCCCCTCTCCTCTCCGCCGTGCGGAGAGGAGAGGGGGCCGGGGGGTGAGGTGAGGCCCCGCTCTCTTCCCCCCTTCTCCTCTCCGCCGTGCGGAGAGGAGAAGGGGCCGGGGGGGGGTGAGGTGAGGCCCCCATCCTCTTTCAGAACGGTGTCTCTGCATCCACCGGCGCGGGCGGTTCAGGCTCAAGCAGCGGCGGCGCGGCCGGCGGCGACGGCGATACAGATGGCGTCACACTGGTCGCGGTGTTGTCCTGCGGATGGATGACGGCTGTGCTGGGCGCGGCGGGCAATTCCCCGGGCGCCGGTAGCGACGGCAAGGTGAGATCGGCCGCTGGCAGGGTGCGCCCGCCCAACATGGCAACGCCGCGCACAAGCAGGAAGACGCCGAGCAACACCAGCAGCGCGGGCCACCAGCTGACCACCGTCAGTTGCAGGTCGCCAGTCGCTTTGCTGAAGACGAAGGTGAACAGGCCAAAGGCCACCAGGGCCGTGGCCGGCACCAGCGCCCACCACACCTCGCGCTTGTGCGGGCCAAGCAGGTAGACCAGGAGAAACACGAACCCCATGCCGATGAACAGCGTCGCGCTCAGCACGTCGGAGCTGACCTGGAAAGTGCTCAGCGCGGTGGTGGCGCTGACCAACAGCAGCACCCCCATGGGAATGATCGCCCACCAGCGGTTGCGGTCGAGCAGGAAAATCACGGCAAACGCGAACGCGATGCCAAAAACAGGATCGAACCGAGCACCTCACCCACCACCGCGGCCGTCTGTGTGGTCAGAAAGATGATGACACCGACCGTCAGCAGGGTGAAGGCAGGGATGATCGGCCACCAATGCACGACATCACGCACGAACAGGATCAAAAGGCGATTCCGCCCAGTCCACGAGAGAGCGGCCACGACGTACTGCCAGGTCGGCGCGTAGGGATCGAGTGCGTGCTGATTGACCAGGAGCAGGAAGACGCCAACCAGCAGCAGGCGCCGCCCCCGCAGAATCGTATTGCGCTTGCGTGCGCTCACATTCGTGTTGGTCATGGCTCAACGCTCGGCGCGCGGCTGGAAACCACCGCGCAAGAGGACGCCAACGCCGATCAGGATGAGCACCACCGGCCACAGGCGCCCCACCCATGCCAGTTGTTCCACCTCGCCGGCCAGGAGGAACAGGCCGATGACCCCCAGCACACCGGCCGGAATCAGCGCCCACCAGAACTGCGGATGCAGGCTGCGCAGCGCGCCCTGCAGGTAGACCAGGCCGAAGGTGGCGGCCAGGCCCAGCATCATGACCGCGCCACCGAGTTCGCCTGATATCACGACCATCGCCAGGCTGCCCATGACACCGGCCGGGATGATGGCCCACCAGTTCGAGGCCGGTTGGGTGGCGTACACCACCAGGAACGCAGCGCCGATGGACAGGAAGAGGATGGACGGCAGCCAGCTCTCGTCCAGGCCTGTTGTCCTGAGCAAAATAAGCAGGCCGACGCCGACCAGGGTCAGCCCTGGGATTATCGGCCACCACTGCTGCCGGTTGCCCAGGTAGAGGCGCAACGAACGCCAGGCCGCCGGCCACGAACACCAGTCCCCACACCGTTCCACTCAGGTCGCCCAGGATGTCGAAATTGACGAGCAGCAGGAAAAGACCCGCCAGCAGCAGGATCGCTCCCAGGGCAAAATTAGTACGTTGATTACTCACAGTCAAACTCCTTCCTCACAAGGGCACGAATTGGGAAAAAAAACCACGGGTCAGTCACACAGGCTTCAGGCGTCCGGGGAATCTGCGGGGCGCTCAGGGGGCATGGCTGGCGGCGCTGCGGCCGGCGCACGGCTGCGCCAGGAGGCGATGGTCTGCCAGGCAAAAAGGAGACACAGCACGATCCAGGCGCCAATCTCCCACCAGGTGCGGCTGGTGCTGGCCAGGCCGGCGGCAAACAAGGTCAGGCCCAGGTTGAACGGGGTTTGGAAGATCGGAGCGCCCAGGACGGTGCGCAGGCGGGCATGGTTGGTTGCGGCCCACCAATCGGCGTAACTGAAGGCGGCCAGCATGACAGCCAGGCCCAGGATCCACAGCGCGTTCTTGGCCACGCCCACCCAATCAATCAAGTCCATCTTTTCTCACCCGCTACCAATACGCAAGATGTACGCCAGAGTTGCGCGATTCTCCGACCCCGCATCATGTTCCCCGCGGCTGACGTGCGCGGGCCAATGAGGATGAACTCGACCTGTTGTGCTGCCAGGGCATGAAGCACTCCCTCGAAATCGGTCATGGCGCACCTCGAAACGCGTTACCCGCGCGGCGAAGCTCTTCGACAAAGCGCAGTGTGGCAATGGCCTTGCGCACGCGCTCGTCCGGCGTCAGCTTCAGGTTCTCAGCCAGCAGCGTAGGGTCGAAATTGCGCTCATATCCCCACAGAAGAAGGTCAAGCCCTTCCAGGCCCTGCGCCAAACCCTCGGCAATCAACTCATGATCAGGCCCGGGCAGGGTCGAAGCAGAGTCAGGTGATACTGTGTCGAGGTCTCGGGGTTCTCGCGCTGTAATAGGTTCGGCATACCTGGTTCCCTTGAAAGATAGATGCATCCGAAATCGGAGGTGTATCCGGCGGCTTTCGCCCATGAAAGTGGCTGAAATCTCAATTGCTGTCAGGCGATACTTTGGCTATCAGATTGGCAGCAAGTTTACTCATCGAGGGACTCGATTTGCCAGAAATCCACCGTGCCGACGATTTTCCCCTGATCGACTACTGGGACGGCTGGCAAGTAACTGCGCTGCATGCGCGACAACATCCTGCAAGCGAGCATCAGATTCACCTCGCCATAGAGGGGACGCGCAACCGTCCGCGGAAGCGTTCACGTTACCAAGCCTGGCGATCTGACGGCAGCAAGTAGGGCCGATCAATCGTGTGCGGCGCCCCGCCAGGCTGGCGAATCAACCAGAGGCCAACTCCTTCTTGTTGCGCAAAGGGCAGTCAAGGGCGTATCAGGCTCCGTCCAGGCAAAACCATCAGGCTTCAATAGATCACGCACACGGGTAAGCTCGACCTTGACCTGTTGGTCACTCTTGACCATCTCACTCATCGTGAACAACACCGGCGGAACAACGAATACCAGCAGATCGGGTCTGCCCATGAACACCGCCCAGGCGCCTAGCGCAGCCGAAAGGAGGATCACGACCAGAAGGCTGACGCGCCGATTCAGCCAATTCAGGCCAAGAATGAACAACAGCTTACCGCCGTCGAACATGGGAAGCGGTAGCAAGTTGAAAAGACCGAGCGCCAAATTGACGCGGCCAAATGTGGAAAGCGGCGCCCAGTCCGATATTTGGAACGCCATGAACGAACACAGGGACAACGCCAGGTTGCTGGCTGGCCCGGCTGCGATCACGGCGGCGTAGCTTTGGCGTTGGCTGCGCGACAACTCCAGCGGGTGATCGGCCGGCAGATTGGGGACAAGATGCCGCCAACAAACCACAGCGTGATCGTTCCCGAACCGAGGCCGAGTCGTTGCGCAACGAAGGCATGCGCCAGTTCGTGAATCAGCACCGCCGGTAGAAGAAATGTCACAATTACAAGGGCGCGATCTGTCAAGAACCACAGCAGCAGTGTCGCATTCAGCCGCACACGAATACCGGCCAGTTCGGCCACTTCGAGGCTGAGGCCATGCAGCGTAGGGCGCAGCAGACGAAAGCTGGATAGAGAAGTCATAGATAACGCCTCTGCATCTGAGCGTCAAGAAAGTCGCGCATCAACCGGCGCCGTTGCCCCGGATTCTCTGGCTGGCGCAGGTCTGCTCGTAGGTCAGATTCAGATCAACGGGCACGCTGACCTGGTTCTGCAACCAAAGCGGTAGGGTGGGCAAGGAGCGTCCCAGGGTCAGGGCTTCCGGCCAGATGTCAAGTTGAGGTGTGTCTTGCTTCCGCCATGCTCGATACGCCGCTGCATATCGGTCGCTGCCAGCGGCGACACGGCGGTGTCAATTTGCGTAGGAGGTCATTGTGTAGATTGGCATTGCGCCCGCCGACAATGTCAACGATGATCAGGCTGATGCCCTGGCGCAAGTAGGTTTCGCATTTCGCCACGAACGCGGCGCGATGCGCCGGGCGGTCCTTGTTGGCCGGGCTGACCAGTTCGATGGCCGCAGTCAGGGTAGGCCCGCCCGAGTCGCTGAAGATTTCCACCTCCACAATGTCGGAAGTCAGCACGAAAGGCGCCGAGAGGGGCGGCGCCGGCGCCGTCCATGCTGCAACGGGGCCAGGTGGATGGGCGTCAAGGAGCGGCTCCTGGAAGGCGGCGACATCAATTTCGATGCCGAACTGCACGTTGGGTTCAGCAAAGTAACCGGGGGGAAGGCGCTGATTGAGATCGGTCGCGATGAATGTTGCCCACGCGTTATGAAACCCATGCCAGTGGCGCTGAACGCTCAGCGGTGGATGAAAATGATCGCGAAGCGGCATGTCGGTTCTCCTGGCGAAAATTCCACAGGACAGATGCCCGAAAACTCCTGGCCTGGCCGGCGTCCAGGTCCCTCCTGAACGAAGCGCCAGCGGCCTGATGGGAGTTCAACGGTGTGAACTCCCACAATCAGATTGTAACATGCCTTCAGAAATGAGTCAATGAGTCAATGAGTCAATGAGTCAATGAAGCCGAACTGCCGTTCACTACATGAGCAGGCCGCCCAGGATGAGGAGCGCAAAGAAGACGGGTACGGTAAAGATGATCGCATAGATGCGCGTGTCGAATTTCAGGTGCATGTAGTACATGACCACCAGGACCAGCTTGGAAAATGCAAAGGCCAGCAGGATCATCACCTGGCCCCCTTTGGGGATGGGCAGGAACGTGACCCCAAGTTCCATGAAGGTCAGGACAGCCAGGGCAATGTAAACAGCCACATAGTTGGGCTGGGCATGGGCCTCATGGGCCACGGTCGGTAGAAGCGATGTATTCTCACTCATAGTCTTGATTGCCCCCTTACCTCAGATCAGGTAGACGATGACGAACAGGATGATCCACACAATGTCCACAAAATGCCAGTAGAGGCCGAAGATTTCCAGGCTCATACTGTAATCCGCGTTGAAACGGCCGCGCAACGCCTGCACGATAATCCCCACCAGCCACAACAGCCCAATGAACACATGCAGGCCGTGAAAACCGGTCAGCGTGAAGAAAATGGTGCCAAACATGCTGCTGCTGATGGTCAGCCCTTCTTCGAAGAGCTTGAAATACTCGATGACCTGCACACCTAGGAACGTGCCGCCGCAGAGCAGCGAGGCGAACAACCAGAGGCGCAATTTCGCCTGATCGTTGCGTTGGGCCGCGGCCAGGGCTAACACCACCGTCATGCTGCTGGTCAACAGCACAAAGGTATTGAAGGCCGTCAACGGGATGTTCAAGATCTGATTGGCATCGGCCGGGCCGCGTAGCCGGAACATCATGAACGCGGCGATGGGCGCGCTGAAGAACATCACTTCGGATGCCAAAAGATCCACATCCCCAGCTTAGGGGTATTTACCGGCATTAGGCGTTCCGCAGACGCCTGGGCGGGCGCGGTCGAGGCTTGGGCCATGCGCTTCACTCCTTGATCTACTCAGGTTCGGTCACGTTTTGGGCACAGAAACAGGATCAACGATCATCTCAACCATAAGATGGGGCCAATCATATCTATACTGACTCCATTTGTCAAACAATCGAGTACAGATTGTTACTATTCGCACTTATGATTCTTTTTTGACAAGGTGCGTCACGTATGTTAGCATGTGCCGCCCGTACCAATGACGTCAAGTGACGTGAAACGACGACCATCGTACGTACCGTTCGCGTGACCTGTGGAATCATCTTGCGTGAACAACCTCACATTTTTGGGAGCAGCAGTTCAATGAGCACGAACTACCGATTGCGCGCAGCCTATCTCTATTTTGTCCGCCCAACCCCATCCTGCCGGATCAGTGGTCCCGCCAAGTCCTGAGCAGCCTCTATCCGCAGTTGAATTTGGACGCGGTGCGCATCGTGGGTCGCATGGTGGGCGCCTTGCCTACGCCGGCCCAGGTTGACAGCAACATGGCAGCAGAAGGATACGACGAGGCGGTCTTCCGCTGGAATCGGCGCGACGTCACCGATTCGACCGGCCAGCCCATCACCCTGGTGGAGGTCTACGAAGCGCCGTTGCCGGTGGCAGTGCCCCTGGATGCCTCCGACATGCGCACCCCGCCCTTCACACGGCGCGACCTGATGGCAGGCGCGCTGGCAGGTGTCGGCGGCGGCCTGGCCATGGGCCTGTTGGCGATGCTTGTCGGCCTGTTCGACCGCAGCGGCGCCATGAGCGTGTGGGCGCCCCTCAACCAGATCGCCAGCGCGATTCTTGGCCCTGATGTGGTCGGCCCTCAGTTCAACTTCACCACCGCCCTGGTCGGTTCCCTGTTTCATTTTGGTCTTTCGGCCCTCCTCGGCATGGCGTTTGCGCTGATCTACCACGGCGTGCTGCGCTTGCCTCGTCGCTTGGGCGCGCCGGTGGCGGCAGGCGCCATTTATGGCCTGATCATCTTCTTCCTGGCCGACCTGCTCCTGCCCATGTTGGCCCCTGGGATGGCCTTCGCGGCCAAGCCCGGTTTCATTGCCGGGCACATGGTCTTTGGCCTCGTCATCGGCATCGTCTACTCCCGCCTGCGCCCCAACTTTTCGGGCCTGCTCGTCGTCCTGGCATCCCTGCTCTTCCTGGGCGCTGGCGTCGTCGTCACCTCGCTCAATCTTTTCATGCCTGTGCAGGCGTCCGAACAGGCCGTTGGCGTTGATTCCCTCTTCAATTTAATGATGGGCATCGCCACGGTCATCTTTCTTCTCGTGCAAGCCGCCCTGGTGTACGCCGCGCTCCAATTCCGCCGCAAGCCAGGCGATGACGAGGATGGCCCGCCGATCCACGGCAACAACACGCTGGAAATTATCTGGACCACGGTGCCGGCCATTATTGTCATCATCATCAGCTTCCTCAGCTACCAGACCTTCGTCGCGGAGCGTGCCTTTGCCAAGACCGACATGGTGGTCGAGGTGACAGGTCAGCAGTTCTTCTGGACTTTCTACTATCCTGAGGAGGACATCACGGTACAGAACGAGCTGGTAGTTCCGATTGGCCGTCCGGTGCAGTACCGGCTGCGAGCCACGGATGTGCTGCACGCGTTCTGGGTGCCCGATTTCCGTATCAAGCGCGACGCCATGCCCGATCGGGTCACCGATACGCGGGCGACAGCGTCCAAAATCGGTGAATATGCCATTGTTTGCGCTGAACTGTGCGGCGCCGGCCACGCGCAGATGCGCGGCACGATCAAAGTGGTTTCGGCCGCGGACTTCGAGGCGTGGGTGCAAGAACAGAAGAACAAGACGGTTGACACCAACGACCCCATCGCCTACGGTCGCAGCGTCTTCCAGAAGGCCGGTTGCACCACCTGCCATACACTGACCGACGCCGGCGGCGCTGGGCAGATCGGGCCTGATCTAAACCAAATCGGCGTCGTCGCGGCCACCCGCGTCGCCGGCCAGACGGCTGCGGAATACATCAGGACATCCATCGTCAAACCGGGTGAGTACCTGGCGCCGCAGTGTCCAATGGGCGCATGTCCGGCCAACGTCATGCTGCCAACCTTCGGCACGTCTCTATCTGAGGCCGAACTCACAGCGCTGGTCACCTACCTGTCAAGCCAGAAGTAAGCGAGGAGAACATCAAGATGGCACACGCACCTGCTGTCGAGCAGAGTGGGCATGGCGCCGGTCATGCCGAACACCATGAAGGCTTTGTCATGCACGGCGCCTGGAAATGGTGGCACTATTTTACCTTCAACACCGATCACAAAGTCATCGGCATTCAGTATATCACCGTGACGTTTCTGTTTTTCTTGCTGGGCGGCATCCTGGCGCTCCTGGTGCGCACCGAACTGGCGCAGCCAGGCAGCCAGTATTACTCGGGCACCGAATACAATCGCCTGTTCACGATGCATGCCACCATCATGATCTTCCTCTGGGTGATCCCGGTGCTGGCCGGCCTGGCCAACTACATCGTCCCGCTGCAGATCGGCGCGAATGACATGGCGTTTCCCAAACTCAACGCGGTCAGCTTCTGGCTGATCGTCATCGGCGGCCTGCTGCTCTGCTCATCCTTCCTGGTGGGCGCGCCCGAAGCAGGTTGGACAGCCTATCCGCCGCTCTCCCTCTTGGGGGGTGACGGCCAGACGATCTGGGCCATTTCCATCATCATCTTAGGCTTTTCATCCATCTTTGGCGGGGTCAACTTCTTGACCACGATCGCTCGCATGCGCACGCCAGGCATGGGCTGGTTCGAACTGCCGCTCTTCACCTGGAGCATTGTCGCCACCTCGATCATCCAGGTTCTGGGTACCCCCGTCATCGCCAGCGCCCTGTTCCTGCTGGCCGTCGAGCGCATCTTCCACGCCAACTTCTTCAACGTCACGCAGGGCGGCGATCCCTTGATGTGGCAGCACCTCTTCTGGTTCTATTCGCATCCGGCCGTCTACGTGATGGTGCTGCCCGCCATGGGCGTCGTCTCTGACGTGCTGCCGGTCTTCAGCCGCAAACCGATCTTCGGCTACAAGGCCATCGCCTTCTCCAGTCTGGCCATCTGCTTCCTGGGCTTCACCGTCTGGGCACACCACATGTTTACCAGTGGCATGAACCCCTGGATGACGGTGCCCTTCATGATTACCTCCATGGTCATCGCCGTCCCCACCGGCGTCAAGATCTTCGGCTGGTTGGGCACCATCTGGCAAGGCAAGCTGCGCTTCGACAGCGCCATGCTCTTCGCCCTGGGCTTCATCTCCCTCTTCGTCCTCGGTGGCATCAGCGGGGTGGTCCTCGCTTCCGTGCCGGTTGACATCCACGTGCATGACACCTACTTCGTGGTCGCGCATCTGCACTACGTGCTCTTCGGCGGCAGTGTCACGGCCATCTACGCCGGCATCTACTACTGGTTCCCCAAGATCACCGGTCGTAAGCTGAACGAGACCTGGGGCAAACTCCATTTCTGGCTGCACTTCATCGGCTTCCATACGACCTTCCTGGTCATGCACGTCTCCGGCCTGCTTGGGATGCCGCGCCGCGTGGCCGACTACGACCCCCAGTTCTATGCTATGAACCTCATTGCAACCATCGGCGCCTACCTCCTGGGCACCTCCACCCTCCCCTTCATGTGGAACGTCGCGGTCAGCCTGTTCAAGGGCGAGGTGGCCGGTGACAACCCCTGGGATGCCAAGACCCTGGAATGGCAGACGTCATCGCCGCCATCCATCTTCAACTGGGATGAAACGCATCAACCGCATGTGGGCGGCGGCCCGTATGACTATGGTCGCCACACGCTTAGTAGCGGCATTCCGGCCACGGGCGCCGCGCACGGCTCAGACTAGGACACGGTCGCAGCTTATCCTGGTGACCAGCAATATCAACAGGGCAAGCGTTTTTGACCACAAGGAACGCAAAGAACACAAAGAAATGGCAGTTCAACCGCACATTGGCGGTGTCTTTGCGCTCTTTGTGTTCTTTGTGGCAAAGAATCGTCCAAGTTTGGAATTGCTGCCGGCCGTTTTTTCCGCGGCAGAATGTCAGAGCCTTTGTGTTTCTTGTCACAACCTCCCCCGTGTAGTATAATAGACCTTATCGGGAATAAGCCGAGTTGTAGTCCGAGCCACAACCAGCAGTTTCTCTTGACGATTTGACTACTGCATGTCGTGGCGCGCCGTTATTCCCGATAAGGTCTAATAATGGCAGATGAACGATGAATGGCGAACGGGAACCTGAATTCACGTTCATCATTCATCGTTTCTGTATTGGGGGTTTTCACGTGCCACTTCGCATGCTCGTGGCCGAAACCGGCAACATGCGCTGGTTTCGTCAACTGTCGCTGTGGACCTCGATCGGCGCCTGGATTGTTCTTGTGCTGGGCGGCCTGGCGCGCACCACAGGTCTTGCGCTCGGCTGCCGCACCTGGCCGTTGTGTGACGGCCGCCTCACGCTGAGCGTTGCAGCAGGCGGCTGGCTCGACCTCTGGCATCGCCTGGGCGCCGGCCTGCTTGTCCTGGCCGTTTTACTGCTCCTGCGCATCGCGCTGACCAACCGCGGGCATCTGCACCGGCTCGCGCCACGCTTGCTGATGATCACCGCCGGCATCGTAGCCGTGCAGGCGTTGATCGGCAGCTTGCTCGGCGCTGCTCCCGTCTCCCTGCTGACCTGGACACACGCCAGCCTGGCGACGCTCAGCCTGGGTCTGCTCACGGCCAACACGCTCCTCGCCTGGTCGCGCACCCGCAACCGCGGCGCCATCCTGGCCCGCATCGTGCAGACGCAGGAGGAGTACGGCGGCTTCAGCGCCTGGTTGACCCTGGCGACCGTGGCTGCCTTCATCCTGGTGCTGACCGGCGCGGCCGTCACCCACAGCCTGGCGGCCAGCGCGTGTCCGGCCTTTCCCAACTGCGGCCTCAGCAGCGCGCCGGCCAGCCTGCAGATCATCCAGATGCTGCATCGGAGCAGCGTGCTTGCCACACTGCTCGTGTTCCTGTGGCTCTCCTGGCGCTACACCGGCATCCTGGGCCGTGAAAGCCGCAGCGCACGCCGCTGGAACCGAGCCATGCTCACCCTCTTCGCCGGCCAGATTGGACTGGGCGCGGCCAACGCGCTGCTCCCCCTGCCCGCCTGGATCAACGCCGCGCACCTGGGCCTGGCCGCGGCCGTGTGGGCCGGCTTCGTGGTTCTCTTCACGCTCTACCAAGAGGGACTAGGCGCCGAGATCATCCCCGGCAGTGACGCCAGGACCGCCGGCAGCCGCCGCAACAACCTGGGGTCCGTCATCTTCGCCTATTTCTGGCTGGCCAAGCCCTACATCACCGTCCTTCTGCTCGTCATCACCCTGGCCGCGATCCTGGTTGCCACGGCCGGCCGGCCGCCCTGGGGCCTGACCCTGTGGGCGCTGCTGGGCGGCGCGCTCTCCGCCTCGTCCGCCAACACCATCAACGCGTACCTGGAGCGTGAGAAAGACAAGATCATGCCGCGCACCCAACGCCGGCCGCTGGCCTCGGCGCGCATCGCCCCCATCAATGGTCTGATCTACGGCCTGACGCTCGGTATCCTTTCGGTCGTCGTGTTCGTTGTTTATGTCAACATTCTGAGCGCCGTGATCTCGACCTTTGCCCTGCTCTACTATGTCGTTATCTACACCCTGTGGCTGAAGCCCCGCACCCCGTACAACATCGTCATCGGCGGTGCAGCCGGCGCGTTCCCGCCCATGATCGGCTGGACGGCCGTCACCGGTCAGATTGATCTGCTGGCTGTCATCCTCTTTGCCGTCGTCTTCTGCTGGACGCCGCCCCACACCTGGGCGCTAACTCTCCTGGCGCAGCGTGACTACACGATGGTCAACATTCCCATGTGGCCGGTGGTGCATGGCGAGGCCAACACCCGCCAGCAGATCGTCGCCTACACCTGGCCTATGCTGATTGTCACCCTGCTGCCCGCGGTCACCCGCCTGCTAGGGCCAGTCTACTTGATCGCCGCGCTGGCGCTGGGCGGCATCTTCATCTACCTGGCGCTGCGCCTGCGCCAAACGGGCACCAAAGCCTCGGCCCTCAGTCTTTACAAATACTCCACCCTCTACCTGGCCCTCTTGTTTGCGGCCATGGTGGTGGATCGGGTGGTGTGACATGCCGACAGGTAGCGGCAGGGTTCCCAATCACATCAGGCGTGACGCATGAAACAACTTCAGGAGTTACTTGTGGAACACCGAACAGAGAAATCACCGGTTCTGCCCTGGATCACCGTGCTGGTTATCAGCCTGGGGCTGCTGACCGCTTGTGGCGGGGTCAACGCGACCCCCTTACCGGTCTACTGGAACGCGCCCGCCTTCACCCTGACCGACCAGGATGGGCAGCGCGTCAGTACGAGCGATTTTGCCGGCCGCGTCTGGCTGGTCAACTTCATCTACACCGCCTGCCCGGACGAGTGCCCCCTTGAATTGATGCCCAAGATGCGCAAGGTGCAGGAATTAGTCAAGGCCGATGCCCGCCTGGCAGGCAAGGTGCAGCTCGTCTCGATCAGCGTGGATCCGGACACCGACACCCCATCCGTGCTCAAAGCCTATGGGAAAGCCTTCGATGCCGATCCCACGCTTTGGCGGTTCCTGGTGGGCACAGAGCAGGAAACGGCTGACCTGTTGGAGAACGGCTTCAAGGTCGGCCTGACACAGGGTCATAGTGACGAGGCGAGCAGCGAGGAGCATAGCGAAATCAACCACCCCCTGCGCTTTGTGCTGGTGGATGCCGCAGGCCGCATCCGGGGTATCCCCCCGTCCAGCGACATGACCGCCGAGCAGTTCGTGGAAGATATGCGGAGGTTGGTGGGGAGGAGAATTGAGAGCGGAGATGGAGAGCGGAGTGAGAGCGGAGAGCGGAGAGCGGAGATCGGAGACCGGAGAGCGGAGACCGGAGAGCGGAGGAGACCGGAGAGCGGAGAGCGGAGAGCGGAGAGCGGAGAGCGGAGAGCGGAGAGCGGAGAGCGGAGATCGGGGATCGGAGATCGGAGATGTGGATGATGAGGGATGATCTGTACCGAGGGGGAAGGGGCGCCAGGTGGACGACAGCCAGACACGTGCGTCACATGCGGCGCGTGGGGTTGATCGGCGCACTGTTGGCGTTGACTCTGTTGATGTTGACTCTGTTGATATTGAGCGCCTGCGGCGGAAGGGCGACGCCGGTGAGCGATCTGCGCATCGAGCTGCGCACGGGCGCGGGCAGCGTCCAGACAGGCGCGGCCACGTTGACGGTGCAGGTGACCGACGCGGCGGGTCGGCCCGTGGAAGATGCCGCGGTGTCGGTCGAGGGCAACATGATTCACGCCGGCATGGTGCCCGTATTCGCCGCCGCCACCGGCGGTCAGGATGGGCTTTACACCGCGCCCTTCAACTGGACGATGGGCGGCGATTGGGTGGTGACGGTCAAAGTGACGCTGCCGGACGGCCGCCAGGCGCAGGCCGATTTCCCGGTGGGGGTGACGGAGCCGTAACGCGATGGTTGGCCTGCAAGGCAACGCCAGCCCACAGTTCGATCGTTGGTAGAACAGGAGCGCCATGACACACTCGCGCACACCCGCCCAATCGTCCTATCTGCGGCAATCAGCGGCCGACCTGCTGCGCTGGCCGCTGTTGGGCCGCTTTCTGCGCTGGCGTCACAGCCGCACGACCGTGCAGACCGTTTTTCTGATCCTGAGCGCTGTGCTGATCTTCGACGGGCTGACCGGCCCCAGCCTGGCGCCCAAGAACCTGGCAACCGTGACCAGTTGGATCCAGTACCGCGGCTTCCTGGTGCTCAGCCTGCTCGTCATCGGCAACCTCTTCTGCTTTGCCTGCCCCTTCATGCTGCCGCGGCGCCTGGGCAAATGGCTGCAAAATCGCTTCCTGGCCGGCGGCCGGCCGCTGCCGCGTGCGCTGCGCAGCAAATGGCTGGCGCTGGCGCTGCTCGTCTTCTTCTTCTTTGCCTATGAGCGCTGGGACCTGTGGGCCAGCCCCTGGCTGACCGCCTGGCTGATTCTGGCCTACTTCGCGGTGGCCTTCGTGGTTGACACCCTGTTCCAGGGTGCGGCCTTCTGCAAATATGTTTGCCCGGTCGGCCAATTCAACTTCTTCGGCTCGCTTGTCAGCCCCAGCGAAGTCAAGGTGCGCGACGCGGCGGTCTGCGTCACGTGTACGACGAAGGACTGC
>NZ_JADIZS010000065.1:0-22152 GCF_016704685.1 Candidatus Amarolinea dominans
GTTCTGATTACGTTGTGATGAGAGTGATTACGAAAAACGTAATCAGTGGGGATGACTGATTACGTTTTTTTTGAGTCGGGGGCCGAGGATTGTGAACGGGGTTTGCAACTGCCGTGACTGATTACGTTGTGATGGTGAAAAACGTAATCAGTGGGGATGACTGATTACGTTTTTTTTGAGCCGGAGGCCGGGCGCGGGTTGAGCGCCGGCCGCGAGGTCGGATAGGTGTCGCACGAAACATAACTTGCCTGCCCACGAGGACAAGGTCGGTCGCAGGCTGTGGTCTGTGGGCCGGCCTTGTTGTATTAGTGGGGGTCACGGCGTCACCTGAACTGTAGACAGAACCGCGTTCGCCGGGTATAATGTGCGACTGGCCGGGGCAGACCGGTCCCCCCCTGAACCTCGTAGAAACATTTGGAGATGAAGCGCAATGGAAGCAATGCAAGAACTGCAAGAACTGCAAGAACTCGAAGAACTGGAAGAACGGGAACCAAAGAGGGCGAACCTCAGTCTCGCGCTGCTTGGGAACAATGAAATCGGCCTGCTGAGGACACTGGACACCGGTGTCGTCAGGGAATTGTGGGGCAGAACCTATAACGCCGACGGGAAACCGGACTGGTCCCATCTCTATCCGTACTATCACCCGGACATCGTTTTCCAGGATTCCATCCAGCGCATCGAAGGGATCGAAGAATTCGTCGGCCTCTGCGAACGCCTGACGCAGCGCTGTCAGAGCCTGCACATGCAGATCCTCTCCATCGCCCAGAACTCCAACATCATCCTGATGGACTGGATCATGACGATGGCTTTCACGAAGTATCCACCCAATCCCGTCTACGGCAGCACCAAGCTCACTCTGCACGAGGACGGCCGCATCATCGCACAACGCGACTATTTCGACCTGTGGGGCGCTATCCTTGACGGAATCCCGCCGCTCAAGACGCCCTATCGCCGCTTCATGCGCAGAGTCTTTGGTTGAAGGGAGAAGCCATGCCCGCCTTCAAGTTGCCGGACGAACTTGCGTTCATCACGAACCGCCGGGCCAGCCAGGGGACCACCACCGCTTCCCTGGCCGGGAAACTCTGCGTCGTCTCCGGCTCAACCTCAGGCGTAGGGCTGGCGGCCGTCAGACGCCTTGCCCGCGCCGGCGCCCACATCGTCATGCTCTGTCGGAACCCCGATAAGGCGAAGGCTGTGCAGAGAGAGCTGCTGGCACGCAGCAACGCGCCGGTCGCAATCGTCCTCGCAGATTTCAGCGATCTCGCCAGCGTCCGCGCCGCGGCCGCGGTGCTCCTGCGAGACTATCCCCGGATTGACGTGCTGATCAACTCGGCCGGGCTGTTTTCGACGACCCGAACCTTCACCGGGGGTGGTTTCGAGACGGTGTTCTGCGTGAATCACCTCGCGCCATTTCTCCTGACGCACCTTCTGCTCGAACGACTGCAGCAGAGCGCGCCTGCCCGCATCATCCAGGTGAACTCCGAAGGTCACAGGTTCGGCGGGCTGGATCTGGCTGATCTGAACTGGGCGCACAGGCGCTACAACGGCTATCGGGGCTACGGCGCGTCCAAAGTCGCGCAACTGCTGGCCACGTGGGAATTCGCCGACCGCCTGCAAGGCACGGGCGTCACCATCAATGCCATGCATCCGGGGGACGTGAGGACGAACATCGGCAACAACAACGGGCCGTTGTACCGATGGTTTCTGCATCATATCATCTGGGGCACGCTCAAGGACTCCGTCATTTCCGGCGCAGCGCTGCACTACCTCGCGGCCGCGCCCGAACTGGCGGACGTCAGCGGCCGCTTCTTTCACCTGACCATCGAAGAGAAACCGGCCGCGCCGGCCCTGGATCGGGAGATGGGCCGGCGGGTCTGGGAGGCGAGCCTGCGCTTGACCGGCCTTACGCCAGGGCCTTGAGGACCCTGTCCGCGGCCAACTTGCCGGTCAAAATCGAGATGGGCAGCCCGGCTGGGCTGTAGGTCCATTGTCCTGCCTGGTAAACGTCCGGGATCGGCGTCAGCACCGAACTGGCCACCCCCGGCAGACTGCGCACAGCCGGCATGACATCATTGGTAAATGCCCACCCCGTGATGGCGCCGTCCGAGTTGCCTGAGATCCGTTCCATCGTGAGCGGCGTGGACGTGAAGCTGTCCATGACGGCGGCCCTCAGCCCTGGATAAATGCTGGCGTCCAACACCCGGATCATGTGGTCAGCCACGAGCTGTTTGAACTCGTCATACCAGCCCAGCGCCGCGATGTGCTTGGTCAGCGAGTATTCGAAGAGCGAGCTGACGATGAGTCCGGTCTTGCCCGCGGGGGCCAGCGTGTGATCCCGCAGAACGGGGCAGGAAATCTCGTACGTAGTGTGTTCCAGGTAGCGTCTGAGCCAATCCTCGATGCGAGACCGGTCGGCGATCAGCCCGGCGGCGCTCTCTGGGCCAGCCATGCGCAGTTCGTCCAGCCTGACCTGGGAAAGACCGGCCGTTGACGGCGTGTGGAAGAAGTGCGGGCTGGCGATGCGCCCGAAGGCGCTGCTCTCCATGTCCACCGTGAGATACACGGTCAGAACCGAATCGCCGCCGACTTTCCCCACCAGGCTTTCCTTTCTGGCCCGGATGCGTTCGCCAGCCTGCCTGTCCGCTACGGATGCCGGGTTGACGATCCGGTAGAGCGCCTTCTGATCCGCGGCCCAGACCAGCTTCTTGTACTGGTAGACATTGCCCCGGTCATCCACCGCCTGGCGTCGTCCGGGGTCAAGACTCGTGATCAGGGTCTCGCGCCGAATTTCGCCGCCGTGCTCCAGCACGAAGCGCTCGAGGGCTTGGGGCAGCGTGCCGGTTCCGCCCCTGGGATAGCGGTAATCCAGGTAGAGGCTGAAATAGCTCAGGGCGAAATGTGTCGGCGTCTTCTGAAAGAAATGCTGGGCAATCATGTCAATCAACGCCTGGTTGGCCGAAAACCTGGCGAGATACTCCTCCACCGGCTCGCGGAGGCGGGCAATCTTCGGCGCGGTCAGCGCATATTTGAGCATCCACGGCAGGATCGTCCTGAACACGTAGCCCGGGTTGCGTTTCAAGTCCATGAACAACGGGTTGTCAATGCCATAGAGCACATCCATGTAGCCCATGATTTTCACAATTTCCCGCATGATGGCCGCGATGTCGTCCTTGTTGGCGGGAAAGTGCTTCTCCAGCAGCGCCTGGTACGCCGTCAGGCTGGCCTTCGACTCGATCCAGACCACATCCTCGCCGATGCCGATCGAGACGGGGCTGGGCAGGAAATCCACCTGCAAGCCCAACTGCCTCAGCATGGGCGCTACGATCCCCGAGTTCTCGATCGCCCGGATCCCGCCATCGAAGACGAAGCCTTTATACTCGAACGAATTGACCAACCCTCCGGTGTTCTTCTCTTTGTCACACAGCAGCACCTTCAGGCCTGCCCGCGCGGTGTAGGCCGCGGCCGTCAGGCCGGCCATTCCCGCTCCCACCACGATCACATCATAGGCGCTTGATTCCATACGTGTACCTACCAGTCTATAATAGTCATTATTGTAACATACAGCTCGCTTCGTGTATAATAGCCGACACTATGGCACTCGCATGCAAGATTCCATCCTGAACTATGCTGCGCTTCTTCTTCTTTGGGCAATTGCGCCTGTTCATCAACGGCGCACCGCATCCGTTTCGCGGCCTTCCGAAGACCCTGCCGCTTTGGGCCTATGTGCTCCTGCACCGAAGACAGGCGCTCAAGCGTGAGCGTCTCGCCTTCGCCTTCATCTGCCGGACATTAGCCTGACGCCGAACGGGTGGCGCCTGATCGTGCAGAAAT
This sequence comes from Candidatus Amarolinea dominans, assembly GCF_016704685.1. Taxonomy (NCBI): domain Bacteria; kingdom Bacillati; phylum Chloroflexota; class Caldilineae; order Caldilineales; family Candidatus Amarolineaceae; genus Candidatus Amarolinea; species Candidatus Amarolinea dominans. The sequence goes on from NZ_JADIZS010000065.1 coordinate 3,832, forward strand.
GCCTGCCTGGTAGTACAATCGAACATCGCACCCCCGGCTGTTCATCTGCAACGGAGTTATCTATGAGCCATGGCACACCCCTGCTGATGAAAATGGCTCATGGACAGCAGCGCATTTTCAGAGGAGAACCGGATGTCAACTGCACTTTCGCTCAGCGCGCTTCTGCTCAGCGTGGCCGCAATCTTCGCCTATCAGTGGGTGACGTTCGCCCCCTGGGCCGGCCTGGGCCTGCTCTATCGCATCAAACGGGTGCAACTCCTGGTTGCTGCTGTCGCCTGGACCTGCGCGCTGACCGCCTACGCCCTCCACCCCAGCAGCGGACAGGGGGTCGTCCTGCTGCTCACAGCGGCGCTGACGCCCCTCTCCGGCTTCAACAACGCCGCGCGCATCCTGGTGGCGCTCGACCGGCCGCGCCATGCCGCGGCCGCTGAAGCCGGCCTGGCAGATCGAGCGGCTGTCCTGGGCGCGGTGATCGCCGGCCGCCCCGTGGCCTGGAGCCTGGAGACGCTGGCGCCGCATCACCTGGTCAATGACCAGGTCGCCGGCGCGCCTGTGCTGGCCGCCTGGTGAGCGGCCTGTCGCAGCGGCATCGTGTATGCCGCCAACATCGCCGGCCAGCCGCTGACCTTCGAGACGGCCGCGGTCTGGCGTCGCAACATGATCATGCGCGACCGTGAGACCGGCGCCCTGTGGCAGCATGCCACGGGCGAGGCCCTGATCGGCCCCCTGGCCGGCGCAAAACTGGAATGGCTGGGCGGAGAGCAAATGACCTGGGCCGCCTGGCGCACCGAACATCCTGACACGGTAGTGGCGCTTGAGCCGGCGGAGTGGAGCGGGCGTGCGCCGCGTGCCCTGGTGATGCGCGTGTTAGAATTTGCCACCGCCCATGCCGCCGCGCTGCCGGGCCTCAGCGCGAACGACCGACGCCTGCCCATGCACGCGCCGGTGATTGGCGTCAGCCTGGCCGGCGAGGCGCGCGCTTATCCCCTGGCAACCTTGCGCCAGGCCGGCGTCATCAACGACAGCCTGGGCGGCGTCAACCTGCGCCTGACCTACGATCCGACCGGAGATCGTGTGCAAGCCTGGCGCCTGGCCGCGGCGCAGTCAGAAGAAGAAACAGCCGGCGCCCCAGAGCCGCTGCCGGTGCAGCGCACCTGGTGGAAAGGGTGGTTCGAGTTTCACCCGGCCACAGGAGTCTACCAATGATCCGGCCCCTTGTACGGAGCCTACCTGATCACTGACAGGCGAGCATTGACGAAGAATCGCCACCCTCCGTCAGCCAGACCGGGCAGAGGGGTGGGATCACGCTGCACCATAAAGCTGAACCAATCGCCCAAATCGAGATTTGCTGCTCGTAACAGGGTTGGGCCAATCTCCGGACGCGGTAGGCGCAGCAGTACGTCAACGTCTTTGGTAGTGCGAGCGCGCTGCCCCAGTCGTAGTTGCAGGGCGAGGCCACCCTTCAGTAGCCAGCCGTCTGGCTGCACAGCTAACAGGCGGGCCAGGAAGCGGTCAAAAGCAATTAGCTTGCGCAGGCGCACCAATGATAGCGATCCTTCGGTGCTTTGCTTGAGAAGGCGCGCTTCGAGCGCACGGCGAAAAGCATAACCGGTTTGGTAATTCATGGTTGAGCGTCCTCCGTTAGCGCACGCTGCAGCATTCGAACCAGGCGTTTACTTCGCGGCCTCGCCTCAGCCAGCAGTTCGGCCGGAGTAGTCAGACCAGCGCGCATCGCCTCGCGCGCCGCCTGTATCACAAACTCATCAGAAAGCCCGGCCACGGCAACATCTGCGATGGTGCGCGGTATGGTCGTCACGGGCAGCCCCTCATAGTGGGTAATGTCGTCCGGGCCGATTTGATTGGTGTGAAGGCGAAGGCCACGATGCCGTCGCGAGGTAGTTGGCGGGACCGTCAGGTGAATCGCCTCCGGCAGCACATCTGAGAGTTCGTATAGAAGCAAGGCACTCTCGTGAGAGATGACCGAGCGGGAGCCGACCGTCAACCAGGCAATCACGAGATCTTCGTGGCGCGAGTGCGGGAACTGCGTAAGTCGGTAGACGCCAGGACGGATGCGCTGCACGCGACTAACGTTGGCGAAGTACGCCAGCCGGCGGCGGTCCACACCCGCTGCTTCGGCCTGCGCCGTCGTGAAGTAACCGGCCTGCTCTTCGCCGATCTCATAGAGCCTGGTGAAATGATTGATCGTCTTCATACGGAGACCCATGTGCAAAATGTCTTCATAATACGGACATTATGCACATCATACTACGAACTACTACGTTGGGCAAGTTAGTTGGGCTGCGCGAGCGCAATCTGAATGACTCGAAGCACGAACAAGAAAATGCACCTCGGAGTAGAGTTCCACCTACCAATCGTCTTCCATGCCGCCGCCCATGATCAGTATCTCCTGGCCGTCTTCTGTACGCACACGGCGAGCGACGGTCTGCTCGAAGTACGAGATCTCTTCGGGGCGCTGTCCTGTCTGGGCGAGCGTATCGAAATCACTTTCGCTGAATGGGGGCGTTTCGGGGCCGTCGGGGAGGGGTAACACATAGCGGATAAAACTGGCGCGGTTTGCGATCAGGTCAAGCGGCAGTCGAATGTTGCTGCCCTGGTTACATGTCAACGCTCGCAGGACGAGTCGTTTGGCCTCAACCGGACCAATACGCGTCATCGGCATCCCGTCCCTCTCCCAGAACTCCACGTATTTCTGCAAAGCCATGAACGGAGTTTCACGCGGGAAGTGGGTAATGTCTTTGAGCGCGCCGTCCCAGGGTGGGTTGTAATCCAACAAGAAACTCATTCCCTGAACCTGGGTGCGCTGCATGTCGCGATACCAGAAAATGATGATGACCACCTGCGAGCGGTTGCCATGAAAAAAGGCATCGAAAAAGGCGTCCGGCTCCTGTGTCTGGGGCTGTATGGCAGGAGTTTCGCCCACTGCTTGCAGCCATGCCGCAGCCCGCTCGCGTTCGGCGCCGGCCAGGGAGTTCCGCGCGACCGCCTCACGCAGCGCGGGCAGATGTCCCCGGCTGCGCAGCCAGGCCGGGATGAGATGATCGAGCCGTGTCTGCGCCTGAACCGGCGCGACCTGGTAAGCCTTGAGCAGCGTAGCAATCAGATTGACGGACGAGACGCCCTTGCTCAGCGCGTCAAGTTCACCTTGCAGAGCCGCGTCGTCTCCCTGTGGCCAGGCCGGATCGCCCCACAAAGCGTTGAGGCGTTAGGGAAGCAGCGCAGGGCGGCAGATTGAGCATCCCCCGCATCTTCTTACTGTGCTTTGTGTCGTGACGACTCATGGATCGCTCCTTACAGGTTGCGCCAACTGAACTCGCATGATCTCTCTTTATCCTTTACCTGCGCCGAATTATAGCGAGCATTGCGGCTCTCAGCAAGGCAGAACGATGCCGCCGGGCGGGGTGGTCAGCATCTCTTCGTGACCTGGCCCTAGCTTTTTTGAGGGCATACTCTCGCGATTACACCTCAGTCGCTTGGTCCGTTGTTCTCGCCCTATACACGCCGGGGCTGACCTGCTCGAACATCTGAAGGCATAGATCGCAGCGCATGACATATCAGGCGCTCATCGGCTTCCAGTAACGGATACCGTTCCATCACCATCTTGATAATGACGCTGTTATGTAGCTCTCGTCCGTGCGCGGCAAGCTCGTGCTGAATGGCGCTGCTAATTGCCATACATCGCTTTTGGTAGGCAATAAGCGGCTGAATTTCCTCCCATATTTCCTGTCGTTCAGTCCGGCATCTTCGCAAGCGACATTTTGTCGCTGCGTTTATCCTCAAAGAAGAATGAGCAGTCTTCGCAATCAAAACTCGTGTGATCGAGGCACGCTGGATAGTCATACCGGTGATCTCAACATCATCAACGAAGTGGACGACGTCTCTCACCGACAATAACCTGAAAATCGTGATCCATTGGACGATGAACCAATGAAAAATCTCGGCTCTTGCGTATGTGCATACTCCATTCTCCGACGGTTCCAAGTGTCTATGCTTATGTCTCCACGTCCGATATGGCGAGGCACGCTATGTGGGCTCTGATTGATCAGGAATCGAGATTATCGGCATCTATCTGTGCCAGGTATGCTTGCACATCGTGACTTCTATTTCATCTCCAGGACACCCGCTAACTGCACTCTTGTAGAACGTGATTGCAGTAAAGCATCAAGCGTCGCGGGTCAACGCCGTACTGGCCGCAATATGGTGGATAATCTCACGCAAGCCCGCATGAAATGGAAACGTCCCGTTGGGTGCGGGTCTTATCCTGAACTGAGACAACAAATCCTGCAAGAATTCAAAGCTTCGTCGGGGGTGAGAACGTCAAGATTCAGAGTCTGTAGTTCTGCTCGACTCAGCAGTTCCTCATTCAGCATGAACTTGATGTTATTCCGATGGCCGAACGAGAAGGTCAGGATGATCTCGGTTCCCAGTTGGATTGGCATTGAAAAAGGCATGCATGGCAGCGTTGATGTCATTGCGCACAGCCGGCTTGAGCGCGCCTAATCGCTGGTACTCATCGAGCAAAATAACGAGCTTTGCTGGTTTGCCGGGCTTGTAGGCGGCAAGCTGCGTCAAAGTCGTTAGTGCTTGAATGGCGTCCTCGGCGGTCTTGATGCGATAGGTCACGTTCAACGTGCGCAGATCGCGTGCTCCCAGGCCAGGTTGAGCAGTCAACCACTGGCGTGCAGCCATAACCCGCTCGCTGTCGCCGCTACGTATCGCCAGTAAGGCATTCACGACGCCAGAGTCCTGGTGAACATTGGGTGCTGCGCAACGCCGCCAGGCGAACCGCCAACCCTGAGGAGCTGTTCCCCCAGGTACTCAAAGGGCAGCTCGGTGGCAATAAGCGATATGTGTCCAGGAAACCGACCGGCTTACTGGGCAAAGACAACGTAGACGGGAATCAAGGCGAAGGCGGTCTTGCTGCACAAGTAACGAAGGTGCATCAGTGTATGCGTCTTGCCCATACCAAAATTCGCCCATACGAAGCGCAGCCCTGATCGAGGAGCCATCTGCATCTTGCTGAGCAGTTGATCAATCTGCAGTTTGGTGCGACGGCGTCCGGCCCAGATTCTTGCAAATTCAGGATCGGGCACGGTTTGGAAGGAGCCAGGCCCGCAGGTTGAGTTCCTCAACATCATCGGTCCTCCATCGTATCCGGCAGGCCCAGCCTGCGCCAGGCTTCGACCATGAACCGCTCGGCCGCGCGATCGAGGTGCGGGCCAGAAGTGAGGCCTGCTGAATCTGCCGCGCAGATCGCGCAGGTATTTGCTGTAATCAGCCACGGCGCGTGAGACCTCGATCGGCTTTTCCGGCAGGCGCGCGACCGGCTGGCCGTTGGCCTGCGCGTACAGGACGTAACGCCTCGAATTTGTTGGCGGCTTTCAAGATTTCGCCGTCGGCAGTGGACAGTTCTTCGCCGCCGAAGAAGTAGCGCGATGCCGTAGCGGCTTGCCGGGCAGGCGGATCTCGAAAAACGCCGCGCTGTGCTGCCGGCGAGGAAGGCATCGGGGCGCCGCAGCCGTCGGGCAGCAGGTCGGCCAGGACCCCCTTCGGCGACACGGGCCGCGGCCTTTTGGGGCCGCGCCCGGCGTGCTTAGCCGCGCTGCCGGCCCAGGCCGGCGCGTTCGCCCACCAGCGTGAGCAAGCCATCGTAGATGGCCCGGCAACCAACGGTCAGGGTCGAGGCCCGGCGCAAGACCGATGCGTCGAGCTGGCGCCGGTCGGGCTTGCCAATCTCCTCGCGTACCAGGCCGATGGGTCGCGCCAGCAGCGGCTTGAACGCCGCCTGGATCTGGGCGCGCTGTTGCGCATCAAACTTGCGGACATCAGGGACGCGCAGACCAACGGCGGCGTCCTCTACAGTCCAATTCCAGCGCCATCACCCAAGCTGACGCGACCTGCCAACTCAGTCATGAAGGCTGTGAGACTGCAATTCATCACTGCCGCGACAAGCGCGTCCTCCACCCCTGCGACCGGAGAGAAAGTAGAGACGTTTGTCGGCGATCAACGGCTTCGCTGTACTTGTGAAGGTGGCGTTCGCCGTATGCGCTGGCAAAGAGTTGGGCCGGCGGCCCCGATACTCAGGCAACATTGCCAACCGGGCTTGCGCCCCTTAACCTCGGCGCCGTGCGGCCAGGTTTGTCCCGTTTGCGCGCCCGAAGCGAACACCCGCTGTTCGCCCCACTCGATGTAGCGCAGGGCGTTGAGCTTGCCGACCGCCCGCAATTCGTCTTTGGTCAGGCGGCAGACGAACACCTTGAGCTTGAGCTCGCCCTCGTCCACGGGGATGCGGTCGGAGTCGCCGGGCGACTTCAGCAGGGGAAACAGGAACTCCGGCTCGATGCCCCATTCGGCGGCTTTGGCGCTATCGAAGTGGAAGAACTCGTTGATGCCAGTTTTGCTGCCAAAGGTAGGCGGCGCCACATCCTTGAGCAGTGCCAGCGCCTCGCCCGCCTGCGCCAACAGTTCCGAAGTAGACCTGGGGGCCGCGCAGGTAGACACCCCACTTGGCGGTCTGACCCGCGGCCTCCACCTGCGCCTGCAGCGCGCCCTGCCGCACCGCGCACCCGAAAATCGGCATCCTCGCAGGCGAAGGGCTGTTCAGGTGTGCCCGTAGCGCCATCCTCGCCCACGGCTTTGATCCGAGTCACCAGCCTGTCCAGCCCCAGCCAGCGGTTCATGGCGTCCAACCGCATGTCCCACGGGATCAGCTCAGCCAACGGCTTCTTGATCTTGACGAAGCGCGCCGGGTGGGCGTCCCGTTCGGCGCCGAGTCACAGCGTTCGAGGATGGTCACGATGGTGTTGACCGCGGCCTGGGTGAACCAGGGGTTCGCAGCGGCTTTCAGGATCGCCACGATCTTGAAGTGATCAGGAAGAAGCGCTGCAGGGCATAGCCGTAGCCCACGTCGAGCCAGGCGTTGGAGGTGACGATGCCCATGCGGCCGCCCGGTTTCAAGAACGCCGCGGTGTGCCAGAAGAGAGATACGTACAGATCGGCGAAGGCCGAGATCATCGGCTGCGCCTTCTCGATGAAGGGCGTGACATCAGTCCTTGCTCCAGCGCCAGCCGGAACTCCCTGTCGTCGGCCTGCGCCGCAAAGGTGAACCTTCCGGCCAGGCTTGCAGCACTCGTCGGCCAGCCGCCGGGCGATGCGCTTCAGGTAGCCCCTTTCGCGCTCCTCGATGCGGGCCGCGCCGATGTAGGGAAGTTGCCCACGATGACGTCGAACTGGGGGATCGGTTCATCAATCTCCTGGAGTGCTGGTCTGGTCTGGCAACGGCCTTCAGCGGCGGGAACTTGTAGCAGCCGCCCGGCACGACGCTGAAGAAATCGTCGTTCAAGATGCGCGGGAAGTTGCCGGGCATTCCCACCTGTTGGCGGAACAGGTTGATGGTCGCCAGCTCGGCGGGGAAGGCGCGATGTCCGCCCCAGGGTTGCGCCAACTGGCGGCTGTGATCGTGCAGGCCCAGGGCTGTGCGCTTGCGGTCGTAGCTGCGGATCAGGAAGGTGCCGGTGCCGCACGTCGCGTCCAGCACCACATCGTCCGGCTGACGGATGCAAAACGCCGCGGTCAGATCCACCAGCGGCTCCGGGGTGAAGAACTGACCCAACGCGTGGCGGTCTTCCGGCGGGATCAACCGCTCGAAGACCGCGCCCACCACGTCTTGCGGCAGGTGGGCAAAATCACGCGTGTTCAAGTCGCCGACCAGGGCCGCCAGCTCCCAGCCGGCCGCCGCGGGATGGGGCAAGCGATCCACCACGTCCCTCGCGGAAGACTGCGTGGTAGTCAATCTTGTGCGCTTCGGCAAAGCAGGCATTCAGTTTGGGCAAGACCTGGCTCGTATCCAGGCCCTCCAGCTTCATCTCCGGCAGCCCGGCGATGACGCGGCGCAAGCTCTGGTAAAAGATGATCTTGCCAAGCAGCCGGTAAGATCGCCTGTCGCGTAACCGCTTCGGCAAAATCCGGCGAGCGCAGGTCGGCGGGGATGCCCTGTGGGCAGCCCACCCTTCGATCTCCTGGGCAAAACGGGGATCCATGCCGAGCCTGGTTTGCAACGCCTGTTTGACCGCCGGCTTCAGGATGTCAACGGCGTGCGTCAATCGTCCAACGAAAAGTCGGCGTCAGGGATCACCAAATCGAGATGGCCGTCGCTGTGCAGCGTGGCAAGATCAACAGCCACTCGCAGGGCCAGATCGGTCAAGACAGCCCGCTCCAGGGGAGACAGCGCATCGTCCGCATGCGAGAGGATGAGATGTTCGGTCGGATAAGCGCGCAGCACCTCCAGCGCATCTCCATCACGCCGGGGTGTACGGATCAACAGCGTCTCACGCTGGCTGGTCAACACCAGGTAGGCCGCGCGGCGGGCGCGCGCTCGTCGCGCCAGGTATCCGACGAAGCCCTGCCGATTTGGGGTGAGGTTCGGAGAGGTGATGCCGATCAACGCCAGCGGCGTTGCTTCACAACAACGGTGAAGCGCGTGCTGGATTGCCAACCTCGGCCGGGTTGGGGCAGCGAAAGGTTCATCCGTCCTCAGGGGCGGCGCCTGTGGGATGGCTCTCTGGAAGATAGCCAGGACTTCGTCGTTCCGGTCAACCATTTCGCTCATTAGGCAGGCTCGCTGGGACCACGAAACGGGCGTGGGCCAATACCCCCATGCGATCCACAGTGAAGCGTACCTCGTAGGGATGATCTTTTTGGTAGGCGATGATCGCTTTGCGCGCGACCTCCGGCTCGATGATCAGGCCGTGATCCAGCAACCCTTCGATGCCCGCCACCAGCGCCAGTTCCTCGATGGGCGCATAGCCGCCGGGACTCTTGATGGCCTTCGAAGCACGCTGCAAGTACGGCACGATCTCTTCCGACGCCGAAATCGGCTGCGCCGGGATCGCCCACGCTGCGGCCGCTGGTGAAGAAAAGCGGTTCGCCGGGAAAGTCGCCGATGGCCTGGCTGGTCTCCGTGTTTGCCAACGCTTCGGCCCAGGTTCGCCCGCGTCACAAAATCGTATTCATATTTAAGGGTTCGGGCTTGCAGAAAGGCCGATGTCGACATATGGCTCGAGTCGAACACGCAGAAGCGTTCTCTCGTGCCGTTCACGCCGTGTATTTGTCCGCCTGGCGACGCCTGCCTAGCTATGCTATCAGCGGATTTCTCCAGAACGACAAGCCGATCGCGTTATCGACCGGCAGGAGGCGGGTGCGATGGCGGGCCACAATGCTGCGATAGATCTCGGTAGCGGGTTCCCGGCATCGCGATCGGAGAAAGTTTGGTTCGGAGCCGCTATTGCAGTTGGTTCCAGAGAGGACGAGCACCCCTCGCCGTCGTTCTCGAGTAATGCATACAGAAAGAGGATCTTGCCTGACGGTGATTGAGCGCAAAGGGATTCGCTTCTGGGAAAACTCCTGGAAGAAGCCCGCAACTCAGCCTCGGGGTGAAGTAAAGCAGTGAAAGGCCCGAGTATTTGCCGGATAGGTTCCCTCGCGAATCAAGCCGAGGTTCACGCCCAAAGGCGGATACTTCCGCCAGTCGCTCGCGTACCAACTTCCCGACACCCGACGGCAACCGGGCATCTGCAAGATAGAGGTCTGCAGCTCCATCGCAACAACCGGCGGCTCGCCGCCATTCTTCAGCCATGTATCCGCTTGCTGCTTGATCGTCGCGTGCGCGTTATCAAACAGACGCACCTTGATGTAGGTCCCAGGCGCTCGTCCAGCGGCATTCGCACCTTGCGCGTTACGGCATCAGCAAGTCGTGTCCCAAGTTATCCAGGTTGGAAGTGCTGGTCGTGGTGGCGCGTTTGACCAGGCGCTTGAGATAACCCAGGCGCTGCATGGGCCAGGTGATGCGATCCAACGCGAAGCTCAGGCACGGCTAGAAGCCTCCATGCACACTGGCGCGGGCGGATGTCAGCAGCACGGCGCGGTCGGCCTCGGTGTTCGACACCAGCGCCTGACCTACGTCCAGGCTGCGCAAAGAGGTCATCAATTCCAGCGTGCGGCCGGCGTGGACGACTTCCTGTGGCAGGTTCGATTCATGTTCTTGCCGCACGTAATCAATGTCCCCCTGCACGGTCAGCTTGTGGGCGATCAACGTGTCCACCTGGGCCAGGATGCGGCTGTCCAACGGGTGGGCTGCTGCGTCGCCACCATGAAGGAGAGGCCGTAGTTGCGACCCTCGCGCACGTAGCGGGTCAGGATTCTCGCCGGCGGCAGTGCGCCGTTCCGAAGCCAGGACGTTCTGCGCCTCATCCAGCGCCACCAGAAGTGCGCGGCACCGCACCGGCCAGAGTAGCCGCGCAACCGTTCCCGTTCCTCGGCGCTGAGATCGCTGCGAATCGCCAGGTGCTTCTCCGTCTCTGAACGCCATGCGCTCGTCCATCAGCGCCGAATCACGGCGCTCAGGATGACCAGCCGCAGCGGGCCGGACATGCGGTTCATCACCAGCACGTTCATCCGGCCTGGGGTCAGCAGCTCGGTGAGCGGCGTTCCCGCATCCTCGAAGAGCGGGTTCCGCTGAAACGTCGCCAACTGCTGGAGCACCGCCCGGCGGGTCTCAGGCTGGTAACTCTCCTTCATCTCGCTGTCATCTTTAACGCACTGGATCAGATCGAGCAGCGAATAGACCGGTTTGGCCGGGAAGAACCTGGACTCAGTATGCGCCAGCCTTCAGAGCGTCACCTTGATGAAGGCGTCGTTCAACAGTTGGCCCATGCGATCCTGGTAAATATCCAGGTTGAACAGATAGCCCCAATCATCCGCGCTGAAGTCGGACGTGCGCACCGCGAAGTCTCGATGGCTGGCCGGCGTCTCTTCCCCGCGTGCCGCCAGGGACCCACACCTGCACATCGTCGAGCGCCTCGGGCTTCAGGTTCCAGCCACGCCAGACTGCGCGCTGGCTGCGCAACACCGCGCTGTCGATCCCTCGCCGAGCGAGATATCTGTCCACTGGAAGATGCCGAGCGTATCGAGCAACAATACGGCGGTGTCGCGCCACGGAACCGATGCTGGTTTCGGCTTCTCGCGTGCAGTAACTTTCCAGCATCGCCCATCGTGTAAGACTTACCTGAGCCACGCTTGCCGAAGATAGAGACGACATGCGTGCCGTATCGAAGCGCGCATCCACGGGCGCGCCGGTTTCTACCAGACGGCCCAAGTGAAACCAGCCGGTCTCCTGTTCTTCCAGGGCCGCCCAGGATGGCGACGTTTCGAGAAGTGGCGCGGCTTGACGGTAAACTTTTTCACGGTTACTCTCAGGCGAAGACAAACTGAGCGACGGCATTGACGGTGGCGTCGTCAATCAACAGTTTTCCTTCATCCCAGGCCTGGATGGCGCACTCGTTGATCGCATTGATGATGTAACGGCGGTGCCCGCGGAAATATCTTAATGTAGCATAGTCGGCCGGTGTCTCGAGCGCGCTGGTCTCGAATGGGAAGATACCCACCTCGGTATTCGTAAGGTTTTTGTTGGCGATCTTAGCCAGGCACTCGCTTCCGAGGTCAGGTTGCGCAGCAACTCCTTGATGAACTTCTTGACATCGGCTACGGCAGGAAGCGGAGGAATATCAATGTAGTTACTCGATCCGGCGCGGCCCACGATATCGCCGCGCCGCAAGATCGGAGGCGCGTCATCCAATACGTCCGCTTTGGAACCGATCAGAAAGCCGACGCTGGCATTGGCCAGCTCGGCCAATCGGCACTGAAATATGTACTGGTGGATAGACTCGGCCGCATCACCCGGTTTGACGTTCTGCAATTCCTCCAACTCGTCAATCAGGAAGATTAGCTTCTCGCCGACTCTGCCAGCAAGATTTCAGACCGCTACAATCGCTTCTACCAGGTCTTCAGCCCCAATTTCGCCCAAGTTGCGCGTTAACCGAGACCGCTCAACTCGTTTGTCTTGAGCACCTGACCGGTGAGCCACCGCCAGGCGACAAATGGGGATTCACCGGTCGCACGAAGCTCCTTCAGGGCCGGAAAATGTTCGAATCGTTGTTCGCCAATTCCAGGAGAGCCGTGTCGAAGTCCTTAGCCTCATCGAAAGAGCTTGCGCACCCAAACAGCCACCGTGTCCTTGCCCAGCGCTTCCATCAGTTGCATGTGCAGATGCGCCGCGTTGGAGTTGCCGCGCATCTCGATGGTCACATACAAGGTGCGTGGCGCGCCCTTCGCGGAGTTGGGCGGTTGGGTCTTCAGGTAGTATTCAAGGAAATAGAGGGTCTGCGTCTTGCCCGACCCGTAAGGTCCCACAAACCATCAGCTTCCGGGATGCCGGGCGCAATAAAGGCGCAGCGGATCTGCTTCTGCAGGCGCTCCTTGATATCGTTGCGGCCGGAAATAATACTGTGCGTCTTCTGGATTCACCTGTGGATCAATGGTGAAATTCTGGCGATTGTTCAGGCAGAACCATTTGGCGAAGTCTTCCATCTTTCTGTCCTCACTTTCTTTCCTCTCCCTATCGAGAGGCTTGAATGGGCTTGGCGCGCTCGCTCTTGGTGCGCAAGGCATGGGCGCTCCAGTCGTACAGTTCCTGACCAGTTCCTTGCCGTGACCGCGGGCCGGGATCATCATGCCAAGCTCAGGTTGTAGCGCAGGCCGCTGGAAATCCAGGTTTCCGACCCAAAAGCGCGAAACTCTCCTCTTCTTCCCGGTGCCAGCAAATATACAGCTTTGCATGGACATCGGCATTATACCTGATTTCCACGTAAGGACTCATTTGAGCAGATCATACCCGCCTGCTGGTAAGCCTCTCACGCGGCGGTCGGGTCACGATGTAGGTGCGCGTGCGGTCGGCATTGACCCGCTTCCAGAACCGTCCTTCAGTTCGTACATCTCTCCGGCCAGATCGCTGATGAACGGGCTTACGATCACTATGACGTGAGGAGGCGTGGGATTCACCAGGTATCGCCGCAGGAAGTGCTCCACGGTGCGTTCGGTCAGGATTTGCGCATAGGGTGAGCCTGCCCTGCCGACCAGCGCTGGCCGTTGTTCCTGCGCCAACAACTCAAACTCCACAAGTCGCCGGAACCAAAGGGTTCCCCAGGATCAACTCGCGAATTTCCGCCAGGGTCATCTCTCGCTTATCGGCGCCGTGGCGACAGACAAAATCCGTGCTGTGGTCGCGGGCCATCATGTGTGGGCGCTGTTCGCTTGGCGGCACGCGAATCACGATGATCCCCTGGTTGAACCCGATCTCGTAAGACACCACCTCCAGGCCGGGGATACGCTCCTGGATGCCGTCAGGCAAGCCTGGTTGATCGCTTGAACCCTGGTCTTCGGGTCATCAATGGGTGACAAAGCCGCCGCTCGGCTGGCATAATCCTCGCGAATGCCCCATCACCAGGTAGCCGCCTTCGGCATTAGCAAGCGCAGTGACATCGCGCAGCATCTGCCGAATGTCCGAAGCCTTACCGCTGTAGGCGCTCTCTTTGTATTCGAGATGGGGGCCTTCAGAATATGATTGTCCGATCGGTAACTGGAAGTCGCAGCGAGCGATAGATCGTGTAGACTGCGACCCCGAAGATCATGACTTGTCCGTGGGATGAGTGTTGGTTTTTCGGCCCCGACAATTCAAGTTTAGCACAAGAGGGGAATACGCAACCAACCGGCGTCCCCCTCCTCGCCCCTACTCATGAAATAATCCGCCAGGCGCTGGCACCCACTGCCGTGCGCAGTCCAGGCAGGTCTTGACGTTTTCCACCGACAGCCCCCAGCGCCTCGACTAGTCGTCATCCAGAACCTACCACTTTCTGCCTCTGCTTGTCTGACCCTATTATAACACAACGCCCGCCCGTAACTACTCAAGCATCCCTACTCCCGACTACGGCCGCCGAATGAATTCCGGGCCGCACGAGCGTGGCGCCGACCCATTGACACTGAACCCCCGATTGCTGTGCAATAGGGATAATGGTGCACGAGTGCCCCGATGTTGCGGGACCACAGGGCGTGTTCTCCCCCACACCGGAGGTGGGCCTACCTGGCCCTGCTTTCGGCGTACGCTGATCACGGACACCGTGCCGGAGACCGGGGCGCCTGGTATGATGCGGCGGCAAAAGCGCGCTGTGACCTGTCCCCGGCTTACGTCCCCGAGGGTCGTGTGTGATGATCACAGTCAGATCATGCGGCTCTTGCCCCGGTCTTCCTCCTCTGGATGTGACCGAGGTTCTCCCTCTTTGTCGTTGTGTTCGCCGTGCGCCGTGGCCGTGGTTCCCTGGGCGACAACGCCTTCGGCTCCCAAAGCGGCGCTGCTGTGCTTCCTCGTGTTGATCCTGGCGGCCCTGGGCCTGGGACAAGTCCTGATCGCGGACCGCCAGCGCCGGCTACGCTGGAGCGCCGGATGGCGCCACCCCCCTCTACTCTGGCCCGTGTGGCCTTCGGCCTCCGCGCTCGTGCTCGCCACGCTCCAGTCAACCAACCTTCTGGTCAGCCTGCGGGGTTCTTACGAGCGCCAGCAGGCGCTCTGCTGACCCAGCTCGCCTATCCACTCTGCTCCTGCGACCGTACCGCTCCTGCACACCGCCAGCAGATGGCGCGCCTGTAGGAAGCCTGAGTGGGCCGACCGGTGGCCGGTCGTAGCCTACGACCTGCTCCAGGCCCTGGGCGTTGTTCCCCTGGGCTGGCAGACCGGCTTCGACCTCGCCTGTGCTTTCAACCCTGGGGCGCGCCAATTTTCTTGGCTCCCAACTTGTCCTGATGGCGCCCTTGACCGGGGGGCTGCTGCTTGGATCAACCGCCGGCAGCCTTCTCGCCCTGCTGCTGCTTGGCGAATTGACCTGCCTCGCGCTGACGCTGGCGCGCGGCGACTGGATCGGCCTGGCCGCGGCCCTCTTGACACCTAGCGCTGGCCTGGGCCTGGCACACCGGCCAGCGCCGGCTCATGCGATGCCCTCGGAACAACACTCCTGCTCCTCGCCCCACTCGTCCTGCTCAATCTGCCCCAGCGCCCCCTCGGCTCGCTGGCTGACCTTCCCGGCCTGGCCACCGCCTCGCCAGCAGACGATACCGCGCGCCGACTCGGGCGCAGCCCGCCTGACCATCTGGCGGGCGACCTTGCACACTGCTGCAGGCCCGCCCCTGGCTCGGTTACGGGCCGGACACCATGCGCACGACCTTTGCCGCGGTCTATCCACCGCAACTGGTCTAATACCGGGGCCGGCAGACGGTGGTGGACCGTGCCCACCGCAACCTGTGGCTCGACCTGGGAAGGCGCGGGGCTGCTGGGCATTTTTGACGTTTACCGCGGTGCTGGCAACCTTCATCCCGCATGGCCTGGCATCGCCGCGCGGCGTGCGATCGCTGGACGGCCACCGCCTGGACTGCCGCTGCTGGCCGCGGTGACCGGGCACCTGGGTGGATCTTAGAGGTGAGCTTCGACTTGTCCCCGCGACCGCTGCCACCCTTCCGGCTGATGCTGGCGCTGGCCCCGCGGCCCTGGGCCGGCCGGGTGGTCTACCGGCGACGGCTAAGCCCGTCAGCCAGGGTAATCAACCCGGCGCCGCGCGACCGGTCCGGTGGCTACCTGCTGGGCGGTATCGCCCTGGCCTGAGCATTCCCTAACCGTGCAGCCTGTGCTGGCCGATCTGGCTCACTGGCGAGCGCAGCGAGTCGCCGCCAACCGCTGACCGCCCACACTCGAGGCGGCCTGAACGGGCAGTGCGGCTCAATCCGGCCGAGCCAACCAACCGCCCTGACATTAGCGGCCCGTCGCCGTGCAGCGGGGCGGCTGGAGCGCGGGCGAGGCCGCCGCGCGGCAGGCCGTGGCGTTGGCGCCTGACGGCGCGGTCGTCTGGGCTACGCTGGGCGACCTGGAGGCGCGCTGGGGCGCGCTGGATTCCAACCTTGGCGTCGCTGAGCAGGCCTACCAGGAGGCCAGCGGGCGCGCGCCCGCGATGCGCGGCCTACCACACCGCGCCGGGCTGATCTGTGGTGCAGCAAGGGCGGTTGGCAGCCGGCACGACTACCCTGCGGCGCGCGATTGATCTGGATGCCACCGATGGCGTGGCTACGCCTACCTGGGTGATGCCTGGCTGGCCCAGGCGCGAATGATATTCAGAGCCTGGCCGCGTATGACCAGGCAATCCGTTGGCTGCCACTCTGAGCCGGGCCTATGTGGGCCTGGCCCGTTATTATGAACAGCTCGGGAATGTAGGGGCCGCCGCGGCGATGTGAAACGTGCGCGACAACAGCTCGCCGAAGACGGTCCGCCGAAGCTCATGAGAACGCACGCTTCGTTGATGGTCGTATTGATCGTCGTCTTGCTGGCCGCAGGCTGGGCGGTGCCGGGGTCGCTTTTCCGATCCATTGATCCCAGGAGCGGTTGTGGCCGGCAAATTCAACTACCAGGGACGTCTGACAGAAGCCCCAGCGGTTTGCCCCTGGATGGGGTCTTCCCCGGCGCTTCCAGGTCTACGATGACACCGCGGTGGGGTTCTGCGTTGGGACGGCGGCGTGGTGAATGTCACTGTGGTCTGCGGCCTGTTCAACGTCGGTCTGGGCGTTAATCCGACCGGCTTTAACGGCACGGCCTTGTGGCTGAGGCTGTACGTGAACGGCGAATGGCTCTCCCGCAGGCAGGAACTGGCGCCGGTGCCTTCCGCGTTGAGCCTGCGGCGGGCGCGCAGATTCGCGGCAGGCCGACCGCCTGGTCAGGCTGGGTACTCAATGTCACCATGGACGGCGCCTATCCGCAAGCCGGCGCGGTAGACCGGCATTAGCTGTACGGCGGGTCGGCCGTGCGATGAGTCATCCGGCGGCCTGGGGGCAACATGGCTACACCCAGGATGGATACGCAGTGTACGGTCGGGACACGGGAACCAGCCAGGCGCGTGGATACGGCGGGTACTTCGCCAACGACAACGGCGTCGGTGTGTACGGCTGGCGCTGACCGTCCTTTATTACAGCAACACCCAGGCGCCCACGGCATCTACGGCCCAACAACCTCAACGGCGTCGGCGTCTATGGCGTGGGCGAGACCACGCACGAAGAGATAGCGGGGAGAGCGTTGACGGCCAGGGATTGCATGGCGTGTGAGCACGAACGACGCCGGCGATAACTGTGGGTATAGTACCAACGACATCGGCGTCTGGCCGCACGGGCGACCGCTTCAGGCGCTGGTACCGGCGTCTGTAAGCGGCCGGCGCCGGCGACTATGGGATCCACGGTTATCAGGCAGCGCCAGTTCTGGGCTGGGCGGTTTCGGCGAGACCCAGGGCACAGGAGCAGGCGCCACTCCAGTGGCTCGAGCAGTGGGAGATGGCACGTGGGGCTACAGCGCGAATGGCAATGGTTTGGCCCAGCATGACGGCCGCACGCCGACCCAAGCAACTACAGGCTGTACACCTGTAACCTCTACTCGCTGAACATCCACTCCTTTGGCGCAGCCATGCAGGTCGTACAGAACGGCGATCAAGGCTCCCTTGAGCAAAGGGAGATATCGTCGCCATCGCCGGCCTGGGATTCGCCGGTGGACGGCGTGCCGCTGCTGCGTGGCCCAAAGCCAGCAAGACCAGCAACACCGGCCGTGATCGGCGTGGTCTATTCCACGTGCGCGGCGGCCTGGCTGGCCGGACCGGCCGCGTTGGATCCCGACAAGGGCGACCAGTCGGGCCGAACCCGATTCCGCCCACGGGGCCGGGCCAGTTGCGGCGGGGTTCTCTGTTGATCGTCGTGCGCGGCCCGTGCCTGGTCAGAGCAGGCGCGGCGGAAACCCCGGTTCAGGTCGGGGATGCGGTAGCCAGCAACAACCTGGCCGGCCACATAACGCGCGCAGCGCGGAATCACGGTGGATGGAGTGCAGCTCGCCATCCCAGGCACGGTCTTCGCCAAGGCCCTGGCGCCCCTGGCCGCGGGTCAAAAACTGGTGGCGGCTTACGTCACGTTGCAGTAGGAGGAGATCATGACGACTCAACGTTCGATGGTGGTCATGGTCGCTGTGCTGCTCGTCGTGAGCAACTCTGCGCTGATGGGTCAAGCCCAGGCCTCGACCACCTATGACCTGACCTGGCACGTGATAGGTGGGGGTGATTACGCCGATCAGCTCGGCGAGTTATCAGGTCGGCACGACGTCCGGCCAGGGTGCGGCCAGCCCGCCGGCCGCCGCGCAGCGCCGCTACGTCGTGAGCAACGGCTATTGGCGCTGCGCCGTGGCGGATGATGTCAACGACAATGGCGTCGTTGACATGGACGACATTCAGGCCGTCGCCAGTGCCTGGGGTGACATCCCACGCCTGGTTACGCCGATCGCGATGGCGATGGGGATGGATGTCGTGGACATTCAACTCGTCTGCGCATTGGGGAGAGGTGTGCTAG
>NZ_JADIZS010000066.1:0-5302 GCF_016704685.1 Candidatus Amarolinea dominans
GTCAAATGTGAACTAAACGGGCTTTCGTAGTAAAGTTGTTGTTTGATAGTTTACGAAAATCACAACACAAGGACTAAGGAAAGCCCATGCCTGATATTGTAGCACGTTTAGAGTGTATCGAATCATTAGTGACGGCGACGACGCTGCGCCAACTCAGCCGCATCATTGCGGCAGTGTTGGCCCGCGACAGGGCGGGTGACCATGCTTGGCATCTCGCGCCAGGCCGGTGAAGGGGGCAGTTATCGCACGGTACAGCGTTTTTTCTACACGGTAGTGCCGTGGGCGACGTTGTTTTGGGCGTTTTTCCGCCAGCATCTATATCGGCCAGACGATGTCTACATCATGGTTGGCGACGAGGTGGTGGTGAGCAAAGCGGGGCACCACACCCACGGGCTGGATCGTTTTTTTGCGGGGGTATTCGGCCGTGTGATTCCCGGCCTGGCCTTTTTCAGTTTGGCACTGGTCAACACCAAAAAACGCCGCTCATCTCGAGCTGCGGATCGAGCAAGCCGTGCGCAGCGAGGAAGAAAAAGCGGCTAACCGTGCCAAGACAGTCGCTAAGCAGACGCCCAAACCGGCTGAGCCGCGCAAGCCGGGCCGCCCCAAAGGCAGTAAGAACAAAGCGGCAACCGAAATCACCCTGTCGCCGGAACTGCTTCGCATCCAAGCCATGCTGGAAGCTCAACTCAAACTTATGGGCAAATTGATCCCTCTGACCTATCTGGCCCTGGACGGGCATTTTGGTAACCGTTTTGCCCTGCACATGGTGCAGCAGTGCAAGTTACATCTGATTTCTAAGCTGCGCTCCGACTCGGCCTTGTACTTACCTTATACTGGCCCCTACAAAGGGCGTGGGCCGCACCGCAAATACGGCGACAAGCTGGATTACCAGAACTTGCCAGTCGAGTACCTAAAACAAACGACCGTTGACGGCCAGATCGAAACTCGCATGTACCATATTCGATGCCTGCATAGAGAGTTTAGCCAGCCGCTTAATGTCGTGGTTATCCTGAAAACTCATCTGCAAACGCAAGCCTACGCCCATGTCACCCTGTTCAGCAGCGATCTCACGCTCGCCTACGACAAACTGGTTGACTATTATTGTCTGAGATTCCAAATCGAGTTCAACTTCAGGGACGCTAAACAGTATTGGGGCCTGGAGGACTTCATGAATGTCTCGAAACCGCCGTCACCAATGCCGCCAACCTCTCTTTGTTCATGGTCAACTTTCTCCCAGGGCTTACTGCGCAATCTCCACGACACAGACCCAGATTGCAGCGTCCTAGACCTTAAAGCGCACTATCGCGGTGCCAAATATGTGACCGAGACCATTAAAATGCTTCCCGAAAAGCCCGAGCCAGTTTTATTGGCCCGCATCTTCAGTAAACTAGCCGCCTTGGGCCGCATTCATGTCGCTCAACCTACCCCCAACTCGCCCTAGCTGGCGAAGGTATTGCTTGATCTCCCCCTATTTTACTCCTTCCTCCCAATTGTAAAAAAATGACGCCCACCCCACCACATGCGATCCCTTGACAGGCAAACAGGCTGCTATTATAATTGTAGCATATTTCACAATTGTCTCGTTGTTTTTTCTGGCGTCACTCTCAGTGTCCAACCACGGATTCCTGCCTGTGATCACTCCGTCATCTATACCACATAGATGCGCAAAGTAACGGTTAGGCCACGAGGGCGGGAAGAAACACTCGTACCGCTCTGGCCCAATTCATCATGACGTTGCGCATCATCTGCGCATCCACAGCCTATAATCTGCTGTTTTGTCCAAAGGAGGACAGACCAATGAATCAGCGCATCATTTCCCGAACAGTGGGTCTGACCATCATCGCGGCGTTGGTGGCGCTTGTAAATACCCCGTCGAGTCTCGGCGCTCCGATTGAGCAAGTTTCCATTACCGACGCTGAACCGGGCGCAACACTTGTTGTCACGAGTACGGCTGACAGCGGACCCGGACCCCTGCGTCAGGCGTTACTAGACGTACACACCGGTGATACGGTCACCTTCTTGCCCCTGGTGTTCCACCAGCGAATCCGGCCACCATTTCTCTGACCAGCGGCCCGTTGCCCCGATCTGGACGACGGTAATGTGACCATTGATGCCAGCACAGCGGGCGTGATTGTGGACGGCATCGGGCTCGCTGACCCCGAGGCCGACGGGTTCATCGTTTCGTCAATTGGCAATACGATTCGTGGTTTACAGGTGCGGGGATTTCCGCGCATCGGCATTCACCTGGACTCAGGCGCCGACAATAACACGATTCGCGACAATACGATTGGGGACAACGGCGACGCAGGTATCTACATCGGCGGCGGCCAAGGAAACATCATTACGGGTAATCGGATCGGGACCGATGTTGCGGGAACCATCGCTCGCGGCAATCACATCGGGATTCTTCTTAGTGAAGGAGCAAGCAGCAATCGAATTGGCGGAGTTGCCTCCGGCGAACGCAATATCATTGCCGCCAATCAGACAAGCGGAGTCCAGATCATGGACGCCGGCACGACGCAGAACCTCGTATTGAGAAACTACATTGGCACCGATACCACTGGGCTTGCTTCGTTGCCGAACGGCGGTGATGGGGTTGCCATCTTCGATGGCGCCCATCACAACACCGTCGGCGGGACGACGGCGGCCGAACGCAACGTCATCGCCTACAATGGCGGTAACGGCGTGTCGATTTCAGGGAATGGAACGGCTAGCAACACGGTGAAGTGAAGTGGATCGGCTTCGGCCTGGGGCCGGTGCGGCGAGCATACCCGGTTGACCAGGCTGTATCCCCGGCCTATACCACCGACGCTGCACGATGTTCGTCGCCCAGCCTGACGACGAAGGCGTCCACAAGACGACCGATTGCGGCGCGACCTGGTTGGAACGCAATTCCGGCCTGAGCGAAGCACGCCTGCTGCAAATCGAGATCCCCCCCGACGCCACGAATGCCTCCGTCGCCTATGTGCTGGCCGAGAACGGATATCTCTTTTCGACCAGCAACAGTGGGGCGTCCTGGAGTCTGAGCAGCACCGTACTGGAGCAAATCGATCGCCAGAACCTGGTGCTGTCGACCGGGTTCAGCGCAGATCAAACAATGTACGCCGCGGCGCGGCTGGGCTGGGACGCACTTGGCGGCGGTCCGGGCGTCTTCAAATCGACCGATGCAGGGGGTGACCTGGGCGCGCGCCAGGTCACAGGAATGAGTGATCCGCACGTCTGGAAGGTCATCGCCTCGCCTGACGCAGCGCTCAAGAGCACGCTCCTGGCCCTTACCAACAGCGGAATCGAGAAAACGACCGACGCGGGCGTCACCTGGAGTTCAATACCCAGCCCCGATTCAAGCCTGATCGACCTGGCGTTTTCTCCTGCGTATGCCATTGACCAAACCTTCTTTGCCAGCGCCAATTCAGGGCGGATCTACCGATCCACGAATGGGGGCGCCAGCTGGACCGGCTTCGATGCCCTGCGCTGGGATCCGCGCTTCCTGGCGGTTTCACCCGATTACAGCAACGATCATGAAGTCTATCACGGTGGCGGCTGGAATGACACGGTCTACAGGTCAACCGACAGTGGCGCCACCTGGACCCAAGCCAGCACCGGCCTTCCCGGATGGCTGCACGACGCGGGCAGCGGGATTGTGTTTTCGCCGGCGTTTGCTTCCGATGGCACTTTGTGGGTCGTCAGTGTTAGTGGCATGGCAAGATCCACGAACCGTGGCGCCACGTGGGAAGTGATGCGCAGTCTGCACAGCCCGGGCAATACCCAGGGTATCGTTATCAGGGATGGGGCAGAGCAAAATACCATTGGTCCGGACAATGTGATCGGAAACAACGGTAACGGCGTCGTTCTCGAGTCAAATGTCGGCTATAACGTGATCACCGGCAACCTGGTCGGTACTGATACGACCGGCACGGCGGCGCAGGCCAACGTCCAAGACGGCCTCAGCATTTCCGGTCACCACAACACGATCGGAGGCAGCAACGGCGGCAATCTCGTGAGCGGAAACCTGATTGACGGAATTCGCCTGGCCGGCGATCAGGCCACAGCCAACATCGTTGCGGGCAACACGATCGGAACCACGCTCGACGGTGCTGCGGCCCTCGGCAACCGTGGAGCCGGCGTGTCCATCCACAGCGGCGCGTTTCTGAACCTGGTGGGCGGCATGACCGTAGATGAGCGCAATCTCATTAGTGGCAACGGGTACGGCGTTGGGCTGTGGGATACGACGACGATGAGCAACACCGTGTCCGGCAATTATATCGGCACAAATCGCACCGGGACGGCTGCACTGGGCAATGGTAGAGGGATTGATGTTCACAGCGGCGCTCACCATAATACAATCGGCGGCACGACCGCCGGCGAACGAAATCTCATCAGCGGGAACAACGAGCGCGGTGTCTCGATTGATAACAACGACACGATGAGCAACACCGTTAGCGGCAACTACATCGGCGTGGATGCGACCGGCCTGCAAGCCCCTGCCCAACAGGCAGGAGGGCGTGACAATCGGTGACCAAGCCAGCTACAACCGCATTGGCGGACCCGCCCGCAGAACGCAACGTCATCAGCGCCAATGGAATCGGCTGTCCCTGGTGCGACGGCATCTTCCTAAGCGACGATGCTCATCATAACACCGTTGAGGGCAACTACATCGGAACGGGCGCGAAGCGGAACCGCGGCCCTCGGTAACGAAGGCTTCAAGGGTTGACCTGTACAATCGCGCCAGCGACAACCTCATACGAGGGGAACCTGATCGCGGGGAATCCGCGAAAATGGTGTTACGATCTGGAACAGTGCCAGACGCAACCTGGTCGAAGGCAACCTGATTGGTACTGACGCCAGTGGGTCACAGCCGCTGCCCAACGGCACATCATCCGAGAAGGTGGACGACTCCGCGAACCTCGTGGCGACCCTGGCATCGCGGGGTCTTTCCTGCTCGCCGCCCGAGCGCTATCCGCCGAACCTGGTCGCGCCCGGTACGGAGCCAGCCGAGCCCCGCACCGTGTCGCCGTTCTGCACCCGGGTGTCGTCGAACGCCAGCCAGGCGCTGGCGGTGGAAGCGAACGATCAGAAACAAGAATCGGCGGTGCAGCCGAGCGATCAGAAAGAGTTGCGGTCGAACGGCGACGGGGGCATCTACATCGCGTGGGATGCCAGCGACAACACGGTGGGCCCCAACAACACCATTGCCTTCAACGCTGGCCACGGCGTGCAGGTGCAAGGGAACGATGCTGTCCGCAACCGGATCACGCACAATAGCATCTTCCACAACGATGGCGCCGGCATTGCCCTGACCGAT
>NZ_JADIZS010000067.1:0-16599 GCF_016704685.1 Candidatus Amarolinea dominans
CTGCCACGAATTTTCACGAATTGACGATAGCCATTACAATTGCATGTCACCCATGCAAATCCACCTTAGACCAACAGCTCTTTTTGGATGAAGTCAACGACTTCAACCTGGAAGTGAGATACCCCGAATACCGCAGCGAGTTTTACAAGTTCTGCACCAGGAAGTTCGCAGAGAGCTATTTTCATCAGAATCAAGGAGTTTGTCTCATGGCTGAGATCCCAAATCACGTTCGACGAATCATCGCACAATATCTGGCTTCGCTAAGAGACCCATGGATTTCAGATTCAGGACGCAATCTTGTTTGGTAGCTATGCCAGCGGCCAGGCGAATCAGTGGAGTGACATTGATTTGGCATTGGTATCTGGCGAATTCGAGGGCATTCGTTTTGCAGACAAGAACAAAATTCGGAAGATCACCATTTCGATCAGCACGGATTTGGAGGTTTTGCCCTTCAATCCGAAAGATTTCACGCCAAGCAACCCACTGGTCAAAGAGATCTTGGAAACTGCTATACGAGTCGTTCGATGGGGTGTAGCGCGCCCCTGAATCATGAAGTTTGACTGGAAAAAGACGTTCGTTCTCGGTTTTGGCTTTCTGGGCATCAGCGTGGTCTGGCCGCTGTTCAACATCAACTCCCTGCCGCTGGTCTACGACGTGGGCGGCAATCACGCCATCGGCGCGTTGACCGGGCTCTACTACTTCGCCTCATCGCTGGCCGCCATCGCCGGGCCGATCATTGCCGGCGGGGTGATTGACCTCACCTCGTACAGCGTCATCTGGCTGTTTGCCGCGGTCTTCATGGTGCTGGCCCTGGTGATGATGAGCCGCATTCGGGTGGCGGCGCCTGTGCGCGATTAGCGTTTTTTCGTAACTGCTCAGGCGGCCCCCCTGCCCCCCAATCCTGGGGGGAAAAGCATTCGGCTCCCCCAGGATTGGGGGGCAGGGGGGCACTCCGGGCGCTATCGAGACCATTCTCACTGCCTGGCTGAGCAGTTACTAATTTTCACGAATTGCCCTTCTCCGATTTCACAAAACTGGCTGTAGCCGTTACAATTGGACACGAGAAGACGTGCTCCAGGGAGTGTGAATTGTGACAAGAAAAAACCGCAAGTCACTCAGAATGTCAAAAGCGACCACCGCTGCGCTCCAGGAAGTAAAGCAGGCCTTGATTGACCTGTATGGCGTGCGATTCAACCAACTGGTCCTGTATGGTTCATACGCGCGCGGAGCAGCGACTGCTGCCTCGGACGTTGACCTGATGGTGGTGCTGAATGACGATGTCAATCCCGCCACTGAGATCGAGCGCCTCAATTCAACCGTTTCCGATATTTGCCTGCGCCACGATCTTCTCATCTCAACATTTCCTGTTTCGCTGGTCTGGTTCGAACAACAACGTAGCCCGCTATTCTTAAACATTCGTCGCGAAGGGGTACCGTTGTGACTTTCCAGGAAAAGGCCTTGCTCGAAAAAGCCGCGCGGTTCATCGCATCAGCCGTTCTACTTATCGAAAACGACGATTATGATTCGGCTGTTTCGCGACTTTATTATGCCATGTTTTTTTGCGCAGAAGCGCTGTTGCTAAGAAAAGGATTGACCTTTTCAAGCCATGCTGGGGTAATCGGTGCTTTTGGACAGCATTTTGCCAAAACCAAAGAGTTGCCACCAGAAATGCACAACTGGCTACGCGAAGGTTTTGACAAACGACAGTTAGGTGACTATCAAGCGGTGTCAGTGATTGAGCAACCCCACGCTGACAGACTCATGGGGTTTGCTGAACGATTTCTGAAGTTGGCGCAATCGTATCTCATCGAGGGAGGCACGCATGAAGTTTGACTGGAAAAAGACGTTCGTTCTCGGTTTTGGCTTTCTGGGCATCAGCGTGGTCTGGCCGCTGTTCAACAGCCTGATCCCGCCGTTCCTGGAGGACTTGGGCCTTTCGGCCCTGGTCGTCGGTTTCATCCTCACCTGGGACAACCTGATCAACATGTTCCTCCAGCCCTGGGTAGGCGCGCGCAGCGACCGCACGCGCAGTCGCTGGGGCCGGCGCAAGCCGTGGTTGATGGCCGGCGCGCCGCTGGCCGCCGGTTTCTTCATCCTGGTGCCTTTCGTGCGCACCAACTTCGTGCTCCTCGCCCTCGCCATCCTGGGCACCAACATCGGCATGGCGCTCTTCCGCTCGCCCACGTCGCTTACCTGGGCGATTTGTATCCATCCGAGCAGCGCAGTAAGGCCAATGGCGTCATCAATCTCATGGGCGGGGTTGGCGGCGCGATCGCCCTCTTCGGCGGCGGCGCCCTGTTCAAGATGGGCGTGCCGCTGCCGTTCATCGTCGGCGCGCTGCTGCTCCTGATTGCGGTCGCTGTGGTGCTGGCCTTCGTGCGTGAGCCGGAAGCGCCCGCAATTGACGCATCCCATGAAGCTGCGCCCGGCGTCTGGGACAGCCTGCGTGAAGTGACGAGCGGGGAGAATCCGAACGGCCTGTTCATGCTGCTCGCCATTTTCTGCTGGTTCATGGCCTGGAACGCGGTCGAGGCCTTCTTCACGCTCTACGTGCGCGAAGTGCTCGGCATTGCGGTGGGCACCGGCACGCAGATGCTCACCGCGTTTGCGGCCATGCTCATCCTGTTTGCCATCCCCAGCGGTCTGATTGCCAACCGCATCGGCCGCAAAACGACCATCATGATCGGCCTCTTCGGCATGATGGTCGGGCTGATCCTGGTCCTGATGCTGACCAACCCCACGATCCTGCTCGTGCTCCTGGCGCTGATGGGCGGTTTCTGGGCGCTGGTCAACATCAACTCCCTGCCGCTGGTCTACGACGTGGGCGGCAACCATGCCATCGGCGCGTTGACCGGGCTGTACTACTTCGCCTCATCGCTGGCTGCCATCGCCGGGCCGATCATTGCCGGCGGGTTGATTGACCTCACCTCGTACAGCGTCATCTGGCTCTTTGCCGCGGTCTTCATGCTGCTGGCCCTGGTGATGATGAGCCGCATCCGGGTGGCGGCGCCTGTGCGCGATTAGCGTTTTTTCTACCCTCAGCCATCTTGCCGCGGTGGGTGAAAGCGTGTACAATAGCTGCCATTCCAAGCAGTGAGGTTTCACCCACCGTATGCCAGCACCAGTACCGGCCGGCTTTACTCGAGGCGCCCTCGTCGCGACCGGCGGCCATGAGTCGTTCAACGACATCAGTACCATCCTGCAGTATTTCTGGCAATTGGCCGGCAGCTTCGGCGCCCGCATCGCCATCATTCCCACGGCCAGCCGGGATTTTGGCGCGGCCGAGCAGGTGCGCGCCCTCTTTGCGCGGGGGTCAACTGGGTTGAACTGCTGCCCATCCGCACCCGGCTGGATGCCCGCAGCGCGGACGCGCAGGCGGTGATTCAACACGCCACCGCCTACTTCTTCACCGATGGCAACCCGCTGCGCCTCTCCACGGTGTTGGGCGGCACCCCGGTGGCGCAGGCCATCCGTCGCGGCCATGCGCGCGGCAAGGTGGTGGCCGGCAGCGGCCATGCCGGCGCCTTCCTGGCCGAGCACATGATCGCCCATGCCGAGAAGCGGTCGCTGCCGGAACGTGGCATCGTGCGCTTTGCGCCTGGCCTGGGGCTGACCAATCGCGTCATCTTCGTGGCCGACTACACGCGCGAGGCCTGGTACGGCCCGCTGTGCGTGGCGGTTGCCGCCAACCCCTTCCTGCTGGGCGTCGGCATTCACGCCAACGCGGCGGTTGTACTGCACCCCGGCAATCTCCTCGAAGGCGTAGGCGCAGTCGCCGCCGCCCTCGCCAACGGCAGCGGCATCACGCACACCAACCTGTACGAAGTCCCCTTCGGCCAGTCCGTCGCCATCGAAGGCATCGAGTTCCAGCAGCTGCCGCACGATCACTACTACAACATTGACCAGCGCGGCCTGCACGAGGAAGAGAACATCCTGGCCGAACCGGCGCGTAGTTCGTTCTAAGAGAGAGATTGGAGATCATGTCACCTGCACCTATTCCGGCCGGTAGCCAGCGCGGGCTATTGATGGCTATCGGCGGCGCCGAAGATAGAGCCGGCGCGCGCCGCATCTTGCGCCATTTCTACACCCTGGCCGGGGGCGATGACGCCCGCCTGGTGGTCATTCCCACCGCGTCCGAAGACCGGCAGGGCGCCGGCCAAATGCACCTGGATATTTTCCAGTCGTTTGGCGAGGCGACCGTTGAGATCTTACCGGTGTTCAATCGCCAGGACGCGATCGAACCGGCGCACCTGGCGCCGCTGCAGGCCGCAACCGGCATCTTCCTGGTCGGCGGCAACCAGTTGCGCTTCTCGGCCCTGTTGGGCGGCACCCCGCTGGCGCAAGCCATCCGCCGCGCCAACGCCGCCGGCGTCTTGATTGGCGGCACCAGCGCAGGCGCGGCCGTGCTGTGCGAACACATGATCGCCTTCGGCCAGCAGGGCAGCACGCCGATCCAGCGCATGGTCAACTTTGCGCCCGGCCTGGGGCTGACCAACCGCCTGATCATTGATCAACACTTCAGCCAGCGCCTGCGCACCGGCCGCCTGATGGCCGCGGCCGCGCATAACCCCTTTCTGCTCGGCGTCGCCATTGACGAGGAGACCGCCACTATCATCGAGCCAGATAATCGCCTGCGCGTCATCCGCCAGCACAGCGTGGTGATCGTGGACTGCAATTCACTGGAATACACCGACATTCATAAGATGGACGAGATCAAACCGGTCGCCATGCTGGGCGTCACCATGCATGTGCTGGTGGACGGCTACGGTTTCGACATTGACAAGCGCCGCCCGCTGATGCCGTAGATCATTCATCACCGTTCGATAACCAGGAACGACCCATGGGAACACTGAATCCGACCATCCTCGCGCCAGAGATGAGCAAGGCGCTGAACGCGACGCGGCCGCTGCGGCAGCGCTTCAACAAAACGGTGCTGACGCCGGAAATCCTGCTCTACCTGTTCGTCACCAGCCCGGACCTCGATGCCAACCGTGTGCTGCAAAGACTGGCCGCGGAGCGCGGCTTCAAGTTGGATGAGATGGCGCGCACCGCGCAGACGATGGCCGAGATGCGCGATGGGCGCAACGCCAGCCTCGACTTTCAGGGCGATGACGGGCGTCCGGTCGCCCTTTCCGATGAAATGATCGTTGTCCTGGACGAAGGGCACGCCATTGCCCAGGCGGCCGGGGAAATCTACGTCGGCACCGCGCACGCGCTGGCGGCCATGAGCCAGAGGGGCGTCTCCACCGCGGCCATGCTGCAACGCTATGGCATCACCCCTGCGGCCATGACCAACCTGCTGGCCGATGCGGCCGTGGCCCGCCGCGTGACCAGCCCGGACTGGGTGGCGCAGGCCAAAGCGGGCGAGCTGGCGCCTGTCTTTCACCGCGGGGACCTGCTGCGCGACCTGTTGAGCCTGCTGGCGCTGGCAGAAAATCGCCATGTGATCCTGGTGGGGCCGGCCGGAGTCGGCAAGCGCTCACTGGTGCGCAGCCTGGCCCTGCTCATCGCCGAGGGCAAGGGGCCGCCCGATCTGGAAGTCGGTCATCACCATTGCGGAGACGGCGCTGCTCGACGATGCCGGCAAAGCGGTGCAGGCCGCGGCCAAACAGGCCAACGGCGGCATCCTTTTCTTGCCAGGCGCCCAGCGCTTCCTGGGCAATTCCTCGATGCCGAGTTCCCCTGAGGCGACGACCGCGGTACGCCGCGCTTTCCTGGATGGCAGCGCGGTGGTCATCGCCACAGCGACCGACGCGGGCTACAGCGGCCATCGCCAATGACAGCCTGATTACCGAGCGCAGCCATGTCCTGCGCGTGTCTGAGACCAACCTGGCCGATACCACCACGATTCTGGGCCTGCATCAGGCCGCGATCGAGCGGGAGTATGGCATCATCATCAACCCGAAGGCCCTGGCGCGCGCCGCCTCCGTGGCCAAGCGCTATCTTGGGCAAAACCCGCTGCCCACCGCGGCCGTGCAGTTGCTGCACCGGGCCGCGGCCGTGGTGCGCATGGGCAATCAGCCGCACGTCGCCTTTCACCCCACGCAGACCGCGGGGCAGACGCCCGGCGCTGCGCAGGACAACACCCTGGATGAAGAAGATATCCTGGTCGCGGCCAGCCTGATGAGCGGCGTGCCGGTGGCAAAACTGGGCGCAGATGACCGGGCGCGCTTTGCCAACATGGTGGAGTTCCTGCACCAGCGCATCATCGGCCAGGAAGAAGCGGTGCTGGCGCTGAGCCGCGCGGTCAAGACCGCGCGCGTGGGTCTCAAAGACCCCAGCCGCCCCATCGGCTCGTTCCTCTTTCTTGGCCCCACCGGCGTTGGCAAGACCGAGCTGGCCAAGGCCCTGGCCGAGTTCCTGTTCGACACCGACGATGCGATGGTCGTGCTGGACATGAGCGAATACCAACAGGAACACACCGTCAACCGCTTGATCGGCGCGCCGCCCGGCTATGTCGGCTACGAAAGCGGCGGCCAGTTGACCGACCGCGTGCGCCAGCGCCCCTACACCGTGGTGCTGTTCGACGAAGTGGAGAAGGCGCATCCGCGTGTGCTCGACGTGCTGCTGCAGGTGATGGAGGAGGGACGCCTGACCGACGGCCAGGGGCGCCTGGCGACATTCTCCGAGGCGGTCATCATCATGACCAGCAACCTGGGCGCCGAATTCCTGGAGCAGACTATTCTCAGCGAAGAAACGCGCGAGCTGGTCATGCTCAAGGTCAAGCAATTCTTCCGGCCGGAGTTCCTCAACCGCCTGGATGAGATCATCATGTTCCTGCCGCTGACGCAGGAGGAGCTGCGCAAGATCCTGCTGCTGATGATCAAGAAAGAGAACAAGCTGCTGGCCGAGCGCAGCCTGAGCCTGGAAATAACCGCAGACGCCATCACCTGGTTGCTGGCGCAGAACGATCATCCCGAATGGGGCGCCCGCCCCTTGCGTCGCATCATCCGCAAGTTCGTGCGCGAGCCGTTGGCCGATTACCTGCTGGTGCAGGAGCCGCCGCCGGGCGCCGTGCTGCGGCTTGATCCAGGAGCGACGGGATTGGTGCTCACGCCAGGCGCGTGAGCAGAGGAAAACGATCATGCGCTACTTCAACACCTACGGCCCGGTCAACGAAAAAGAGCACTACATCGTGCCGCGGCGCGAGCTGCTGGACATGCTGACCGAGCAGGTGAGCGCCGGCAGCTACTTCACGGTCTTTGCGCCGCGCCAGATGGGCAAGACCACCCTGCTGCGGCAGTTGACCGAGCGCCTGCAGGCGCAGTCGAATTATCTCATCGTTGTACTCAATTTCCAGGATTACGCCGACTGGGAAACGCCCGACTTCTTGCTGGACATTGGCGCCGAAATCGGGGAGAAGATCATCGAATACCTGGCGGCAGGCGCGCACGCGCAGCGCGGCGCCGTTCAAGAGCTGGCGACACAGAGCCGGTTCGATCGTTATGGGGGTTTGCGTGCTTTTCTGAAACGTTTCCACAAACTGGTCCCGGAAGTCAGGCTGGTTCTGATCATTGACGAGTTCGACGGTACACCACCGCGCGCC
Organism: Candidatus Amarolinea dominans; assembly: GCF_016704685.1. Classification (NCBI taxonomy): domain Bacteria; kingdom Bacillati; phylum Chloroflexota; class Caldilineae; order Caldilineales; family Candidatus Amarolineaceae; genus Candidatus Amarolinea; species Candidatus Amarolinea dominans. Next base: position 7,547 of record NZ_JADIZS010000067.1, read on the forward strand.
ATTTCGTCCTTGCTGCAAACTCTGCGCAAGCTGTACCTGGAAGCCGAACCGCCGCGCAGCCTGCACAGCGCGGTCCTGGTCGGCCTACGCAACATCGCGGCCTTGAACCTGGGCCAGAGTTCGCCCTTCAATATCGCCCGCCAACTCAACTTGCCGGGGTTTTCGGAAGATGAAGTAGATGCTTTGCTGGCTCAGTACGCGGCAGACAGCGGGCAGGTGTTTGCGCCAGGCGTCAGCGCCGAAATCTACCGTCAGACCGCCGGGCATCCGTTCCTGGTGAACCGCCTGGCAGACATCCTGACCGAGCAGGTTGCACTGAATCGGGCGCAGCCGATCTCTGGCGCTGATCTGGGAGCAGGCGTTCCGGCGGATGACCACTGAAAGCAACTACAACTTCGAGACGATCGTTCGCCACGCCAACCCACACAAGGCCACGGTTTTGCGCATCATGGCCGGCGTGGATTACGAATTCAACCTGAACAACCCGGTAGTGCGGGAACTGCACGAGCAGGGCGTGATCGAGGCGCGGCCAGACGGCGCTTGTCGCATTGCCAACCCCATCTACCAGGTGGTTCTATTTGCCGCCTTCCGTCCCATCGAGGCTGGCCTTCAAGGCGCGGCGGTTGCCAATGGTTATGATTTCCGGCCGCACGTGGTGGACGGACGCCTGCAGATGGATGTGATTCTGTCACGCTTCCGCGCGTTCGTCGAGCGGCGCGGGCGCGCCGCGTTCAAGATCAGCGAGACGCCGCAGGAGGCCACAGGGCAGTATTTGCTCACAGCCTACCTGGACCTGCTGGTGCGGCAGGTGGGCGGCGAAGTCTTCGCTGAAGTGCCGTCGGGCGCCGGACGGCTCGATGTGATCGTCGTGTTCAACGGACAGCGCTATGTCATCGAGACCAAGCTCTGGCGCGGGCCGGCCGCATTCGACGCCAGCGTGACGCAGGTGCAGAGCTATTTGCGCAGCGAGGGGCAAACTACCGGCTACCTGGTGGTCTTCCACGCCCGGCCGGCGATTTACGGACGCTTACCGGAAGGGGAGTTGGAGTTTGTCCGCGAGGATGAGGGTGTGACGATCCATGTTTATCTGGTGCGGCTTGGGTAGAGACCGAAGGGCGACGCCAGGATGACCTGGCTCCGGCGAAGCTTGTTTATCCTGGCGTCATGGTTGGCCTACGGGCTGCTGACGCCGCTGTACGAAGCGGCGGCGTGGCTCTTTTCCAACGGCGAATGGCACACCTGGCGCCGGCAGGCCGTGGTGATGCTGGCCGGTCAAGCGACCGCGACGGGCGTCAGGCCGGCCATCCTCGAAGTGGGCTGCGGCACAGGCGCGCTGCTGGCCGAGCTGGCCGCTGAGGGCAGCCTGGTTGTCGGCCTCGATCGTTCGGCCCCCATGCTGGATGTGGCCGTCAGGCGTTTGCGTCAGGGTGGGTTGGCGGCAGAGCGGGCAACCATCAATCTCGGCGCCGATGACCATGTCCACCGGCATGGTCTGAGCAGCAACAGCGAGATGCGCTCGGCCCAGGGCGCACCCGTCATTCCGGTGCAGGGGCTGGCGCAGGCCATCCCACTGCCCGCGAGCAGCGTTGACGGCATCATCCTCACCTTTCCCACAGCGTTCGTGTTCGATCTGCGCACCTGGCAGGAGTTTCGCCGCGTGCTGGCGCCAGGCGGATGCGTTATCTGGGTGGACGGCGGGGAGGTCTTCCGGCCCAACCTGCTGGCGCGTCTGCTGCAGGCCCTGCTCTCGCCCGATCCGGCCGCCCAGCGCATGATGTTGGCGATGCCCGGCCCGGCTGACCGACCTCGGTTTCACGGCCGCCTGGCGACACGCACGAACTGACAGCCAGCCGCGTCTCGATGCTGATCGCGCAAGCAGGAGTGGATTGAGCGGGGAACGGATTTCAACGCAGGGACGCCAGGGCGCAGGGACGCAAAGGCTGTCCATGGCAGTGGATTGAGCGCGGCGGGAACGGATTTCAACGCAAAGGCGCCAGGACGCAGGGACGCAAAGGCTTTCTAAAAGAACGACCTCTTCCCCCCCTCTCCTCTCCGCCGTGCGGAGAGGAGAGGGGGCCGGGGGGTGAGGTGAGGCCCCGCTCTCTTTCAAGCTCTCCCCCCCTCTCCTCTCCGCCGTGCGGAGAGGAGAGGGGGCCGGGGGGTGAGGTGAGGCCCCCATCCTCTTTCAGGACGGTGTCTCTGCATCCGCCGGCGCGGCCGGTTCAGGCTCAAGCAGCGGCGGCGCGGCCGGCGGCGACGGCGGCGCGGATGGCGTCACACTGGCGGCGGTGTTGTCCTGCGGATGGATGACGGCTGTGCTGGGCGCGGCGGGCAATTCCCCGGGCGCCGGCAGCGGCGGCAAGGTGAGATCGGCCGCTGGCAGGGTGCGCCCGCCCAACATGGCAACGCCGCGCACAAGCAGGAAGACACCGAGCAACACCAGCAGCGCGGGCCACCAGCTGACCACCGTCAGTTGCAGGTCGCCAGTCGCTTTGCTGAAGACGAAGGTGAACAGGCCAAAGGCCACCAGGGCCGTGGCCGGCACCAGCGCCCACCACACCTCGCGCTTGTGCGGGCCAAGCAGGTAGACCAGGAGAAAGACGAAGCCCATGCCGATGAACAGGGTGGCGCTCAGCACGTCGGAGCTGACCTGGAAAGTGCTCAGCGCGGTGGTGGCGCTGACCAACAGCAGCACCCCCATGGGAATGATCGCCCACCAGCGGTTGCGGTCGAGCAGGAAAATCACGGCAAACGCGAGCGCGATGCCAAAAAACAGGATCGAACCGAGCACCTCACCCACCACCGCGGCCGTCTGTGTGGTCAGAAAGATGATGACACCGACCGTCAGCAGGGTGAAGGCAGGGATGATCGGCCACCAATGCACGACATCACGCACGAACAGGATCAAAAAGGCGATTCCGCCCAGTCCACAGAGAGCGGCCACGACGTACTGCCAGGTCGGCGCGTAGGGATCGAGTGCGTGCTGATTGACCAGGAGCAGGAAGACGCCAACCAGCAGCAGGGCGCCGCCCCACAGAATCGTATTGCGCTTGCGTGCGCTCACATTCGTGTTGGTCATGGCTCAACGCTCGGCGCGCGGCTGGAAACCACCGCGCAAGAGGACGCCAACGCCGATCAGGATGAGCACCACCGGCCACAGGCGGCCCACCCATGCCAGTTGTTCCACCTCGCCAGCCAGGAGGAACAGGCCGATGACCCCCAGCACACCGGCCGGAATCAGCGCCCACCAGAACTGCGGATGCAGGCTGCGCAGCGCGCCCTGCAGGTAGACCAGGCCGAAGGTGGCGGCCAGGCCCAGCATCATGACCGCGCCGCCGAGTTCGCCTGATATCACGACCATCGCCAGGCTGCCCATGACACCGGCCGGGATGATGGCCCACCAGTTCGAGGCCGGTTGGGTGGCGTACACCACCAGGAACGCAGCACCGATGGACAGGAAGAGGATGGACGGCAGCCAATTCTCGTCCACGCCTGTTGTGCTGAGCAAAATAAGCAGGCCGACGCCGACCAGGGTCAGCCCTGGGATGATCGGCCACCACTGCTGCCGATTGCCCAGGTAGAGCGCAACGAACGCCAGGCCGCCGGCCACGAACACCAGTCCCCACACCGTTCCACTCAGGTCGCCCAGGATGTCGAAATTGACGAGCAGCAGGAAAAGACCCGCCAGCAGCAGGATCGCTCCCAGGGCAAAATTAGTACGTTGATTACTCACAGTCAAACTCCTTCCTCACAAGGGCACGAATTGGGAAAAAAAACCACGGGTCAGTCACACAGGCTTCAGGCGTCCGGGGAATCTGCGGGGCGCTCAGGGGGCATGGCTGGCGGCGCTGCGGCCGGCGCACGGCTGCGCCAGGAAGCGATGGTCTGCCAGGCAAAAAGGAGACACAGCACGATCCAGGCGCCAATCTCCCACCAGGTGCGGCTGGTGCTGGCCAGGCCGGCGGTAAACAGGGTCAGGCCCAGGTTGAACGGGGTTTGGAAGATCGGAGCGCCCAGGACCGTGCGCAGGCGGGCATGGTTGGTTGCGGCCCACCAATCGGCGTAACTGAACGCGGCCAGCATGACAGCCAGGCCCAGGATCCAGAGCGCGTTCTTGGCCACGCCCACCCAATCAATCAAATCCATCTTTTCTCACCCGCTACCAATACGCAAGATGTACGCCAGAGTTGCGTCGAACGTACCCGCGGCGAAGCTCTTAAAAGCGATGATCCCGCACCTTGCGGCTCACTTCAGGTTCTCAGCCAGCAGCGTAGGGTCGAAATTGCGCTCATATCCCCACAGAAGCAGGTCAAGCCCTTCCAGGCCCTGCGCCAAACTCTCGGCAATCAACGCGCGATCAGGCTCGGGCAGGGTCGAATCAGAGTCAGGCGATCGGGCATTTTCCATTTCTCGCAAACGCACCATCATACCACGCACCCGTTCTGTGGGTGTAAGCATTGTGTCAGGGGTCTCTGGATTCTCTTGCTTTGATAGGCCCGGCATACCTGGTTCCCTTGTAAAGAAGGCCGCGCATCAACCGGCGCCGTTGCCCCGGATTCTCTGGCTGGCGCAGGTCTGCTCATAGGTCAAATTCAGATCAACGGGCACGCTGATCTGGTTCTGCAGCCAGAGCGGCAGGGTCGGCAGGGAGCGTCCCAGAGTCAGGGCTTCCGGCCAGATGTCAAGTTGAGGTGTGTCTTGCTTCCGCCATGCTCGATACGCCGCTGCGTATCGGTCCGCTGCCAGCGGCGACACGGGCGGTGTCAATTTGCGTAGGAGGTCATTGTGTAGATTGACATTGCGCCCGCCGACAATGTCAACGACGATCAGGCTGATGCCCTGGCGCAAGTAGGTTTCGCATTTCGCCACGAACGCAGCGCGATGGGCCGGGCGGTCCTTGTGGGCCGGGCTGGCCAGTTCGATGGCCGCGGCCAGGATTGGTCCGCCTGCGCTGCTGAAGATTTCCACCTCCACAATGTCGGAAGTCAGCACGAAAGGCGCCGAGAGGGGCGGCGCCGGCGCCGTCCATTCTGCAACGGGGCCAGGTGGATGGGCGTCAAGGAGCGGCTCCTGGAAGGCGGCGACATTAATCTCGATGCCAAACTGCACGTTGGGTTCAGCAAAGTAGCCAGGCGGAAGGCGCTTATTGAGATCGGTCGCGATGAACGTCGCCCATGCGTTATGAAACCCATGCCAGTGGCGCTGAACGCTCAACGGTGGATGGAAGTGATCACGAAGCGGCATGTCGGCTCTCCCGGCAAAAATTTCACAGGACAGATGCCCGAAAACTCCTGGCCTGGCCGGCGTCCAGGTCCCTCCTGAACGAAGCGCCAGCGGCCTGATGGGAGTTCAACGGTGTGAACTCCCACAATCAGATTGTAACATGCCTTCAGAAATGAAATGAGTCAATGAGTCAATGAAGCCGAACTGCCGTTCACTACATGAGCAGGCCGCCCAGGATGAGGAGCGCAAAGAAGACGGGTACGGTAAAGATGATCGCATAGATGCGTGTCGAATTTCAGGTGCATGTAGTACATGACCACCAGGACCAGCTTGGAAAATGCAAAGGCCAGCAGGATCATCACCTGGCCCCCCTTTGGGGATGGGCAGGAACGTGACCCCAAGTTCCATGAAGGTCAGGACAGCCAGGGCAATGTAAACAGCCACATAGTTGGGCTGGGCATGGGCCTCATGGGCCACGGTCGGTAGAAGCGATGTATTCTCACTCATAGTCTTGATTGCCCCCTTGCCTCAGATCAGGTAGACGATGACGAACAGGATGATCCACACAATGTCCACGAAATGCCAGTAGAGGCCGAAGATTTCCAGGCTCATACTGTAATCCGCGTTGAAACGGCCGCGCAACGCCTGCACGATAATCCCCACCAGCCACAACAGCCCAATGAACACATGCAGGCCGTGAAAACCGGTCAGCGTGAAGAAAATAGTGCCAAACATGCTGCTGCTGATGGTCAGCCCTTCTTCGAAGAGCTTGAAATACTCGATGACCTGCACCCCCAGGAACGTGCCGCCGCAGAGCAGCGAGGCGAACAACCAGAGGCGCAATTTCGCCTGATCGTTGCGTTGGGCCGCGGCCAGGGCTAACACCACCGTCATGCTGCTGGTCAACAGCACAAAGGTGTTGAAGGCCGTCAACGGGATGTTCAGGATCTGATTGGCATCGGCCGGGCCGCGTAGCCGGAACATCATGAACGCGGCGATGAGCGCGCTGAAGAACATCACTTCGGATGCCAAAAAGATCCACATCCCCAGCTTAGGGGTATTTACCGGCATTAGGCGTTCCGCAGACGCCTGGGCGGGCGCGGTCGAGGCTTGGGCCATGCGCTTCACTCCTTGATCTACTCAGGTTCGGTCACGTTTTGGGCACAGAAACAGGATCAACGATCATCTCAACCATAAGATGGGGCCAATCATATCTATACTGACTCCATTTGTCAAACAATCGAGTACAGATTGTTACTATTCGCACTTATGATTCTTTTTGACAAGGTGCGTCACGTATGTTAGCATGTGCCGCCCGTACCAATGACGTCAAGTGACGTGAAACGACGACCATCGAAACGTACCGTTCGCGTGACCCGTGGAATCATCTTGCGTGAATAACCTCACATTTTTGGGAGCAGCAGTTCAATGAGCACGAACTACCGATTGCGCGCAGCCTATCTCTATTTTGCCCGCCCAACCCCAATCCTGCCGGATCAGTGGTCCCGCCAAGTCCTGAGCAGCCTCTATCCGCAGTTGAATTTGGACGCGGTGCGCATCGTGGGTCGCATGGTGGGCGCCTTGCCTACGCCGGCCCAGGTTGACAGCAACATGGCAGCAGAAGGATACGACGAGGCGGTCTTCCGCTGGAATCGGCGCGACGTCACCGATTCGACCGGCCAGCCCATCACCCTGGTGGAGGTCTACGAAGCGCCGTTGCCGGTGGCAGTGCCCCTGGATGCCTCCGACATGCGCACCCCGCCCTTCACACGGCGCGACCTGATGGCAGGCGCGCTGGCAGGTGTCGGCGGCGGCCTGGTATGGGCCTGTTGGCGATGCTTGTCGGCCTGTTCGACCGCAGCGGCGCCATGAGCGTGTGGGCGCCCCTCAACCAGATCGCCAGCGCGATTCTTGGCCCCTGATGTGGTCGGCCCTCAGTTCAACTTCACCACCGCCCTGGTCGGTTCCCTGTTTCATTTTGGTCTTTCGGCCCTCCTCGGCATGGCGTTTGCGCTGATCTACCACGGCGTGCTGCGCTTGCCTCGTCGCTTGGGCGCGCCGGTGGCGGCAGGCGCCATCTACGGCCTCGTCATTTTCTTCCTGGCCGACCTGCTCCTGCCCATGTTGGCCCCTGGGATGGCCTTCGCGGCCAAGCCCGGTTTCATTGCCGGGCACATGGTCTTTGGCCTCGTCATCGGCATCGTCTACTCCCGCCTGCGCCCCAACTTTTCGGGCCTGCTCGTCGTCCTGGCCTCGCTGCTCTTCCTAGGCGCCGGCGTCGTCGTCACCTCGCTCAATCTTTTCATGCCTGTGCAGGCGTCCGAACAGGCCGTTGGCGTTGATTCCCTCTTCAATTTAATGATGGGCATCGCCACGGTCATCTTTCTTCTCGTGCAAGCCGCCCTGGTGTACGCCGCGCTCCAATTCCGCCGCAAGCCGGGCGATGACGAGGATGGCCCGCCGATCCACGGCAACAACACGCTGGAAATTATCTGGACCACGGTGCCGGCCATTATTGTCATCATCATCAGCTTCCTCAGCTACCAGACCTTCGTCGCGGAGCGTGCCTTTGCCAAGACCGACATGGTGGTCGAGGTGACAGGTCAGCAGTTCTTCTGGACTTTCTACTATCCTGAGGAGGACATCACGGTACAGAACGAGCTGGTAGTTCCGATTGGCCGTCGGTGCAGTACCGGTTGCGAGCCACGGATGTGCTGCACGCGCGTTCTGGGTGCCCGATTTCCGTATCAAGCGCGACGCCATGCCCGATCAGGGTCACCGATACGCAGGCGACAGCGTCCAAAATCGGTGAATATGCCATTGTTTGCGCTGAACTGTGCGGCGCCGGCCGCGCAGATGCGCGGCACGATCAAAGTGGTTTCGGCCGCGGACTTCGGGCGTGGGTGCAAGAACAGAAGAACAAGACGGTTGACACCAACGACCCAATCGCCTACGGTCCCAGCGTCTTCCAGAAGGCCGGTTGCACCACCTGCCATACACTGACCGACGCCGGCGGCGCTGGGCGGATCGGGCCTGATCTAAACCAAATCAGCGTCATCGCGCCCACCCGCGTCGCCAGCCAGACGGCTACGGAATACATCGGATATCCATCGTCAAACCGGGTAGTACCTGGCGCCGCAGTGTCCAATGGGCGCATGTCCGGCCAACGTCATGCTGCCAACCTTCGGCACGTCTCTATCTGAGGCCGAACTCACAGCGCTGGTCACCTACCTGTCGGCCAGAAGTAGCGAGAGAGAACATCAAGATGGCACGCACCTGCTGTCGAGCAGTGGGCATGGCGCCGGTCATGCCGAACACCATGAAGGCTTTGTCATGCACGGCGCCTGGAAATGGTGGCACTATTTTACCTTCAACACCGATCACAAAGTCATCGGCATTCCGTACATCACCGTGACGTTTCTTTTTTCCCCCCCTCCTCTCGACTTTCTTGTTGGGCGGCATCCTGGCGCTCCTGGTGCGCACCGAACTGGCGGCCAGGCGCCAGTATTACTCGGGCACCGAATACAATCGCCTGTTCACGATGCATGCCACCATCATGATCTTCCTCTGGGTGATCCCGGTGCTGGCCGGCCTACTAACTTACATCGTCCCGCTGCAGATCGGCGCGAATGACATGGCGTTTCCCAAACTCAACGCGGTCAGCTTCTGGCTGATCGTCATCGGCGGCCTGCTGCTCTGCTCATCCTTCCTGGTGGGCGCGCCGTAGCCAGGTTGGACAGCCTATCCGCCGCTCTCCCTCTTGAGGGTGACGGTCAGACGATCTGGGCCATTTCCATCATCATCTCAGGCTTTCATCCATCTTTGGCGGG
>NZ_JADIZS010000068.1:0-26607 GCF_016704685.1 Candidatus Amarolinea dominans
TGAATAATAGCTGTGCCGGCATTGTACCATGCCTTGCGCCATCGAGACAATTTGGCTGGCCGAACCGGGGTATCAATTTCTGGTCTCGAAACGCAGTCCGCCGAATTGCTCGGCCGTGTACGAAATCAAACAAATCCGTTCTTCTTGATCCGGGGCAATGCCCGACGACAGGCTTTCTGTCTGCCGGCGCAGATACTGGAGCAGTGCTCTCCTCCATTGCCTGGGGTGACCGGCCACGCTCGCGCGCCGTCCAACGAGCGTAGATAAGACAACCTTCAATTCAGGAGTATGAAAATGTCACGTGTCTCCCTCAACCAAGTCGCGCCTGACTTCGGCCTGGCCGACTTTCGCGGCAACACCGTCCGTCTGGCCGATTTCGCGGTTACAAGAACGTCTTGCTGGTCTTCAATCGCACCTTCACTTGACCGTTCTGCCGCGCACATGGCGCAGTTGCGCCAGGATTACAGCCAGTTTGTTGCGCGACATCGAAGTCGTCGTGGTTGGCCCCGAAGACGCCCGGACGTTTGCGGCCTACTTCGCCGAACATTCGCTGCCGTTCATCGGCCTGCCCGACCGGAATGCGAGTGTGCTGAAGCTTTACGGGCAGGAAGTGAACCCCCTGTTCGTTGGGCCGGATGCCGGCAGGTGTTGATTGACAAGGCCGGTGTGGCGCGCTACGTTCACTACGGCCACAACATGAGCGACATTCCCGCCAACGAGCTGCTGGCCCTGGGAGATGAGATCAACGCCGCGGAGGCGCCTGTTCTACCTGCGCCTTGAGCGCCTGCGGCTCGCCGTGGAGCGCTCCACGGCGAGCCGCAGCGTCATTTATCAGTATACATCGGGAATAGGAGCGGCGCGGGCGGGATGGCCGCGCTCAGCGGCCGAACGAGGTTTGTGAGCGCGATTACGCGCTCTTGAGATGCTCGCGAATCAACAGCGCAGCCGTGGCCCCTTCGCCGGCCGCGGAGGCGACCTGCTTGGTGCTGCCGGCGCGTACATCTCCCGCCGCGAAGATGCCGGGCGCGCTGGTCTCCAGAATGCCCGGCTCACGCGTCTCGAAGCCGGTCGGTCGCTCGCCGCCATGCACCAGGTCGTGCCCGGTGACGACGAAGCCCCAGCGGTCGAGGCGAATTCGATCAGGGTTCAGGAAGCCGGTGTTTGGCGTCAGGCCGATGAAGACGAACACGCCAGCGGGGTGGATGACCTCGGTGCTGGCAGACTGAAGGTCCCGGATTGTGACCGCCTTGAGCTTGCCGCCCGCGCCGTCGAAGCGCACAACCTCGGTGTGGAAGCGTACCTCGATCTTGGGATGGCGCAGCGTTTTCTCCTGGATGACCTGGCTGGCCTTGAGTTGATCCCCGCGCACGAGCAGCGTCACCTTCTCGGTCAGGCTGGCCAGGAAGATGCTCTCCTCGGCCGCACTGTTGCCGCCGCCGATGACCGCGACCGGCAGACCCTTGTAGAACGGCCCGTCGCAGGTGGCGCAGAAGTGGATGCCCCGCGCCGATGAAGTCGTTCTCGCCCGGCGCGCCCAGGCGACGGTAGCGGCTGCCCGTGGTCAACAGGAGCGCACGCGCGCTGTACTCGCTGCCGTCAGCGGTAGCCACGCAGTGGTAGTTGTGATGACTGCGGACGCCCGCCACGTCTTGCGCTTGCAACATCTCGACGCCAAAGCGTGCCGCTTGCTGGCGCAACTGGTCGGCGAACTTGGCGCCCTCGATCCCTTCGGCGAACCCGGCATGTTGTCCAGGCGCTCGGTGGCCGCGGCCTGGCCGCCCAGCGCGGCGCGCTCGATCACCAGTGTTGAAATGCCCTCGCGTGCTGCGTACAGCGCCGCGGTCAGCCCGGCCGGCCCACCGCCGACCACGATCAGATCGTAATGGCTGCGCTCGGCCTTCATTTTCAGACCCAGTTTCGCCGCCAACGCCGCGTTGGATGGCTCCACCAGGAGCGTACCATCGGCGAACTCGATGGTTGGGATGATGCGCTTGCCAGCGTTTTTCGCCAACACGTAGGCTTCGCCGGCCTTGTCCTGCTCGATATCCACCCAGCGGTAGGGGATTTGGTGCTCGCCCAGGAACTGTTTGCTGCGGCGACAATCCGGACACCAGTAGGCGCCGTAGACGGTGATGGTTGGTTCGGTCATTTTTTTACCTCTCTTCAGCCCTCAGGGCAGCCAGAAGCGTCTCGAACTCCTCCCGGCAATCCCCGCAGCGCTCCAAGTGATCCTGCACCAGCGGCATGGCTTCGGCTGCCTTTCTGTCTTGATGGATCATCTTGGGCAGCACGACTATAGCACAAACCCGGGTTTGCTACAAACCATTCCTGTGAATCAGGGGACCTCATGGGCCTCGATTCGCATCGCGATGTCGTCCTCGGACACAATACCATAGACGCCTTGCGCGTGCCCTGTCTTACCCCACGACTGCAACCGCGACCCGTTCGCCCCACGCAGTATCCGCCGGGGGTGGAATGCGCCGCGCACGCATCGTCAAGGCGCGTTCATCCGCCGAGCCTCTGTCCGACCGCGAGCTCCAGGTCTTGCGCCTGGCGGCGGCCGGCGCCACGAACGTAGAGATCGCGGCCCGCCTATTCATCACCCCGGGCACGGTCAAGAACCACCTCACCAGTATTCTGAGCAAGTTGGGCGTGCGCGATCGCACCCAGGCCGCGCTCAAGGCCAAAGAATTGCGTCTCCGGTCGTACAGCAAATCGCTTGAGGATCTGAGAAACGGCGTGCAGGCAGCCCGGGCCGTGCATGACCTGGCGAAGATGCTTGGGCTGGCGCTGGCTCACGCCGGTCTACAGGCCAAAGTCGTCCAATTGGCCGCCTACGACTTTCGCGCCGCGTTCGGATAAGCACGGTTCAGACGCCTGCCCCGGCCTGGCACCCCAGTCGCACCCAGTAGGCGGCGCCGAAGAACGGCGCCAGCGCGATCCCCAGCCGGGCGTAGACCTCCGGCGGAATGCCGATGTCGGCCAGGTAGAGGTCACCTGGCACGCGCCAGCCCGGTCTTGGGCAGCGCCAGCGTCAAGGTCCGGTTTGGCTGCACGACGAGCCCTGGCGCCTCGCCGGTGGTTGCGTCCAACCCCGACGGCACATCAAGTGAAAGCACGCGGCGGGCCGATGTGTTGCACAGTTCGATCAGCTCGGCGGTGCGGCCGCGCGGCGCGCCAGCCAGGCTGTAGCCGATCAGGGCGTCCACCACCAGGTCGGCGCCATGCACCAGGCCGGGCGCTTCGCCAGGGTCGGCCGGCGCCAGCCCCGCCGCAGCCAGGATGGCGAGTTGGGCTGCCGGTGCGCCGGTCAAGGCCGCCGCCGCCCGGTCGAGCACGATGGCGACATCGAAGCCGCGATTGTGCAGATGCCGCGCGCAGGCGATCCCGCCGCCGCCGTTGCCGCCCGCGCCGGCCAGCACCACGACATGTCCCGCCATACCCGGATGAACGAGCTGCCCAGCTCGTAGGTCCGGTAGGTGGCGCGCTCCGGGTCGAGCAGCAGCGGGAAGGGCGAGCCGGTCTCCTGCAACCAGGCGCGCGCCCAGTGCTCCGCGCCGAATGAGATGCGCCCATCAGGCGCGATTTCAATCGCTCGCCTACGGCGGTACGCCGCCTGAGCAGTGACCGAATTATCTGACCGGCGCTTCAGGCCGGCGCCAGCGCGCCGACGGCATCCAACTGCGCGCCGATGGCTGTCTCAGCCTTTTTCAGGTCGTAGGCCGCCTGAAGGTTGAGCCAGTATTGGGGCGACTGGCGCAAGGCGCGTCCGAACAACAGGGCCAGGTCTGCCGTGACCGGGCGCGTGCCCTTGACTACGTGCGAAATGCGCATGGGCGACACCCCAATGGCGCGGGCGAATTGCGCCTGGGAAATGCCCAGCTCGCTCAGCGTCTCGAGGAGGAACTCGCCCGGATGGATGGCTGGTAAACGACTCTGGATCATGGTAACCTCGTCTCAGTGATAATCAACAATCTCGACGTCCAGGGCGTCGCGGCGCTCGAAGCGGAAGCAAATCCGCCACTGCTGATTGATACGGATACTCCATTGCCCGCTGCAATCATGTCGCAACGCCTCCAGCCGGTTTGACGGCGGTAAGCGCAGATCCTCGATGGTTGTGGCCGCATCCAACTGCGTCAGTCGCATCGCGGCGCGCCGCTGGATGTCGGCAGGCAGACGGCGCGACTTGCCGGTGGGGGGAGGGGGCCCGCCCCCCCCCGGGCAAGCGGGGGGGGCCCGGGGGGGGGATAAAAAAAAGGGGGTAGGGGGGGCGGGGCCCCCCGCCCGGGGGGGGCGGGGGGGGGGGGGGGGGGGGGGCCCCGGGGGGGGGGGGAGGGGCCGCCCCCCGCCCAGGGGGCCCCCCCCGGACTGCCGCGACATATTCGAGACAACTGAAGGCCGGCGCCTGGCCGATTCCGAAAGCGCGGCAGGCCGACTGGAAGCCTGGGGCCCCTACGTCAGCGACCGCGCCTGGGGCACGGTGCGCAGAGGTTACGCAGCGGGCGGCGGCGTGGGAGTACTTCCCGCACGATCACGCCCGCAGCCGGGCGTATCGCTGGAACGAGGACGGCCTGGGCGGCTTCAGCAACCGCTTCCAGAACCTGGCACTGGCCGTGGGCCTCTGGAACGAGCGCGACCCGGAGTTCGAGCTGATAGATGCGCTGCGCGAGACCTTCGAGCAGGGGCGTTACTTCGATGTCTTCATCGAGTACGCCAAGGCGGGCGAAGAGGATATCCTGTGCCGCATCACCGCGGTCAACCGCGGGCCAGACCCGGCGCCCATCCACATCCTGCCTCACCTGTGGTTTCGCAACACCTGGTCATGGCGGCTAGATAAGGCGCGGCCTGAGCTGCGCGCCATCGCCGAAAATGCAGTCCTGGCGGTGGATCCCCACTTGGGGGAACGCTGGTGGTACGTCGACGGTGACGGGCCCCTGCGGTTCACCGAAAACGAGACCAACGCGGCGCGCCTGTTCGGTGACGCCTCCCTGGCCAATCTGGCCGTGAAGGCCGTGCGCGAGCAGGCGCGCTACTCCGTGCCCGCGTTGAACCGTCAGCGGCGCACCCGCGCGCGCCTGGCGACGCGGACCCGACCGCAGGAACGCGCGTGAAACCGGCAAATAAGCTGGCCCGGCGCATGCGCCGGGCCAGCTTGGTGTCAGTCAGAGGACTGACGTATTTGCCACGAACTACTCGAACACCACGAAGATGGTCACTCGACGACCTCCCAGTGGCCGCCTTTGTCCGGGCCGATGCGCCGGATGCGCCCTTGTGCCTTGAGCTTCTCGATCTGTTTCTTGATAGCTCGGTCTGTAATGCCTACGCTGCGCACAAGGTCCGCAATGGTGATCGCCGGATCAATCTGCATGAGTTCCGTGATTTTCTGTGAACTTTTCTGTGAACTTTTCGGTGAACTTTCTGTCGTTTCCTCATCAATTTCGGGTTCCACCGAACTAATCAATGCTTTTCGGTGAACCGTAGCGGTAAACAAGCACCCGTCGTAATCATCGCTGAATTCGATCTCCGGCCAGTCTTCCAGTGCCCGCTTGATGCCGGAGCCGAGGCCGCGATAGGGCAGCAGGCCCTTGGCGATATACGACACCAGGATCGGATCGCGGATGATGGAGTTGGCAAACGCCGCCATCTCTGCCGCCAGGGCATCGGCGTTGGTCACGTCCTGCTTGAATTGGCGGCGGTTGTCCTCGCCGCGGGCGATTGGGGATTTCAGGTCGTTCAGGTTTCCTGCGCAGACTCGGCATGCCTGCACTCAACCCGTCGCCAGCAACGGTTTGGCGCCCCGCTGAGAGGCGTAGGCGTCCGATGTCTCGCGTGGCACCACGACCACGTCCAGACTGGCGCCGAGGGCTTCGACAAAGCGGCGCAGCGCGCTACTTGCGTCGGGGCCTTCAGAATGCATCGATGCGGGTCAGCACCGGCTGCGCTTTTTCGACGCCCACCTGATGGATGACGCCGGCGCGCAGGGCGACCAGGAGATGGGCATTGACTTCAGGGCTGTCGCCGCCGTCTTCGATCTGCATTTCCAGGGCGTTGAGGATGCCGTTCAGCTTGCGCAGCCGGATCGGCGGCAGGCCCAACTGCTCGATGGCAGCGCGGATCGGCTTGAGATGGGCGACGCGGGCGGCGTCGTAGCGGTTGGGGAGGTTGGTGGGAGGCATGGTGCGGTTTGTCCTTTGATGGTTGTAGTTGCGGACCAGGATCGAGACTGCCTCAGGTGGTGAACGCCAGGGCCGGCATCTCATCCCAGGTGCGGCCGTCGAGCAGCCGCCCGTTTTGTTTTTTGCGCACGCCGCCCCACTGTTTGAAAAAGAAGGGCAAGCCCGCGGCCAGGCACTGATCGCGCACCTGCGTCACCCACGCCGGGTCCAGCGGCCGCGCGCCCGGCCCCGACCCGCCGCCCAGGATGGCCCAGCAACGCATGCACCCAGGGCTGATCTTGGTGCAGCCGGTCAGCGGGTTCCAGGTGGATTCGGTCCACTCGATGGCGGAGTTGGCGCTCATGGCGTGATGTCGGTGCAGGTGCCGGGCACTTGGGGCGAGCGGTCAATCAACTTTCCACGCCAACTGACTTAAGGCGTATGCCCAAGTGGCTGGCACCTGCCACTCGCTCTCATCGAGAGGACGGCGCGACTCTCATTTACAGTCCCACGATCTCCTTGAGTCTTTGACGCATTAGCTCGCGTCGATTCTCGTAGAAATCACCAAAACTGGTCAACGATGGATCGACATCGGGGATGTAATGCTGTTGCTTGTAAGCTCGACGTTCATCCTCCACGGATATTGCTCATCGAGCCATTCGGCAAAGGACTTGTTCGATTTCTCGATATTGGGCGTTCCTGGAGTAGTTGAAGATTTGGAATGCGATCGTACTTCTCCTGAAGTCGGCAATCGTTTGGGGATTCTGTGATGCCTCTTCGTGTCAGTTGCGATCGCGTGAAGTGGCTCTTGGGGTGAATATGATCAATATGGAACTGGTTTCGGAAATCTAGCCACGGATAGAGAAGCGCCAGATTGGAGAAAGCGTACCCGCTGCTGTAAGTGTCATCCAGAATGGCTTTATCCGTCCTCTCCAAACTGCATTGAGCGGTTTGAGGCGAAGTGCCTCTGCGATTTCCTCGGATGGAAAGCCATCTGCATGATCGGTCTTGAGAACATCCCGGACGGCGCGCAAAATCGAGTCCGGTTGACCGGTGAAGGTTCGCTTGAGCAGCGCCATGTTGAGCCAACGACGGATCCGATCACGATCAGCCTTGAACCCTGAAGCATCCACTTATGTTCGCTGGATTACCGCGTTTGTAAACGTAGTACGATGGGGATGACTGCGTTGATCGATGGCAGTGTCGAAGCTGAAAGCCAAAGCCGTGCAAAAGCCGTGCTGTGATCAGGAATGGCTTGAGAGATTTGCGACCACTTTTCTTCGATAACAGCCATGTTTTCGGAACTCGGGTTCGCTGTAGCAATCCGCGTCCCAAGTCAGTTAGCATCAGGCAGTTCTTGAGCACAAAGTCCTTGTGGAAGGCGAATCCCCTGCCAATGCGATTGACTTCGTCTACCAACCGCTGGATTTCATCTCTTGCGTCAAGGGATTTCCATTCGGCAGTGGCAATTGACAGCAGCAAGTCAGAGTAACTGAGCACTGTCCCTGCGCTGTTGACTCGTATGAAGATCGTCAGGACTTTGTCGAGGTCTTGCGAACTCTCGATGTAGTAATTGATTACCGGACGCGTATTCACAGCTGAAAAAAGCGCAGTCAAGGCGCGTTGCGGATATTGAGGCCCAAAGAGATCGTGATCGCGGAGAAATTGATGACATCACCAAGATCGGTGAAGTCGAGAACCTTGCCAACGCGGATGTAGTCTGCTCCGTTTTCCTTCACGTGATCAGCCTTGTCTGTCCGAAAGGAAAGATCATAAGTCAACTCGAAATCCTTAGATCGTTCAGTCAAATTGAGGTAAAGCTGTTTTGGAGGAACGCATCATCGCTGTCCCTGCGACCATAGCGCCTCCTATCCGAATAAGTGCCTCTCAATCCTAGATGAAGAGCGGTAAGACGTTGTTGACCGTCAAGGATTGCCGTAACATTACCATCACCGGCAAGGCCCGCTTTGGGATTGTGCTTCATGTCGCGCTCGTGATAGTGCTGGATGAAGTCGTAGAATTGGAAGTTGCGCTTGTTCTTGGACTGAACCTCCCAGAACAAGAAGGACCCGATCGGATAACCGGTGAGCAACGAGTCAAAGAGCTTGATGATCTGCTCTGGCTTCCAGACGAATTCCCGCTGGATCGCGGCGCAAAGACATATTCACGGCTGTGAATACGGTTCACAGCTTCCCGCACCGTGATTGGCGTTTGAAATGCCATCTCGAACCTGCACCTTTCTGTAGCCGGTGTCATCTTGGCACCCATAAGTTGTGATTCGATCAGCTCAATCTCCTCCCCCGTGAGATCGAACAGTCGATAGACCATCTCGTTGACTTCACCTTCTAACTGCCGAGCTTCAGGGCCTTGACCATCTAGCTCAGCCCTGCACGCCGAGGCTCAAGCTCGCGGCGCATGGTATCGTCGATTTCCGGGATCGGCAGTTGCTCCATGTACTGCGCAATAAAGCGCAGGTAGTCGTTCTGGATGGTCGAACTGATGTGGCGTTAGAAGAACTCACTCACCGGTGAGTTGAGCACCGCCAGCAGCGCCACATCATCGGTGGGGAGCACATAGGGCGTGTTCCCTCAGAATACACCCTTTCCATCGAACGCAAAGCGACACCCTTAGGCAATATCTGGACCAGAAGATCTTTGGGGCGGGTGAAGTCCTTGTAGTACACGCATGAGCGTAGTTCCCACCAATACCGACCTTGATCCTGACGCTTCCGTAGAGCGTCTTCGTACTGTCTCAAATGGTTATAGATTGCCGGGTAAGTGCTCGTGAAGATTGCCGTGGCTTCTCTTTCCGTCTTGGCGCCCCCCATGCGTTAGTGGCATCCTCATCACCGCTGTTTGGCAGCAGAATGAGAAATAGCTCTTCCGCCAGTCAACATGCCACCGCTCTGATGTCTTTGCCCTGAACCCCCGGGCTTGATCACTTGTTGGCAGGACGGGTCTTGGTCTAACAGTCTCTGGCTTTCCCTCTCATCAATCACGAACGCCTGATTGAGACCTGTTTTGATCCCAGAAGAGTATTTGGCATACCGCACCTTCAACAGTTTGTCGTCCGCGTGATCTTCTTGATCAACCTCAATACGTTAGGTTGATCAAGGGTCCAAACCTGCGTGGCGTAATTGCTTTGCGGCATTTTCCAAGACGATTTGTCGACAAATGCTGGAAGCTGGATCAAGACCTCCATCGTGTCAACGGTTAGCGTATGTACATCATGCTCTCCCGCTGGCACTGATCTGGTCAGAACCAAAATGCATGGATACGTGGTCGCATCGAACACCGGCAAATCGCCGAAGTCGATCACTGTCTGCAAGGTGGCCTTCTGGCTGAGATGGCCGCGCAGCCGCTCGCCATAGCCCGCGCGCATGAACTTGTTGCTGCTAATGTAGACCAGCACGCCGTGATGGGGACGCAGCAGGCGTCAACCCTTGGCGTAGAAGTAGACGTACAGGTCGGCCGTGCCCTGGTAGACCTCGGGGAAGTGGGCCTTCAACGCCGGCTTGTGCTCGCCGATCAGCTCCTGGCGCACGTAGGGCGGGTTGCCGATCACTACATCGAACCCGCCCCGCCCCTCGAAGACCTCGTGAAAATAGACATTGAAGTCGAAATCCTGCATTCCGTTGGTGAGCAAGCCGATCAACTGCTCGATCTGCGCGCGCAGCTTGGTTTTTTCCGTAGGATGCGTCTCGTCAAAATAACGCCGTTTGAGCGCATCGAGATCGGCAAAGAGCGCCACATTGAACAGGTTTATCTCCACCTGGCCCCAGCGAATTCCCCTGCACGATCTTGTAGTCCAGATTGGGCAACGGCTGGATGTCGGCGTAGCTCTCCTCGTCCACCACCAGCGACAGCCACAGGCGCAGCTTGGCGATCTCCACCGCGCCGCCGTCAATGTCCACGCCGTAGATGCTCTGCTGGATGGCATGGCGCTTGAGCGCATAGGGCGTGCGCCCGCTCTTGAGCTGCGTGTCCAGCGCCAGCCGCGCCTGCACGATCTCGTGCAACATGCCCACGGGAAAAGCGCCGGAGCCGATGGCCGGGTCGCACAGCTTGATCCCGGCCAGGGCTGCGTCCAGCTCGGCGGCGTGGCGGCGCACGCTGGCGGGCAGCACGTAGTCGCCGCTTTGCAGCCCCGCCTCCTGGGCGCATCCTGTTGCAGCGCCAGCGCACCCCGCCGCACCAGCGCGGCGATCTCCTCACGCGGCACGCTCTCCCGCCGCTGCGGCACGGTCAACGCCTGCTGTTTGGGCGGAGGATCGCCGAAGAGCTGGCCCTGGCTGGGTTCCTCTGGGGCCAGGCCGGCCTCGACCATGTTCAGCGCCGTATCCAGGTAGTGGATCAGGCTCTCCTGGCACATGTAATGCACGATCTCGCGCGGGGTGTAGAAGGCCCCGCGCGATTTGCGGTCCTGCACCTCCAGCATGTTTTCGAAGACCTTGCCCAGCATCTCCGGGTCCACCGCCACTTCTTTTTCCAGCGGCTCCTCCTCCCACACGGTGAAGTTGTAGCGGTCGAAGACATCGAGGATCCCGTGCCCTGGTCGTCCTGGGGATCGCGGCGGTTGGAGAAGAGCGCGTTGGGCAGAGCCAGATGGGTGTGTCGCCAGTCGTAGCCGCCCATCGGCTCGAACAGGCCGCCGTTGAGGAAGGGGATCTTGACCGTGCGGTCGCCAAAGCGAAAGCCGTCGCCGGCGCGCTGCAGGGCCAGGGCGTCGTAGAAAAGCGGTTCCAGCACATCGTTGAAGAAGCTGTCGTAGACGAAGCCATTTGCGCGGTCGTACAGACGGCGTACAAAGTCGCGCGGGCCGCTGCCCCAGAGTTGGTCGGCCGCCACGCCCAGCCAGCCCTTCTTCTGCACGAAGTAGAGGAAGACGATCTGGCCCAGCAGCTTCTTGGCGAAGCCGGGCAAGTCAACGCCGGCCCGCCGGAAGTCGGCGGCCGCCTGTCTGTCCGCGGCCAGGGCCTCTTCCAGCGCCGCCCTCAGCTTCAGGAACAGCTCCTTGTAGCCCTCGAAGAACTGTTTGCTGACCGCCTCGACCTTGAAGGCCTGGGCCAGTTGCGCCAGGGTAGGGTTGACGGCGTCGTTGAGCAGGAAGGGCAGCAGTTGCTGCACCGCGGTCTGGGTGGGTTCGGTCGCTCCCACCAGGAAGGAATAGCGCCGGGCCGTGGTCAGCCGCTCCTCCAGCCCCTCGTCGCCAAACGCATACTCCAGCCGCACCAACGAAAAACGCCAGTCGGCCACGTCGTCGTGATAGAAGGCCGCCAGCACCGCCTCCACCGGCTCGTTGTGATCCTGCCTGAGATAGTGGGCGATGAAGTTGCGCTGCATAGTGCGCGCCCGTTCCAGGCTGCTCTCCCGGTGCAGGCGCACGACCAGCACATCCAGCCGCTCGCCGTTCGGGTCGTAGTAGACGAAGGGGCGCTTGTACTGGCGGATGTGGCCCTGAAAAGCGTGGGGGATGTAGGCGCCGTGGCGCGAGGCGAACGCCCGACTGCGGTCCACCTGGTTGAGCAGGTTGGCGACCAGCCCTTCGAACCGGCTTTCGTCGAACGCGCTGTCGAAGGTCTGGTTGATGGCTTGCACGGCGGCGTCGTGGTTCATGGCTCGTTTCTCAGGTAGGCTGACAGGATGATCTCGCGCTTCTCGCCGGCGCGTTCGGCGGGCGCGGGCGCGGCGTGCAGCACGGCGTCGTCCAGCTCCGCCCGCAGGATGGCCAGGATGTGACGGCCGGAGAGACTGCTGCGCTGTGTACGGGTGATGGTCTGCATGATGCGCTGGCTGGTCTTGCGGGGGATGCGGCCCTCCTCGAAGGCCTGCCGGGCCAGGCGCAGATAGTCTTCGTCCTCGTCGGTCATCTTCTGGTTGTCTTTTTGCGCCGCCCGGATATATTTGAGCACCCGCTGGGCGTTGGTGACGCCGCCGCCCGTTGCCCGCGGGGCTACTTCCTCCTCCAGGGCAGCGTCGAACTGGGCTTTGTTGCGGTTGAGCCAGTCGAAATAGGCGCGGGGGATGGGGATGGCCGGCGCCCCAGGCTCGCAGCGCATCAGGTCCACCGCGCCGAAGAAGTCCAACTCCCGGCTGCTTTCGCCATCCGCCACGAAGAATTTCTTCAGCTTGCCGCGGCGGAAGAAGGTAACCATCTGCTCCCCGCCGTCGTGCTCATCCCCAACGCCCGCGTCCGCCTCCCGGCCCGCCCGCGCCTTGATGGGCAGGCGCTTGATGCGCTGGAACAGGGCGGGGTCGTCGTCCCGCACCTGGCGGATCACCTGCAGGTAGGCCAGGTCCGACTCCTCGTCCGCCGCCTCGCCCTCGTATGTGCGCTTATCCACCAGGATGCGGTACAGCACCTGGCCGCGCAGATCGTGCTGCGTCACCTCCTCCAGCTCGGACAGATATTTGGCGTCCTCGCCCAGCATGTCGTGGAAGGCCTGGAGTTTGGAGACGATGTTGGCCTCCAGGCCCAGTTCCTGATCCGACCGGCTGGTGGGGAAGAAGTTGAAGATGTGTATCCGCGGATGCACTGTGCCCACCCGGTTGACGCGTCCCACCCGTTGCAGCACCCGGGTCGGGTTCCAGGGCAGGTCGTAGTTGACGACCATGTGCGCCCGGTGCAGGTTGATGCCTTCGGCCAGCACATCGGTGGTGACCAGGAAGCGCACGTCGTCTTTGGGGTTACGGCTGCGCGGGTCGAAGTTGGCCTCCACCATGCGCCGGGCTGGTTCCTTGCCCAGGCTGGCGTTGCCGTAACGCCCGCCCCCACCGGTGAACGCCAGCACTCGGCCCGAATAATCCTGTTGCAGGGCATCGTACAGATAGCCGACGGTTTCCGCCGATTCCGAGAAGATGAGCAGCTTCTCACCCTTGAGCAGCGGGTTCTCTGCCAGTTGGCGCAGGAACTCTTCTTGTTTTGGATCAGCCGCCACATCGATCCAAAGCCGGTAAATCTGCATCAGCATGTCCCGGTCAGTCGCCAGCGCGGCGCGGAAATCGGGCACAAAATCGCTTGATCGAAAGCGATCGACCTCCCCCTCCTCCACCAGCCGTTGAATCTCCGCCTCGTCATCCCGATCCAGCAGGTCGTAGATGTCCACCGATTTGCTGATCAGCACCGCGCCGTCGTCGAACATCTGGATGAAGCGATCGTAGGATGCGATGAAGCGCGCCAGCGTCATTCTGAAGGCATAGAAGCTGCTTTCCAGGCGTTTGACCAGCAGTCCCTTCATAAAGCCGCCGACGTTGCGTTGGGATTGCGCCTCGAACTGGGAAATGCCCGCCTTCAAGAACAGGCGGGGCATGTAGCGTGAATAGTGGAATGCCTTGAGCAATTCCATGGTCTGATCGAAGACCGCGCCGGTTTGCTCGTCGAATTCGTAGACCAACCGCTGCGGGTCGGCGATTTCAGGGAAGAACAGTCCCTGCTCGCTGATGTCCTGGCTGTAGTAGCGCATGATCTCCTGGCGGGTGCGGCGCACCATCACATGGCTCAGCACCCCGGTTCTGACCTCCCGCGCCACTGCTTTCACCTCGGCCACATAGCCGGGATCGTCCTTGCTGTCGTACTGGCGCAGCCGCTTCTGCAGGTCGCCGAAAAAGGTCTGCAAATCCCGCACGCCAGGGATCACGCTGCGCCGCGGGGCTTGAAACAGCTTGAGTTGGGAGAAGATGTCATGGATCTGGTTGTTCAGGGGCGTGGCCGAGACCAGGATCACCTTTTTGCCCCAACAGATCGTGTGCAGTTTCTCGTATTGTTGGGTGTTTTCGTTGCGGAAACGGTGGGCCTCATCAATGAAAACGTACTTGTAGCGATCGTGGCCTCGCTCCAGAATGCGGTCGAGTTTGCCCAACGATTCCACCGTCGCCGGCACCCGAAAATCCCGGAATGTCTCCTCCCAATACTCTTTGAGCACGGGCGGGCAGATCACCAGAATGCGGCCATCCGTCAATTGCTGGGCCAACAGGGCCGAGATAAAGGTCTTGCCCAGCCCCACCACATCGGCGAGAAAGACGCCGTTGTAGGCGTCGAGAATGCGCCGGGCGGAGACCACGGCCTGTCGCTGGTAAGCCAGATCGAGAAAGCCTTCGGGCAGGTAGGGGTCAAAATCCTCGTCAGCGTTGATCTCCTCCTTGAAGTACTCGTAGAGGAATTTCAGATACAACTCAAAGGGTGTGATGTCCTCGTTCAGCCAGGTGCGCCGGCGCACGGTATCAACGTACACCTCCGACAACTCGATGGATTCCGCCCACAATTGCTCGAACTTGGCCAGGGCGAACTCAACGTCCGCCCGGTTCTTGAGTTCGACGTTGAATTCGAAGTTGCCCTGCAAGCCGCTGAAGCTGAAATTGCTGGACCCGGTGATCACCCGGCCGTAGTCCATGAACCCATGCGGGAAGCGCTGGATGTAAACCTTGGCGTGGATCTGCTGGCTGGGGTGCGCCCTGATCTCCAGCTTGCCACTCTGCAGGAATTCGATGAACTTGCGGATACCCTGCTCGGTCTCATAGGCGTCATCGGCATGGGCCAATTCGTCCGCCACGTGGTCGGCGAAGCGATCCTTGGTCTCCTTGCTGCTGAGCAGGTTGAATTCGAGCTGGCGGGTCGCATCCTGAAATGTGTCGATGATCTCGAACGCCTGGCGATCTACACTCAGCCCCACCAGAATGCGAATGCGCTCCACATCCTCCAACGCCTGGTAGAGCAGGTGAAAGCCGCTGGTGCGGAAGTAGCCCACCAGCACATCGAAGTACTGGACATGGGCTAGTGTGCTCTTGAACCGATCCAGCAGGCTGGCGCCCGGTTCATTGGTGAAGAAAGTCAGGTCGTTGGACATTGCGTAGCTCGATTCGGTAGGCGAGATGGCACAAAATACCAGTTGGCAGTCATTTTACCCCAAAACAGCACTGCAGGCCATTCGACCAGCAGTTCCAAATGTAGCCTGGTTTTTTACCACAGAGATCACAAAGAACGCAGAGAAGTTGCCGATTTGCGTCTGATCTGCCGTTTCTTTGTGTTCTCTGCGTTCTTTGCGGTTGAATGTGTGCTACATTTGGAACTGCTGCCATTCGACCGGCCCACAGCAGAACACGCTAGAGCGCTGCGAGTGGCAAGGCGAGGACGCCATCCCCCAGGGGCAGCGTGGATGGGCCGGGGTAGATGACAAAGCCACGCGCGGCGCGGTCGCCGAAATCACGCCGGAAGGCCCGGATTCCCTTTGCCATCTCAGGCCGTGCGGTGCTTGAGCGAAATTCGTCTGAATCTGGGGTAAGAGATCATTGGAATCTGCCATCATGAGCAGGCTATTGAAGCCGCCTATGCCATCCCATGCCTTGCGCGGGTTGGCCGGGAGTGCAGCAGCCGCGGCCTGATCGAGCCACCACAGCAGTTCCCCCACTCCTGGGTTGATGCGTTGGGCGGGCCAGCGGCGCGGGTCGCGTGGGCCGGTCAGCGTCGCGGCAACTGCATCGGCCTTATTCCTACCTGTGACCAGGAAGGCCACGACGCGCGCCGCGTTCAAGACCTGCGGCGTCAGCGTCACCCGTTGCGCAGGTCGTCCCTCGTAATCGGCCGTCACGGCAAGGGCGGGCGCGTCTGATGCCGTGGGCAAGGGCGAGCCGGGAAAGAGCGATGCTGTATGGCCGTCGGCGCCCAGCCCCAGGAAGACCCAATCGAAGCGGGGCCAGGCCTCGCCCGGGTTGGCGGACTCACGCAGTTGGCGGACGTAATCTTCCGCGGCCGCGCTTGGTTCCCATTCGCCGCGCACGCGATGGATGTTTTCTGCCGGCGCCGGAACCTGATCGAGCAAGGCTCGCCGCGCCTGGCCGTAGTTGCTTTGCGGGTGATCCGGCGGCACGCAGCGCTCGTCACCCCAGAAGAAGCGCATCTGCGGCCACGGCAATTTTTCCCGGTACGGCGGCCGCGCCAGCAACTCGTACAACGCCTGTGGCGTGCCGCCACCCGCCAACGCCACGGTGAAGTAGCCGCGGGTGTTGACCGCCTGACTAACCGCCCGCACGAACTGCGCGGCGACGTCCCGGATGAGCGCAAGTTGTCCTCGAAAATCCTGATGATCGGCTCAAGCATGATAGCCCTCCAGCTCTAGCCCATGGCACGCGGCGCCGAACAACGCCGCCTCGGGATTGCGGATCACATGTACCGGCACCTGCTTGAGAAAGTCGGCGAAATGCCCTTTGTCGGTGAACGCCCGATTAAAGGCCGCTGTCGTCAAGAAGCGCAGCAGGCGCGGCGGCAATCCGCCGCCCAGGTAGATGCCGCCGGTCGCCAGCACCCGCAAGGCCAGATTGCCAGCCTCGGCTGCCAGGATGTCCCGGAAGAGCTCCAAGGTCGCGCCGCAGATTGCGGCCTGCCCCTCGACGCCCGCACGGACAATCACCCGGGTCGGATCCGGCGCGCTGGCCAGCTCGGCGGCCAGCCAGTTCGGCTCTTCGTAACGGCCGCTGTCGCGCAGAAAACCGTACAGGGTAGGCAGCCCGCGGCCCGAACAGATCTGCTCGTAACTGACGTGACCGGGGCGGGGTCGCAGATACGCCAGGAGTTCGGCGCCCAGCGGTGTGTTGGGCGCAAAGTCGGCATGGCCGCCTTCCGAGGCGAAGGGGCGGTAGGCGTTGCCAGTCCACAGCAGGAACGCCTCCCCCAGGCCGGTGCCGGGGGCGATAACGCCCAACGGCGCCTGGGACGCCGGCCTGCCCTCGTTGAGCGTTTCCAGATCCTCAGCGCGCAGGTTGGGCACAGCGTGGGCGATGGCAGCCAGGTCGTTGAGCAGGCGCGCCGGCGCGCCCAGCCATGCGCTGAAGGCCTGCTCCTCGATCACCCACGGCAGGTTCGTAGCCTGGACGCGGCCGGCGACGACCGGCCCGGCGATCCCGAAGCTGGCGCGGCGGATCGCTACGTCCTTGCCCTGCAGGAACGCGGCGACGATGGCCTCTAATGAAACGTAATCCGCGCTGGGAAACGTCGCCTTCGCAACGGGTGCGTGCGGTCCAGCCTCCGCTGAGTAGAGCGCCAGGGTGGTTTTGGCGCCGCCGATGTCACCGGCGAGCCACAAAGCCCCGTCCGCCTGGGCCAGGTTCTGTTGATGGATCATGCCTTCTTTTTCCTCTTTTGCAGTAACTGCTCAGGCGGCCCCCCTGCCCCCCAATTTTGGGGGGGAAAGCATTCGGCTCCCCCAGGATTGGGGGGCAGGGGGGCCGCCTGCCTCTTTCAAAGCTGCTGTGACCTTTTCGACCGCTGCCTCATACGGTTCAGCGAGCCTGGCACGCAATGCATAGTCTGTGTTCTGCTTCAACATTACCATACCCTCCCTATCCTCAATGACCCACCGCACACGGGATCTTTCGCCATCGGAAATCTCCTTTCTGACTGACGAAGCGAAATGCTTGATTGTTATTCTACTTGATTTCGGAGTAATGCGGTAGCGCCAAACGGACGATGCGGCGGGGGGCATCTCTACTGGTCGCCCGATCCGCCAAATAGCCTGTTGTGGGACCGAGACGCCTCAGGATTGCCGCCGCTTTGCGTCTGGCTCGGCTCCACCTTCGGCTACCAGGCGTGGCGGACGGCTTCGGTGGGCGTCAAGATCGTGGGAAGTGATCAAACGGAGCGATCAACATGGCTGAAGACTCGATTGCCGGCCTTCACGCGCATCGAGCCATATCGCTCACCAGACGGTCAGACCGAGATAGATGCACTTGCCGAGAACAGCGAACGGTGGGCGGTTGAGGTCAAGTGGCGGCAGAAGCGAGTCGGCCGCAGTGAGTTGGAGCAGCTCCTGGCGGCCGCCGCCGGCCTGAACGCGCGTGCCTGGTGCGTCTCGCAGGCTGGCTTCACACCCGACGCCCTGACCTTTGCCGCCAACAATGCCATCTTGCTGAGTAACGCCGCAGATCTGGCCGCGCTGGCGAAGCTGGCGCGTTGATCTGAAACAGTCAAGCAAGACCCGCACTTCGATTGAGCGCTCCCAAACACCACCTGACTTTACCCAGAGCAGCGAACGAGGGATACAGACCAAAAGGCGCGCCAGACTTTGTTCCGCGCCGCGCTGGTGCTATACTCCGTGGCATGATGGAAACCCATGCACGGTCGCGCGCTGTTCTTTTCCTTTTTCTCACCGCTGCGCTGTGGAGCACCAGCGGCCTGCTCATCAAGCTGCTGACCTGGGAGCCGCTGGCTATCCTGGGCGGGCGCAGCATCGTGGCCGGCATCGTGATCTGGTTTTCTCTGCGTCGGCGCGACGTCCATGTGACCCGCTTCACCCGCTGGCAAGTAGTGGGCGCGCTGAGTTACGTCGGCACGCAGCTCATGTTCATCACCGCCACCAAGCTGACGACGGCGGCCAACGCCATCTTCCTGCAATACACTGCGCCGATCTATGTCCTGCTGTTGGGATGGTGGCTGCTCAAGGAGCGTCCCCGCCGCGGCGACTGGATCGCCATGGCTGTGATCTTCAGCGGGCTGCTGCTCTTCCTGGGCGATGACCTGACATTGCAGGGCCTGCACGGCAATGTGCTGGCTATCCTCAGCGGCGTGCTCCTGGCCGTCACCACCCTGGTCACGCGGGGCGAAACGCGCGGGACGCCGGCCGCGACATTTCTCCTGGGCTGTCTCATCGGCGCGGTGATCGGGCTGCCCGCCCTGCTGCAGGCCACCTTCTCGCCGTTGAACCTGGGGATGATCGTCTTCCTGGGCGCTGTCCAGATGGGCCTGCCCTTGATCCTCTACTCGGCCGCGATCCGGCATGTGCGCGCGCTGGAGGCCAGTCTGATCCTGACCCTGGAGCCGGTCCTCAACCCGCTGTGGGTCTTCCTGGTCATCGGCGAAGCGCCGGGGCAGCTCGCCCTGGCCGGGGCTGCGCTGGTGGTGTTGGCCCTCACCGGCCGCGCCTGGGTCAGCGCCCGCAATTCGTGACGCCAACCGCCTTTTTCGCATCCTCGCGTCCTCGCATCTTCGCGGCCTTGTGTGAGGCCTGTTTTTGTGATAACATGAAATCAGGTTTCTTAGAGTGCGCCAGGCGCGTCTGCAATCGGCTCGCGCCTGGCTTGGAGTGAGAGCATGGAGGCAATCTATGCGAGACCGGATCTTGAAACGAGCAAAACATGAGTACACCCCCGGTCAGCGGCTGGCCGCGCTGGCGGCTGCAGCCCCGTTCTTTCTCATCATTCTGCCCCTGCTCATCTACCGCCTGGGCGGCTGGCTGGATCGCGCGCTGGGCTGGCCGGCGCTGATCTACCCGCCGGCCAACGTCGTCCTCGGCGGGCTGATGGTCCTGGCCGGCTTGGCGCTTGCCGTCTGGACGATCACCATGCAGTTCACCCTGGGACGGGGCACCCCCATTCCCGTCATGGCGACCCAAAAGCTGATCGTCCGGCCGCCGTATTCCTTCTGCCGCAACCCCATGACCCTGGGCACAATCGTGGCCTACCTGGGCATCGGCGTCATCCTCGGATCGCCGGGCGCCGCACTGGTGATCATCCTGGGCGCCGCAGCACTTCTCACCTACATCAGGCGCGCAGAAGAGCAGGAGATGATCGCCCGCTTCGGCGACGAGTACCTGGCCTATCGAGATCGGGTGCCGTTCATCATCCCCCGGCTGCGCAGGAGAGGGCCATGAACCGCCCACAGCGAACGTTCACCCGCGTGTCATTGTCCTAATGCTCTTCTTCATCGTGGTCATCCCCTTCCTGCCCTTGCTGGTCTCCTGGCGCTGGGATTGGTGGGAAGCCTGGGCCTATGCCGCCATCAGCATCCTGGGTTTTGCCATCAGCCGGGCGCTGGCGGCGCGGCGTCATCCCGATCTGCTCGCCGAGCGCGCCCGTTTCATGCAGCAGGAAGACACCAAGCCCTGGGACAAGCGCCTGGCGCCGCTGCTCGGACTGGGCGGCGCGCTTGTTCTGCTGGTTGCCGGGCTGGACCGGCTTTGGGGCTGGTCGCCCGCGTTCAGCGGCCCGCTGAAGCTCCTGGCGCTGGCCCTCATCCTGGCCGGCTATGCCTTAGGCTCCTACGCCTTGATCGCAAACCGCTTCTTCTCCGGCACGGTGCGCATCCAGACCGAGCGCGGCCACCACGTCGTGTCGAGCGGCCCCTACCGCTGGCTGCGCCATCCCGGTTACGCCGGCGCGCTCGTGGCCTACCTGGCAACCCCGTTCTTCCTCGATTCAGCCTGGGCATTCCTCCCCACCCTGTTCGTCATGGCTGTCCTGGTCGTTCGCACCGCGCTGGAAGACCGCACCCTGCAGGCTGAACTGGCAGGCTACCGGGAATATGCCGGCCAAGTGCGTTACCGGCTGCTGCCGGGCGTCTGGTGAACCCAGAGAGGCTGTCTGAAATCCCCATCTTCGGTCCCTTACCCCGTGATTGGAACCTGAATACGAGCGGCGGCGTCATCGGCTGAAATCCAATGGCCGCGCTACTCGTTCGTTGTGAGCCTCAGGGTTGCGCGGTCTACCAGTTCGAAAGGATGTCATTCATGGCTCTTATCACACGTCTGCGTACCCATCCCCGGCGTCAGGTCGCGGTGGCGGCATCGCTGCTTTTTGCCACGGCCGTCTGCCTGCTGCAGTTAGGCGTGCGCGCCGTCTACGCACGCAGCACCGTTCATTTCCACCTGGTCTGGAACCTGTTCCTGGCCTGGCTGCCCATGCTCAGCGCTGATCGCCTACAACCTGGCAACGCGCGGCCGCTGGCGCAGTTGGCTGCTCGTCTTACCCTGCCTGATCTTCTGGCTGCTCTTCTTCGCGCCCTACATCCTCACCGACATGCTGCACCTGCGACCGCAGGGCAACATTCCGCTCTGGTATGACCTGATCCTGCTCATCACCTTTGCCTGGACCGGCGCCTTCCTGGGCCTGATCTCGCTCTACCTGATGCAATCGCTGGTGCGCCGCGGCCACAGCGCCTGGGTCAGTTGGCTCTTCACCTTCGCCGTACTCGGCCTGACCGGCTTTGGCGTCTACCTGGGGCGCTTCCCGCGCTGGAACAGTTGGGATGTGATCACCAACCCCAGCGGCCTGCTGCTCGACATCGCCGGCCATTTCCGCCATCCGGTCGCCAACGCTTCCGCCTTCGTCTTCTCCGCCCTCTTCGCCCTCTGCCTGGCCGCCATGTACTTCATGCTCGTCAGCATCATCGAGTTCAGGCAGGAGGAGGCGTGAGCGCTTCGACGCACCTATTTTACGATCTCTAAACGACCCCTTCGTATACTTCAAGGCGTGCGGCTTCCGAGGGCTGCAAAGCTCGAAAGAGCGTTGACGCCGCATACGTTTTAGATCGAAGGACAAATTCACATGAGTCACACCCATTTTGCGCCTCGTTTCCGCCTGGCCTGGGTCGCGTGGGCGATCGGCTTCGGGCTGCTGCTCTGGCCGGCAGCGGCCTCTGCGCACACCGGCGACGCCAGCGCGTGGCCTGGCGCGCCTGTCTCCAGCCCCTCCACCGTGTTCTTGCCGATGATCAGCCGCCAGCGCCTGCCGCCGACCGCCGATCTGATCGAGCGGGCGCGTGAGCGAGGGGAGATCAACGCAGAAACCGCCCTGATCTACAAGGTGTTCGCTGTCTTTGGCGACGCGCGCCTGCCGCCGCGGCTGCGCGGGGACGACCGCGACGTGCTGGACTCCAACGCGGTGGCCGAGGCGACGCAGCGCTTCGAAACTCTGACGCCGGCAACGCGCCAAACCGTGGTCCCTTTCCTGATTCCACCGGTGTACGCCGGCAGTTGGTATGACCAGCGCGTCCACGGCGCGTCGGCAACGGCGGCAACCGCGCAACCGACCGATCATATCAGCGATCGCTGCAACGAGGTTGCGCAGAACCTGCTCATTCCCCTGGAAACCGACCATTTCGTGGTGTGGTTTCCGCCCAACGATAACAGCTTTTGGCAGCGCGCCCTGGCGATCAGCACCAACCTGGAGACGCGCATCTACCCGATCCTGACCGATCTGCTGCGTGTGCCGTTGAGCGACGCGGGCCTGGGCTGCAACCCCAGCGATGACCGTTTGGATGTCTACATGGTCTACGACCCCCTGCCCGGCCGCGAAAGCGCCCTGGCGATGGTGAGCACCTATCCTGGCAAGGGCTGCAAAGCGGCGCCCACCTACATGCAGGTGCTCAAACAAGGCTCGTCCGAAACCAACACCGTCGCGCACGAGTTCATGCACATGCTTCAGTACGCCTACAACCCGGCGGCCGGCTGTTACGATTCATGGTGGATGGAATCAACGGCCAACTGGGCGATTGACTATTTCGAGACCATGGACGGTCAGCCCGGCGCGCAGTCAGAACAACGGTATGCCAAGTCATACCTGGAATCGGCCTTGCTTTGGCTGGATGACACCACCGGCATCCGCGAGTACGGCGCCTATCTATGGCCCTTCTACCTGAGCCATTACACCGGCAGCTAGCACCCTGAACTGATCGCGCAGATCCTGGCTGCCACGCAACACGGCCAACGGCGACCTGTACCAGGTCATCAACGATCGCATCACAGGCGGGTGGGAGCAGCGCTGGCCTGAATTTGCCCTGCTCAATCTGAACCTGCCTCCCAACAACCGCTACGAGGCGTGGGACAATTTCCAGAAACGCTGGCTGGTGGACTGGCGCATGGCCGATGCGCGGGCGCTGCTCGACGACCCTTACTGGGTCCACTATCTCAATGCCCAGCCCGCGGGCGATCCGCTCGCCCTGCCCGATCTTGGCATCTTTTATGAGGAGATTGCGATCGCTGACGATGTGCGCATGTGGGCGTTTGCCAACACCTTCAACAACATGCCTCACATGCGCGTGCAGGCGCTGCTCTACCGCGATGGGCAGGGCTGGCAAGGGCCGGAGGACTGGTCGCAGCGCAAATGGAGCCTGTTCTGCCAGGACATCCCTGCGGAGCGCGTGGAGCGCGTGCTCTTGATCATCAGCAACAGCAACTGGCAGCGGCGCACCGACAGGATCGCGCCCAACGGCGATTTGCGCGTGGTGAGCAGCGATCTACCCTGCGCCGGCTGGCGCGGAACCAGCAGTTGGCAAATGGTGGGCCAATCGGTCAATGAAGAGGGGCAGGTTGACTACACGCTGCGGGGCGACGCCACGCCGACATTCACCCTGACGCGGCGCATCCTGGCAGGCGACCAGGTGGGGCTGGAATTTCAACCGACCGCCGGCAACGCCACCTGGCTCACCGCGTTTACCGCGCTGGATTTTCAGACGGGACACACGACCAGTTGTACGCAAAGCAGGCGGCGGCGCTCTGGGCGCCGATCTTGGCGGTTTGTTCATCACCGAGGATTGAGCGGCGAGACGATGCAGCGGCAGTTCATGGCGGGCGGGCTGATCCCGGCCTGGGCGCTGCTCGGTCTTCGACCTGGACGCACATCCCCTGGCTGGTGACAGACATTCGCGATACCGCTCCGCGTCCCTGGCCGACCTCTGCGCCGCACGGCCGGCTGCAGGGCAGCGACAGCTTCACGGAGGTCGGTGATGGCACTACCGACACAACGACATCGGCATGGAACCTGACCGGGTTCGCGCCCGTAGCGCCGCCGCTGGCGAGCCGATTGAAATCGCGCCTTTTCCCGATCAGGCGCGGCGGCAGCGCACCTGCCCAAGCCATTGGCATATTCCTTTGTGGCTTGGCGTCCTCTGTGAAAATTCGTAACTGCTCAGGCGGCCCCCTGCCCCCAATCCTGGGGGAAAAGCATTCGCTCCCAGGATTGGGGGGCGGGGGCACTCAGGCGCTTTGGAGTACCAGCGGCCTGCTCATCAAGCTGCTGACTTGGGAGCCGCTGGCTATCCTGGGCGGGCGCAGCATCGTGGCCGGCATCGTGATCTGGCTTTCTCTGCGGCGGGGAGACCCCATCTCCCCCACTTCACCCGCTGGCAAGTGGTGGGCGCGCTGAGTTACGTCGGCACGCAGATCATGTTCATCACCGCCCCAAGCTGACCACGGCGGCTAACGCCATCTTCCTGCAATACACCCCCGCTGTGGGTCTTCCTGGTCATCGGCGAAGCGCCGGGGCAGGCTCGCCCTGGTCAGGGCTGCGCTGGTGGTATCGGCCCTCACCGGTAGCGCCTGGGCCAGCGCACAGAACTCGCGATAGGATTCATCGCTTTCTCGGTAACTGACTTGACAGTGGCAGACAGGTTTGGTCTACTTCACTCATGTGAGTGATAACTCATGTGAGTGATAAAGGGAACGATATTACATGTCTAGCTTTTTACTGACTCTCTGCACCAACGTTTCACCCATTTGCCAGATTTGCCTAATCTGCGCTGGATGACTATAATAACTATAAGAACAGAATTTTTATTTCATCCACAGGGGGGTTAGAACTTCACCCATCTTATCTGGACGCCCTCAATTTCTCGGATGATGGTGTGTCGTCAGCCTGCTCAATTCAATTTTGCGCACAATCAATGAACTGATGCTCTTATGATC
Organism: Candidatus Amarolinea dominans; assembly: GCF_016704685.1. NCBI lineage: Bacteria > Bacillati > Chloroflexota > Caldilineae > Caldilineales > Candidatus Amarolineaceae > Candidatus Amarolinea > Candidatus Amarolinea dominans. The sequence goes on from NZ_JADIZS010000068.1 coordinate 24,601, forward strand.
CCGTGACCCGAACAGGAGGGCTTGCGCATGACAACACCGGTTCCTTCCGCCAGTGAACTGGCACACTGTTTTCAGTTGGTCGAAAGCCCTGCCGATCAACGCACCCCGTGGCGTTGTTGGACGGTGGACGAGGCGCTGAATTGCTGCAGTTGTTGGTATGCGCAATCTGTATGGTGAGCGTTGAGCGTCTGCTGCAAAGCGGACCAAAGTGGCCCGTCGGGGGTGGCAATCGTATGTCGCGGTGATGGCCGACATGGTGGAAACACACCATGACCAGGTATGTGCGCTGGTGGACAACAACCCTGAGACCTGGCACGCCCTGTGCCGAGAGGTGCATACGCTGACCCTGCGCTACCTGGCGCGTTGCCGTAGCGACGGCCGACAACGGGCGCGTTTGGACGGCGAAGATATCACCCCAGACCATGTGCTAGAAGCTGCTCACAATCCTGCCGCGCTATCCGTGGGATATGAATTTTTGTGGCGTGGCTGACGAAGATGTGAGCGCAGCACCTGACGATTGACGTGATGCGGCAACATGCGGCACTGGATACGGCGGTGTCATATGACCTGGACATGTTGCAAGAAGGTTATGATGAGACGTCGCACGAAATTCGCCGCGATCGGCTGCGCTTGGCCAGTCATGACCACTCCTCGCTGCTGTTCGATGAGGCGCTGATCGAGGCGCTGACTTTGTATCACCTCAGCGTGGCGGCGCAATGCGTTTGTTCACTGTCGCCTGTTGGACGAAAGTTTGAGCGACGTGGCCTCAAGCTATGATGCAACCTACCGCGCCATTCTAGTGCCCTCCTACGCCGAGCAACATCTCGCGCCTTCCTCGCCCGAGCACCCCGATCATTTCAACCCGTAGGTCACGAGTTACGAGCCTGGTTGTTCTTGATGACAAAAACACCTGGTCATCTCGGCCCGCAAGCGGCGCCCTGTTCATGGCGTAGAGAGACTCGCATCATGTTTGCGGCTGAACGAAAGACACAAGGGAGAATTCGGGGGAATTCGGGAGAGTTTGATGAAGGAACAGAGTTATGGTGGCGTACGCCAGCAAGTATGGCACAACCAAGGGGATTGCCGAGAAGATCGGCGCAGTGTTGGGCGGCGCGGACACTCTCGACCGACGTGGCGCCCCTCAGCAGGTCGGTGATTTGGCGCCGTACAGCGCCGTGGTACCTGGGCAACGGTCTATGCGGCGTGGCGCCAGGAGGCGGCGACATTTTGTGATTACATGCGCTGGCGTTAGGCGCGCTCCCGGTTTAGCTTTTCTCCAGTGGACCGACCGGCGTGGGCGATCCACTGGTGTTGATGAAGGGTTGGCGCTATCCCAGGCGCGTTTACCAACCTGTGGCCGACAGCATCAAGCACGCGCGGTCGCCTTTTTACACGGCGCCATTGACAGAAAAAACTCAACCTGGCCGAGAAACTGCTCGTCAAAGGCATCAAAGGCGCCGGTTGGCGGCTTCAGGATTGGGCGCGATCGGTGCATGGGCCGCGGACATCGCCGCGGCATTGGCCGACTGGAGCGCAGTCGACGGCAGCTTGGAACAGTTGGGATGTGCTGGCCTAATCCGAGCAGGTCTGCTGCTCGACACCGCCAGCCACTTCCGCCATCCGGTGACCAACGCATCGGCGTTTGTCTTTCCGCACTCTTCGCCCTGTGCCGGCCGCCATCGTACTTCATGCGGGTGGTATCATCGGAAAATTCAGGCGGGAGGGGAGAGCGGCCCCGCCATCAGAAGTCCCATTTCTGGTGGCGGCTTTGGTTTTATCCCCGATCATGCTATAATAATTGCGCAACCGACCTGGTCACTGTTTCCGTCATCTGCAGACCCCCGACATACAGCGCCATGTGGCTTTGTCTGCCAGTTCTCTGTCTCAGCCAGGGGTCAATCGGCTGGCATCAAGTACGCTGCTTCCAGACCGATGTTCGCCTCAAGCAGCCGTTATGTGCTGCGGCGCGCAGGGATGGCGGCTCATTTGTTTCACGACATTATGCCG
>NZ_JADIZS010000069.1:0-22305 GCF_016704685.1 Candidatus Amarolinea dominans
CTACCACACAAATACTCTCACTGGTCTTCCAACTTTCTTTCATTTCCTTTCATCATTTCCTCTGATGTTTGCCTCCCCGGGCTGTGTTATGCTTGTGAACAGGGGGGGCGAAGCGGTTGTGCAGGAAGTGGTGGGTCCAGCCATGCGTCCGGAGGCAGGGCCGATGCGACCTGGCGCTTGGCCGGGAGGGTGGGCTTGGGGGTGGTGACCGCGGCCAATGTCGTGAAAAAACAAACAGCCGCTATCCCCGCGCTTGTGCGCGGCGATAACGGCTGTTGAGGGGCGAACATCGGTTCGGAAGCAAGGCTTGATGCCATGATTGACCCCTGGCTGAGACAGAGGACCGGCAGACAAAGCCACATGGCGCTGTATGTCGGGTCCGGGTGGATGACGGAAACAGTGACCAGGTCGGTTGCGTGCAATTATTATAGCATGGTCGGGGATAAACCCAAAGCCGCCACTCAGAGGGTTGGGGACTTCGATGGCGGGCCGCTCTCCTCCTGTTGGAATTCGATGATGGCCACCCGCATGAAGTACATGGCGGCCAGGCACAGGGCGCAGAGTGCGGAAAAGACAAACGCCGATGCGTTGGTCACCGGATGGCGGAAGTGGCTGGCGGTGTCGAACAGCAGACCGGCCGGATTGGCCAGCACATCCCAACTGTTCCAAGCTGCCGTCGTGACTGCGCTCAGCCGGCCAATGCCGCGGCGATGTCCGCGGCCCATGCACTGATCGCGGCCCAATCCCGGAAGTCGCCAACCGGCGCCTTGATGCCTTTGACGAGCAGTTTCTCGGCCAGGTTGAGTTTTTTCATGTCAATGGCGCCGTGGAAAAAGGCGACCGCGCGCGGCTTGATGCTGTCGGCCACAGGCTGCAACGCGTCTGGGAAGCGCCAGCCCTTCATCAACACCAGTGGATCGCCCACGCCGGTCGGTCCACTGGAGAAAAGCCAAACCGGGAGCGCGGCCAACGCCAGCGCATGTGTCTCCAAAAATGTCGCCGCCTCCTGGCGCCACGCGCCGGCATAGACCGCGCTGCCCAGTACCACGGCGCTGTACGGCGCCAAATCACCGACCCGCGCCATGGGCGCCACGTCGGTCGAGAGGTTCGCGTCGCCTAACACTGCGCCGATCTTCTCGGCAATCCCCTGGGTCGCGCCATACTTGCTGGCGTACGCCACCAGAACTCTGTTCTTCATCAAACTCTCCCGAATTCCCCCGAATTCTCCCTTGTGTCTTTCGTTCAGCCGCAAACATGATGCGAGTCTCTCTACGCCACGAACAGGGCGCCGCTTGCGGGCCGAGATGACCAGGTGTTTTTGTCATCAAGAACAACCAGGCTCGTAACTCGTGACCTACGGGTTGAAATGATCGGGGTGCTCGGCGAGGAAGGCGCGCAGATGTTGCTCGGCGCGTAGGAGGGCACTAGAAATGGCGCGGTAGGTTGCATCATAGCTTGAGGCCACGTCGCTCAAACTTTCGTCCAACAGGCGACAGTGAACAAACGCATTGCGCTGCCACGCTGAGGTGATACAAGTCAGCGCCTCGCTCAGCGCCTCATCGAACAGCAGCGAGGAGTGGTCATGACTGGCCGCGCGCAGCCGATCGCGCGCGCGAATTTCGTGCGACGTCTCATCATAACTTTCCTGCAACATGTCCAGGTCATATGACACCGCCGTATCCAGTGCCGCATGTTGCCGCATCACGTCAATCGTCAGGTGCTGCGTCACATTCGTCAGCCACGCCACAAAATTCACATCCCACGGATAGCGCGGCAGGATCAGGAGCAGCTTCAAGCACATGGTTTGGGTGATATCTTCGCTGTCCAAACGCGCCCGTTGTCGGCTCATACGGTAACGCGTCAGGTAGCGCAGGGTCAGCGTATGCACCTCTCGGCACAGGGCGTGCCAGGTCTCAGGGTTGTTGTCCACCAGCGCACATACCTGGTCATGGTGTGCTTCCACCATGTCGGCCATCACCGCGACATACGATTGCCACCCCTGACGGGCCACTTTGGCTCCGCTTTGCAGCAGACGTGGCCAACGCTCACCATACAGATTGCGCATGGCCAACAACTGCAGCAATTCAGCGCCCTCGTCCACCGTCCAACAACGCCACGGGGTGCGTTGATCGGCACGGGCTTTCTCGACCAACTGAAAACAGTGTGCGTGCAGTTCACTGGCGGAAGGAATCGGTGTTGTCATGCGCAAGCCCTCCTGTTCGGGTCACGGGATCATAAGAGCATCAGTTCATTGATTGTGCGCGAAATTGGAATTGAGCAGGCTGACGACACACCATCATCCGAGAAATTATGGGCGTCCAGATAAGATGGGGTGAAGTTCTAACCTGTGGATGCTGTTATTATAGTCTATCCAGCGCAGATTAGGCAAATCTGGCAAATGGGTGAAACGTTGGTGCAGAGAGTCGGGGTAAAAGCTAGACATGTGGCCACGTTCCTTTATCACTCACATGAGTTATCACTCACATGAGTGAAGTAGACCAAAACCTGTCTGCCACTGTCAAGTCAGTTACCGAGAAAGCGATGAATCCTATCGCGAGTTCTGTGCGCTGGCCCAGGCGCGACCGGTGAGGGCCGACACCACCAGCGCAGCCCCGACCAGGGCGAGCTGCCCCGGCGCTTCGCCGATGACCAGGAAGACCCACAGCGCGGTGTATTGCAGGAAGATGGCGTTGGCGGCCGTGGTCAGCTTGGTGGCGGTGATGAACATGATCTGCGTGCCGACGTAACTCAGCGCGCCCACCACTTGCCAGCGGGTGAAGTGGGGGAGATGGGGGTCTCCCCGCCGCAGAGAGAGCCAGATCACGATGCCGGCCACGATGCTGCGCCCGCCCAGGATAGCCAGCGGCTCCCAAGTCAGCAGCTTGATGAGCAGGCCGCTGGTACTCCAAAGCGCCCGGAGTGCCCCCCGCCCCCCAATCCTGGGGGAGCCGAATGCTTTTCCCCCCAGGATTGGGGGGCAGGGGGGCCGCCTGAGCAGTTACGAATTTTCACACAGGGACGCCAAGCCACAAAGGAATATGCCAATGGCTTGGTGCAGGTGCGCTGCCGCCGCGCCTGATCGGGAAAAGGCGCGATTTCAATCGCTCGCCAGCGGCGGCGCTACGGGCTGGCGAACCCCGTCAGGTTCCATGCCGATGTCGTTGTGTCGGTCGTGCCATCACCGACCTCCGTGAAGCTGTCGCTGCCCTGCAGCCGGCCGTGCGGCGCAGAGGTCGGCCAGGGACGCGGAGCGGTATCGCGAATGTCTGTCACCAGCCAGGGGATGTGCGTCCAGGTCGTGAAGACCGAGCAGCGCTCCGGCGCCGGGATCAGCCCGCCCGCCTCGAACTGCCGCTGCATCGTCTCGCCGCTCAAATCCTCGGTGATGAACAAACCGCCAAGACCGGCGCTCAGAGCGCCGCCGCCCGTTTGCGTACAACTGGTCGTGTGTCCCGTCTGAAAATCCAGCGCGGTAAACGCGGTGAGCCAGGTGGCGTTGCCGGCGGTCGGTTGAAATTCCAGCCCCACCTGGTCGCCTGCCAGGATGCGTCGCGTCAGGGTGAATGTCGGCGTGGCGTCGCCCCGCAGCGTGTAGTCAACCTGCCCCTGTGCATTGACCGATTGGCCCACCATTTGCCAACTGCTGGTTCCGCGCCAGCCGGCGCAGGGTAGATCGCTGCTCACCACGCGCAAATCGCCGTTGGGCGCGATCCTGTCGGTGCGCCGCTGCCAGTTGCTGTTGCTGATGATCAAGAGCACGCTCCAGCGCTCCGCAGGGATGTCCTGGCAGAACAGGCTCCATTTGCGCTGCGACCAGTCCTCCGGCCCTGCCAGCCCTGCCCATCGCAGAGAGCAGCGCCTGCACGCATGTGAGGCATGTTGTTGAAGGTGTTGGCAAACGCCCACATGCGCACATCGTCAGCGATCGTAATCTCCTCGTAAAAGATGCCGAGATCGGGCAGGGCGAGCGGATCGCCCGCGGGCTGGGCATTGAGATAGTGGACCCAGTAAGGGTCGTCGAGCAGCGCCACGCGTGCATCGGCCATGCGCCAGTCCACCAGCCAGCGTTTCTGGAAATTGTCCCACGCCTCGTAGCGGTTGTTGGGAGGCAGGTTCAGATTGAGCAGGGCAAATTCAGGCCAGCGCTGCTCCCACCCGCCTGTGATGCGATCGTTGATGACCTGGTACAGGTCGCCGTTGGCCGCGTTTTCGGTGGCAGCCAGGATCTGCGCGATCAACTCAGGGTGATAGCTGCCGGTGTAATGGCTCAGGTAGAAGGGCCATAGATAGGCGCCGTACTCGCGGATGCCGGTGGTGTCATCCAGCCAAAGCAAGGCCGATTCCAGGTATGACTTGGCATACCGTTGTTCTGACTGCGCGTCGGGCTGACCGTCCATGGTCTCGAAATAGTCAATCGCCCAGTTGGCCGTTGATTCCATCCACCATGAATCGTAACAGCCGGCCGCCGGGTTGTAGGCGTACTGAAGCATGTGCATGAACTCGTGCGCGACGGTGTTGGTTTCGGACGAACCTTGTTTGAGCACCTGCATGGTAGGTGGGCGCCGCTTTGCAGCCCTTGCCAGGATAGGTGCTCACCATCGCCAGGGCGCTTTCGCGGCCGGGCAGGGGGTCGTAGACCATGTAGACATCCAAACGGTCATCGCTGGGGTTGCAGCCCAGGCCCGCGTCGCTCAACGGCACACGCAGCAGATCGGTCAGGATCGGGTAGATGCGCGTCTCCAGGTTGGTGCTGATCGCCAGGGCGCGCTGCCAAAAGCTGTTATCGTTGGGCGGAAACCACACCACGAAATGGTCGGTTTCCAGGGGAATGAGCAGGTTCTGCGCAACCTCGTTGCAGCGATCGCTGATATGATCGGTTGGTTGCGCGGTTGCCGCCGTTGCCGACGCGCCGTGAACGCGCTGGTCATACCAACTGCCGGCGTACACCGGTGGAATCAGGAAAGGGACCACGGTTTGGCGCGTTGCCGGCGTCAGAGTTTCGAAGCGCTGCGTCGCCTCGGCCACCGCGTTGGAGTCCAGCACGTCGGTCGTCCCCAGCAGCCGCGGCGGCAGGCGCGCGTCGCCAAAGACAGCGAACACCTTGTAGATCAGGGCGGTTTCTGCGTTGATCTCCCCTCGCTCACGCGCCCGCTCGATCAGATCGGCGGTCGGCGGCAGGCGCTGGCGTCTGATCATCGGCAGGAACACGGCGGAGGGGCTGGAGACAGGCGCCGGGCGCCGCGCTGGCGTCGCCGGTGTGCGCAGAGGCCGCTGCCGGCCAGAGCAGCAGCCCGAAGCCGATCGCCCGCGACCCAGGCCAGGCGGAAACGAGGCGCAAAATGGGTGTGACTCATGTGAATTTGTCCTTCGATCTAAAAACGTATGCGGCGTCAACGCTCTTTCGAGCTTTGCAGCCCTCGGAAGCCGCACGCCTTGAAGTATACGAAGGGGTCGTTTAGAGATCGTAAAATAGGTGCGTCGAAGCGCTTCACGCCTCCTCCCTGCCTGAACTCGATGATGCTGACGAGCATGAAGTACATGGCGGCCAGGCAGAGGGCGAAGAGGGCGGAGAAGACGAAGGCGGAAGCGTTGGCGACCGGATGGCGGAAATGGCCGGCGATGTCGAGCAGCAGGCCGCTGGGGTTGGTGATCACATCCCAACTGTTCCAGCGCGGGAAGCGCCCCAGGTAGACGCCAAAGCCGGTCAGGCCGAGTACGGCGAAGGTGAAGAGCCAACTGACCCAGGCGCCGGCCGCGCGGCGCACCAGCGATTGCATCAGGTAGAGCGAGATCAGGCCCAGGAAGGCGCCGGTCCAGGCAAAGGTGATGAGCAGGATCAGGTCATACCAGAGCGGAATGTTGCCCTGCGGTCGCAGGTGCAGCATGTCGGTGAGGATGTAGGGCGCGTTGGGGAAGAAGAGCAGCCAGAAGATCAGGCAGGGTAAGACGAGCAGCCAACTGCGCCAGCGGCCGCGCGTGGCCAGGTTGTAGGCGATCAGCGCGCTGAGCATGGGCAGCCAGGCCAGGAACAGGTTCCAGACCAGGTGGAAATGAACGGTGCTGCGTGCGTAGACGGCGCGCACGCCTAACTGCAGCAGGCAGACGGCCGTGGCAAAAAGCAGCGATGCCGCCACCGCGACCTGACGCCGGGGATGGGTACGCAGACGTGTGATAAGAGCCATGAATGACATCCTTTCGAACTGGTAGACCGCAACCCTGAGGCTCACAACGAACGAGTAGCGCGGCCATTGGATTTCAGCCGATGACGCCGCCGCTCGTATTCAGGTTCCAATCCGGGGTAAGGGACCGAAGATGGGGATTTCAGACAGCCTCTCTGGGTTCACCAGACGCCCGGCAGCAGCCGGTAACGCACTTTGGCCGGCATATTCCCGGTAGCCTGCCAGTTCAGCCTGCAGGGTGCGGTCTTCCAGCGCAGTTGCGAACGACCAGGACAGCCATGACGAACAGGGTGGGAGGAATGCCCAGGCTGAATCGAGGGAAGAACGGGGTTGCCAGGTAGGCCACGAGCGCGCCGGCGTAACCGGGATGGCGCAGCCAGCGGTAGGGGCCGCTCGACACGACGTGGTGGCCGCGCTCGGTCTGGATGCGCACCGTGCCGGAGAAGAAGCGGTTTGCGATCAAGGCGTAGGAACCCAGGGCGTAGCCGGCCAGGATGAGGGCCAGCGCCAGGAGCTTCAGCGGGCCGCTGAACGCGGGCGACCAGCCCCAAAGCCGGTCCAGCCCGGCAACCAGCAGAACAAGCGCGCCGCCCAGTCCGAGCAGCGGCGCCAGGCGCTTGTCCCAGGGCTTGGTGTCTTCCTGCTGCATGAAACGGCGCGCTCGGCGAGCAGATCGGGATGACGCCGCGCCGCCAGCGCCCGGCTGATGGCAAAACCCAGGATGCTGATGGCGGCATAGGCCCAGGCTTCCCACCAATCCCAGCGCCAGGAGACCAGCAAGGGCAGGAAGGGGATGACCACGATGAAGAAGAGCATTAGGACAATGACACGCGGGGTGAACGTTCGCTGTGGGCGGTTCATGGCCCTCTCCTACGCAGCCTGGGGATGATGAACGGCACCCGATCTCGATAGGCCAGGTACTCGTCGCCGAAGCGGGCGATCATCTCCTGCTCTTCTGCGCGCCTGATGTAGGTGAGAAGTGCTGCGGCGCCCAGGATGATCACCAGTGCGGCGCCCGGCGACCCGAGGATGACGCCGATCCCCAGGTAGGCCACGATTGTGCCCAGGGTCATGGGGTTGCGGCAGAAGGAATACGGCGGCCGGACGATCAGCTTTTGGGTCGCCATGACGGGAATGGGGTGCCCCGTCCCAGGGTGAATTGCATGGTGATCGTCCAGACGGCAAGCGCCAAGCCGGCCAGGACCATCAGCCCGCCGAGGACGACGTTGGCCGGCGGGTAGATCAGCGCCGGCCAGCCCAGCGCGCGATCCAGCCAGCCGCCCAGGCGGTAGATGAGCAGGGGCAGAATGATGAGAAAGAACGGGGCTGCAACCGCCAGCGCGGCCAGCCGCTGACCGGGGTGTACTCATGTTTTGCTCGTTTCAAGATCCGGTCTCGCATAGATTGCCTCCATGCTCTCACTCCAAGCCAGGCGCAAGGCCGATTGCAGGCACGCCTGGCGCACTCTAAGAAACCTGATTTCATGTTATCACAAAAAACAGGCCTCACACAAGGCCGCGAAGATGCGAGGACGCGAGGATGCGAAAAAGGCGGTTGGCGTCACGAATTGCGGGCGCTGACCCAGGCGCGGCCGGTGAGGGCCAACACCACCAGCGCAGCCCCGGCCAGGGCGAGCTGCCCCGGCGCTTCGCCGATGACCAGGAAGACCCACAGCGGGTTGAGGACCGGCTCCAGGGTCAGGATCAGACTGGCCTCCAGCGCGCATGCCGGATCGCGGCCGAGTAGAGGATCAAGGGCAGGCCCATCTGGACAGCGCCCAGGAAGACGATCATCCCCAGGTTCAACGGCGAGAAGGTGGCCTGCAGCAGGGCGGGCAGCCCGATCACCGCGCCGATGAGACAGCCCAGGAGAAAAGTCGCGGCCGGCGTCCCGCGCGTTTCGCCCCGCGTGACCAGGGTGGTGACGGCCAGGAGCACGCCGCTGAGGATAGCCAGCACATTGCCGCAGGCCCTGCAATGTCAGGTCATCGCCCAGGAAGAGCAGCAGCCCCTGAAGATCACAGCCATGGCGATCCAGTCGCCGCGGCGGGGACGCTCCTTCGAGCAGCCACCACCCCAACAGCAGGACGTAGATCGGCGCAGTGTATTGCAGGAAGATGGCGTTGGCCGCCGTCGTCAGCTTGGTGGCGGTGATGAACATGGTGCGTGCCGACGTAACTCAGCGCGCCCACTACTTGCCAGCGGGTGAAGCGGGTCACATGGACGTCGCGCCGACGCAGAGAAAACCAGATCACGATGCCGGCCACGATGCTGCGCCCGCCCAGGATAGCCAGCGGCTCCCAGGTCAGCAGCTTGATGAGAGCAGGCCGCTGGTGCTCCACAGCGCAGCGGTGAGAAAAGGAAAGAACAGCGCGCGACCGTGCATGGGTTTCCATCATGCCACGGAGTATAGCACCAGCGCGCGGAACAAAGTCTGGCGCCTTTTGGTCTGTATCCCTCGTTCGCTGCTCTGGGTAAAGTCAGGTGGTGTTTGGGAGCGCTCAATCGAAGTGCGGGTCTTGCTTGACTGTTTCAGATCAACGCGCCAGCTTCGCCAGCGCGGCCAAATCTGCGGCGTTACTCAGCAAGATGGCATTGTTGGCGGCAAAGGTCAGGGCGTCAGGTGTGAAGCCAGCCTGCGAGACGCACCAGGCACGCGTTCAGGCCGGCGGCCGCCAGGAGCCGCTCCAACTCACTGCGGCCGACTCGCTTCTGCCGCCACTTGACCTCAACCGCCCACCGTTCGCTGTTCTCGGCAAGCGCATCTATCTCGGTCTGACCGTCTGGTGAGCGATATGGCTCGATGCGCGTGAAGGCCGGCAATCGAGTCTTCAGCCATGTTGATCGCTCCGTTTGATCACTTCCACGATCTTGACGCCCCACCGAAGCCGTCCGCCACGCCTGGTAGCCGAAGGTGGAGCCCGAAGCCAGACGCAAAGCGGCGGCAATCCTGAGGCGTCTCGGTCCCACAACAGGCTATTTGGCGGATCGGGCGACCAGGTAGAGATGCCCCGCCGCATCGTCCGTTTGGCGCTACCGCATTACTCGAAATCAAGTAGAATAACAATCAAGCATTTCGGTTCGTCAGTCAGAAAGGAGATTTCGGATGGCGAAGATCCCGTGTGCGGTGGGTCATTGAGGATAGGGGAGGGTATGGTAATGTTGAAGCAGAACACAGACTATGCATTGCGTGCCAGGCTCGCTGAGCCGTATGAGGCAGCGCGGTCGAAAAGGTCACAGCAGCTTGGAAAGAGGCAGGCAGCCCCCTGCCCCCAATCCTGGGGGAGCCGGATGCTTTCCCCCAAATTGGGGGCAGGGGGCCGCCTGACAGTTACTACAAAAAGAGGAAAAAAGAAGGCATGATCCATCAACAGAACCTGGCCCAGGCGGACGGGGCTTTGTGGCTCGCAGGTGACATCGGCGGCGCCAAAACTACCTGGCGCTCTACTCAGCGGAGGCTGGACCGCACGCACCCGTTGCGAAGGCGACGTTTCCCAGCGCGGACTACGTTTCATTAGAGGCCATCGTCGCCGCGTTCCTGCAGGGCAAGGACGTAGCGATCCGCCGCGCCAGCTTCCGGGATCGCCGGGCCGGTCGTCGCCGGCGCGTCAGGCCACGAACCTGCCGTGGGTGATCGAGGAGGGCGTCCTTCAGCGCATGGCTGGGCGCGCCGGGCGCCTGCTCAACGACCTGGCTGCCATCGCCCCGCCGTGCCCAACCTGCGCGCCGAGGATCTGGAACGCTCAACGAGGGCAGGCCGGCGTCCCAGGCGCCGTTAGGCGTCATTGCCCCGGCACCGGCCTGGGGAGGCGTTCCTGCTGTGGACTGGCAACGCCTACCGCCCCTCGCCTCGGAAGGGGCCATGCCGACTTGCGCCTACACACCGCTGGGCGCCGAACTCCTGGCGTATCTGCGACCCCGCCCGGTCACGTCAGTTACGAGCAGGGTGTTCGGACGCGGGCTGCCTACCTGTACGGTTTTCGCGCGACAATGACCGTTACGAAGAGCCGGACTGGCTGGCCGCCGAGCTAGCCCAGCGCCGCGGATCCGACCCGGGTGATTGTCCGTGGGCGTCGAGGCAGGCCTGCGGCGCGACTTTGGAGCTCTTCCGGGACATCCTGGCAGCCGAGGCGGGCAATCTGGCCTTGCGGGTGCTGGCGACCGGCGGCATCTGCCTGGGCGGCGGATTGCCGCCGCGCCTGCTGCGCTTGACGACAGCGGCCTTTAATCGGGCGTTCACCGACAAAGGGCATTTCGCCGACTTTCTCAAGCAGGTGCCGGTACATGTGATCCGCAATCCCGAGGCGGCGTTGTTCGACGCCGCGTGCCATGGGCTAGAGCTGGAGGGCTATCATGCTTGAGCCGATCATCAGGATTTTCGAGGACAACTCCGCGCTCATCCGGGACGTCGCCGCGCAGTTCGTGCGGGCGGTTAGTCAGGCGGTCAACACCCGCGGCTACTTCACCGTGGCGTTGGCGGGTGGCGGCACGCCACAGGCGTTGTACGAGCTGCTGGCGCGGCCGCCGTATCGGGAAAAATTGCCGTGGCCGCAGATGCGCTTCTTCTGGGGTGACGAGCGCTGCGTGCCGCCGGATCACCCGCAAAGCAACTACGGCCAGGCGCGGCGAGCCTTGCTCGATCAGGTTCCGGCGCCGGCAGAAAACATCCATCGCGTGCGCGGCGAATGGGGAACCAAGCGCGGCCGCGGAAGTTACGTCCGCCAACTGCGTGAGTCCGCCAACCCGGGCGAGGCCTGGCCCCGCTTCGATTGGGTCTTCCTGGGGCTGGGCGCCGACGGCCATACAGCATCGCTCTTTCCCGGCTCGCCCTTGCCCACGGCATCAGAGCGCGCCCGCCCTTGCCGTGACGGCCGATTACGAGGGACGACCTGCGCAACGGGTGACGCTGATGCCGCAGGTCTTGAACGCGGCACGCGTTGTGCCCTTCCTCGTCACACGTAGGAATACGGCTCATGCCGTTGCCGCGACGCTGACCGGCCCACGCGACCCGCGCCGCTGTCCCGCCCAACGCATCAACCCCCGAGTGGGGGAACTGCTGTGGTGGCTCGATCAGGCCGCGCTGCTGCACTCCCGCCAACCCGCGCAAGGCCTGGGATGGCATAGGCGGCTTCAATAGCCTGCTCATGATGGCAGATTCCAATGATCTCTTACCCCAGATTCAGACGAATTTCGCTCAAGAAGCGCATAAGCCTCGCAACGCCTGCCGGGGTAAGAAACTATGGATTCAGTGCGTCAGAGTAGCGCAGGCAGCTCATGGTGGATCATACGTTACGTGGTTACAAGGATCGGCTGTTCGGACTTTGGCGGCTGTAATGGGCGCGTCTCCCAATGCCATCACACTGCTGGCGATGCTCATCGGCTTGACCGCGCCGTGCTGGCAGCCAGGCAGATGGTCGCGCTTGCCCTGGCGCTGTGGCTACCAGCCGGATCCTGGATGGCCTCGACGGGATGCTCTGGCGCCACCTGACCCAGCAGCAAACGGACTTTGGCGGCTACCTGGACATCGTGGCGGACTTCGTGGTGTACGCGGCAGTGCCCATCGGCCTGTTCCTGGGGCGCGCCACGACCGAGCTCGGCGTGGGCCTGGCGCTCCTGCTGGGCAGCTTCTACATCAACGCGGCGTCGTGGATGTACCTGTCTTGACGTCCGGCGCCTATTGTCAGGCCGACTTGGCGTGGCCCGGTGCGGCTCGAGGCCATACGAAACTTCCTGGACGAGCAGGGGATCGACAGGCTCAATATCGTGGTACACAACGCAGCCGTGGGCTGGTACGGCCCACCCGCGCAGCAGAGCCCAGACGCCATCGACGAGTTGTTGGCGATCAACCTGCGTGCGCCCATTGCACCGACACACGCACTGTTGCCCCGACCGACTGCGGCTCGCGGAGTCATCGCCCGCGTCAACTCGGTTCACGCTGCGCTGCCCACGCGGGCTTCGCCGTCAACTCGGCAATGCGGGCGCTGGCCGTGGCGAGGCATTGGCCGAGATGATCCAAGTGCTTGAGCAGTTCGCGCAACATGAAGCGATGATGCTCGCGCACGTGGCCGCGCAAGGCCTCAACCAGCGCGGGGATCTTGGCCCGCAGCTTCCCCAGCCGTGCGTCCAGCGCCTGTTCAATCTCCCGCAACGTCGCTCAGGGATGCTGCAGACGCCACTCCTTCATGCCGCCGATCACCTCTTCGGCCAGTTCGTGCCATTGGGTGTCAAAATCGCTTTTCATTTTTTTTTCATTTTTTTCATTTTTCATTGCGCCATCCTTGATTGGTGTGGCCCTATTCTGCCAGACCATCCCCCCTTGAGCGCAAAACTCTGTACCGCACCCAATGGCAAAAGCGACTTGACAAGATTTCTATTTTGCAGTAAAATCATATCTAAGATATGATTCTGTGAATGGTAATCAACTTCCGAGATGCGCGAAGAGGGGTGACATATTTCGAACACTACGATGAATCGAGACAACCCGCCAGCACCCCAACTGTACGCGACTGGGCGGAGGGAGACTGCACGCGGCTATCCTTGGTGGCTTGTTCCAACCGGGAGAGTGGCTACGGCAGCCCGCATCGCCGACGAGTTGGGTGTTAGTGAACTTCCTGCCGGCAGGCGCTCGAAACTGGGGCTGAAGGGCTGGTTGAGTATTTGCCTTATCGCGGCATGCGTGTGCGTGAGTACTCGGCTGATGATGTCGTAGATATCTACAAAGTTCGCGCTTTTATGGAGGGCATGGCCGCCAATATTGCTGCGAAAAACATTACCGCTGAGGAACTGGTCGGGTTCAGGACATTGGCAATCCAGGTAGAAGAGCATTTAGCTCCAGAAGACCTGGCAAACACCGTGAACTGAACTGTCGCTTCCACGAAATCGTTTTCCACCGCCTCTCGCCGTGCCTATCTCATCCATGCACTGAAACAACTCTGGATGATTTTTCCCTCGATGATGTGGGGAGGCCTCTCAGCCACAGCCAATAAGCGCACAGTTGAGCAAGATGCTCTCGACCTTGGAGAGCACCTTGCGATCATTGACGCTCTAGAAAAGAGAAACGCAATGGAAGCCGAGCGGGCGATGCATCAACATATCGAGGGCGCGGGAAATCGCTTGCTCCATATCTTGATGACCGGCACAAATTCTACGCTTGGAAAGCAGCCTTGAGAATTAGCGGCATGCAAATCATTCGCTAACAGATCGTGAAACAGTTGTAAGTCAACAAATAGGACGATGGGGACCGCTAGTTGAGTTGGCGCTCCTGCGGTCCCCATCGGGCAGACCTGCGAAGCCGTCCTGACTGTCCAAGTGGCAGTCCATGGGCTCTATCTGCAATTTAATTATAACGTAAAAGATCGAATAGGAGTCTTACGACATGATTAAATACGTATTAACTCTATTGGTGATGCCATTTTACGAGTTGTTGCCACGATTTTGGTGGCAGTTCCAACATTCCTTTTGGCAATGCTTTTGATACTTAGTTTTTCCTCAAAACTGGGTTGGCTGCCAGCCAGCGGTGCATCGTCCCTGGCGAGTTATATATTGCCAGTAATTACCTGCGGCGGACCCTATGGATGCGCAATACTGCGTATGACACGCTCGACGATGTTGGAAGAGATCAGACAGGATTATGTAAGAACGGCAAAAGCCAAGGGTGTTCCTGACAACGTCGTAACTTATAAGCATGCATTAAAAACGCCTTATTACCGGTGGTTACAACCATTGGTCAGAACTTCGGCGCAATACTTGGTAGGTCCGTGGTGGCTGAGACTGTGTTTTCATTACTGGATCGGTTCCCTGGTCATCCTGGGGATACGGTCAAAAGAACACCCCCACTGTTGTGCCAGCGTGCGTCTGATCTCTATCTTCTTCGCGATTATTATGCTGGCCGTTGATATGCTTTACGCTTTCATTGATCCTCATCAAAGCAAAGTATGTCAAGAATAATTAACAGGAGAAGATGTCATGAAAAGATCCTTTTTAGAAAAAAAAAAAAAATTAACAGCAGACGATTTGGTTGCGATGGAGAAACACGGGTAACAGAACGTATTCAGGGTCCTTCTGCAGCGCATTGGTTTGGAACAGATCTCTACGGTCGTGACATATTTGCACGAGTGGTTTACGGTAGCCGAATTTCATTGAGTATTGGCTTATTAACAGTAATCATTTCCACGGTCATTGGTGGTCTTTTAGGCGCCATTGCAGCATATTATGGCGGCATATCTGATGGCATTATCATGCGAATAACCGATGTGTTCCTTGCCATTCCAGAACAACTACTTGCAATGACTGTTGTGGCAGCCTTGGGAGCCACACCTGCCAGTGTCATTGCAGCTTTGATGTGCGGTTATACCAAACCGAGCAAGACTCGTCCGTTCTGCCGTATTGGGGATCGTGGACTCCCAATATGTTGAAGCAGCTCGCGCCGTCGGTATGGGGAGTCGGGGATCATTTAAAGGAGATCATACCAAACACACTCGGACCGATCATTGTGGTTTCTACACAGGGCATTGCAAGTATTATCCTGACCGTTTCAGCTTAAGTTATCTTGGCGTCGGAATTCAGCCGCCTACGCCTGAGTGGGGCGCCATTATCTTTGAAGCAAGAGAATTCCTTCGAATAGCTCCGTATATGTTACTACTTCCTGGTTTTGTCATTGTATTGACTGCACTTGCATTCAATCTGGCGGGAGATGGATTGCGAGACGCATTAGACCCCAGGCTGAAGGACTGATATCACAATATGACTGGCTGCAAAAATGACATGGAAGCAAAGGAGATGGAAGCAAAGGAGGTGGTGATATGAGTAATGAATTGCTGAGGGTCGAAAACCTGGAAGTGATCTATAAAACAACTCAGGAAACGTACAAGCAGTCAACAAGATCAGCTTTACCTTAAATAAAGGAGAAACTCTTGGCCTGGTCGGAGAGACCGGTGCAGGAAAAACAACGACCGCTTTAGCGATTATGCAGCTTTTACCGAAAACAGGGAAGATTCTTTCGGGGAGTATGACTTTTGATGAAAGAAATCTTTTAAAATTATCCGATGAAGAAATGCGTCTGCAAATCCGCGGCGAAAGAATCGCTATGATCTTTCAAGATCCAATGACGGCTCTGAATCCCGTTATGACGGTTGGAGAACAGATTTCGAGGCCATTCGTTACCATTCCGAGAATGTTAAAGAAGAAGAAATTCAAAGAGAGTAAATGAAGTTCTTGAAATGGTTGGAATACAGGCATCAAGGAAGTACGAATACCCTCATCAATTTTCCGGTGGAATGAAGCAGCGAGTTGTCATTGCGATCGCACTGTCTTGCGAACCTGATCTTCTTATCGCTGATGAACCAACCACAGCACTGGATGTAACCATTCAAGCTCAGGTCCTGGCAATGATGGGGGAGCTTCGCGATAAAACACACATGATCGAATGTTATTTGTTCTCAGGCAAGGAATCATGGAGGAGTGCTCATGGTGAGCAGAACTGATCAGGATATTCCAATTTTGGAATTAAAACATCTAAAGAAATATTTTCGTGTCGGTAAAACCCATAATTTGCATGCGGTTGATGACATTAATGCCAGAATCGCAACTGGAACAACGCTTGGCGTTGTTGGAGAATCTGGATGCGGAAAGACCACGCTGGGGCGTGCCATCCTGAAACTGGTCGAACCGACAGCCGGCCAGATACTGTTTGAAGGAGTCGATATCGTACCTCTGAACCAAAATCAAATGCGGCCTATCAGACAATCCATGCAGATCATTTTTCAGGATCCATATTCGAGCTTGAATCCTCGAAAATCGGTCTTTGAAACAATAGCCACTCCACTGATCGTAAATAAAGTATTCAAAGATAAGAAAGAAATGGAAAAACGTGTTAGGTCAATAATGGATACTTGCGGCTTAACAAGAAGGTTGGAGAATTCATATCCTCATGAATTGGATGGTGGGCGCCGGCAGCGTATTGGCGTTGCGAGAGCGCTAGCGCTTAAACCAAAAGTCATTATCTGCGATGAGCCGGTTTCTGCTCTGGATGTTTCAATACAGGCTCAGATATTGAATCTCCTAATGGATCTGCAGGATGAAATGGGCTTGACGTATATTTTCATCACCCATGACCTGTCAGTAGTAAAACACATATCCCACGATATCATGGTCATGTACCTGGGAAAATGTATAGAAAAAGCTCCCTCGAAGGAAATGTTTAAAAACCCTGTTCATCCATATACAAAAGCATTACTTGCTGCAATTCCGGTACCCGATATTTCATCCCGTACGACCAAGATGGAAATTGTCCGCGGAGAATTGACCAGCCCTGTTGATCCTGAACCGGGATGTCGTTTTGCTCAAGATGCTTTTACTTCCAGCCGTCTTGCTCAGGGGCGGGATATGGAATTGAATGAAGTTTCACCAAATCACTTTGTAGCCTGCCCTGTTATGGAAAATATGCTGCCCAAATAAATGGAAGGAGAATATGGAAAATATGCTGCCCAAATAAATGACTTGTTGCACGAAAGAGTTTTGCGTTATGAAAACCATCAATAAAAAGGAGAATTACGCCATGAGAACCCAGAAAGTAACAAACTTTGCTACACTATTCCTTTGCATCATTATGATTGCGGCATCTGTATTGACAGGCTGCACAGCGAAGGAAACTGCTGATACAGGTAATAAACCTGTTGTTGTGTATGTTGCTGATATCTTTAATACTTTAAACCCATATGATACCGGCGCTTTCTCGGACTCGTATGTGTTCAATCAAGTCTACGAATCGCTTGCCAAAGCAAATGATCAAGGTAATGCCATTCCTGGTCTGGCAAAATCCTGGGAAATTAGCGCAGATGCATTGACGTATACCATGAAACTTGTGGATAACGCAGTCTTCCACAACGGCGAGAAGTTTAAAGCATCTGATGTAGTCTTCACCTATAATTTTGCGAAGGGCTTCGCTCCCAAAAAGCTTACTATTCAATGGTGAAAACTGTTGAAGTGATCGATGATTACACAGTGAAATTTACGCTGGACAAACCTTATCCTCTGTTTCTTACTTATACACAGCAGGTGCCCATCGTAAATGAAAAATTTGTCACGGAGCATAAAGGGAGATATTTCCGAGTAGCTTCCGGTACAGGCCACATAAACTGGTTTCTTATGATCCAGCCGTAAAGGTAATGCTGGCCGCTAACGAAAACTATCGTCTTGGACCTGCTGCAATTAAAGATGTTGAACTGCGCTATGTGAGTGATGCATCTTCTGGAGTGGTCGCACTGGAAACGGGCGAGATCAACTTCATGTCAGTGCCGCCGGTGCTGGCTGGCCCGTTGGTTGCCAATAAAAAATTTGCAAATCAAAAGACACTGCCGCTGTACACCGCAGTCATTGCGATGAACACGAAAGTAAAACCTTTTGATAACAAACTGGTTCGTCAGGCTTTCTCTATGGCTGCCAACAAGCAAGGCATCTGCGATATTGCCTATGAGGGATTTTGCACAGTAGCAAAACTGCAGGCTTACACCAACTCATTCGGTGTAGATCTTCTGTTATTCCAGATTTCTCTTACAATCCTGAAAAGGCCAAGAAATTGCTGGCAGAGGCCGGTTATCCAAATGGCGTGAATCTCACTAAGGATTTTGGAGTCAAGCTGCTGACCATTCCAGGTACTTTCCATGAGAAAGTCGGTCAGGTATTCCAGAAGAATCTTGCAGATGTTGGTGTTATTGTCGAACTCCAGAATACCCAGACACCTGATGAAGATGTCGAAAGCGGAAACTTCGCTATCATGAATCAGGGAGCAACATACCGCAGCGACTTTTCTTATAATGAATGCAACTATGGCACGGTCGGGATCGGCGGTAATAATTACTCCCAGTTCAGCGATCCATACATTGACGAAATGTTCGCAAAAGGGAATGCTGAAACAGATCCTGAAAAGCGTAAAGCGATCTATAACGAGCTCATCCCTTACATCGCAGATCTGGCTCTTGGAATCCCGGTTTTCCATAAGCAGGAAATCTATGTATGGTCCAGCGATCTTAATGCAAAAGCTCATGACTCAGGATGTTCCCGTTCTTTGTCTATGAGTGGAGTTGGAAACAGTAAAAAGTATCCCATTAAAACGCACAGGGGAAACGTCAAGTGACTGGCGTTTCCCCTGTGCGTTGAATTGACCATTGACGGTGAATAACCAGCATTGAAGAGAGGCCGGTCAAGATTGCAATTAGCAAGGAAGTATCTCAAGATAAAAGCATCATGAATAAATATCAAACTCGAGTGGTTTCATGAGCGAGGAAACAAAATGAAAATTGCAGTTTTAGGTTCAGGTAACGGCGCGTGTGCAACAGCAGCAGACTGGTCGCTGCATGGCCATAAAGTCAGAATGTTCGATTTTGAGGGATTTACACGGGTCTTGGAAGCAGTTGAAGCGCAGCGCGGTATTTACGCAGAGGGTGATGTAAATGGATTTGCGGCGATCGAATACGCTGGCACTGATATTGAAAAAACCATTGATGGAACTGATCTGATCATTGTGGTAGGGCCATCATACAGCAGCGAACCTTTCGCAAATGCAGTCAAGGATGTTATCAGTGAAAAGCAGGTTTATATTCTGAGTCCCGGTTCTAACGGTGGGGCTCTTGTCACCAGGAAAATATTCGAAAAAGCTGATAACGCGAAAAATGTTGTCATAGCAGAAACGTCAACCTTGCCATACGCTTCCAGAAACACAGAACCAGGCTATGTAAAGGTTTATCTCAAATTGATTGGCGGTTTGTATTTGGCAGCGATACCGCACAGCGCGACAGAGCGCGCACTAAAGCTATTTCAGCAGGTTTATCCTGGTACGGTTGCCGCAAAAAATCTTTTCCAGACCATGCTACAAAACGGAAATCCAGTAATCCACCCATCAGTGACATTACTGAACGCGGCATTAATCGAGCGTACTCAAGGCGATTTTCTATTCTATGAAGAAGGCGTTACACCAGCAGTGGGAAGACTCATGGAAGCGATCGATCAGGAACGAGTTGAAATTGGTGAAAGGCTCGGCGTTAGAATTATTCCAGACCCCGAGTTGGGTGTGATACAGGGATATATGACAGATGCGAGTTACAGCCCAGGATATTCCCAGGCCCCTGGGTTCAAAGGAATTCGCGCGCAAGGCGAGCTAGATCACCGCTATCTTCATGAAGATGCTGGATATGGGCTTGTATTTCTGTTGAATCTGGCTAAAAGTATTGGCGTGGAAACCCCGCACATTAACTCAGTTCTGGACATTGCATCCATCGTTGCCCAGAGAGACTATCGGAAAGAAGCCGTGCGCACGTTAGAAGGTATCGGATACACCGTAGAAGAGGTCAATAAATTATAGTTATAAATCCCTTCGTGTTCGTAGTTTTCGGGTCAATTGCGTTGGGTAAGATGGACGTACGGTCGCAGACAGTGTGGTTGGTTCAGTCATAGCCGCAGTTTACCATACTCGACACGGCTTGTCTATGATGGATGTCCTTGACAAAGTGTGGATGGCGCAAATACTTTCCTCCGGGATTATTGAGGAGATACGTCATGCAGTGCTCCCGTTTGTGTCTTGCTATAGATGTTTGGATAATTTTTGGAATCGAGGCTTTAGCCGGTTTCTGAGCAACGAGAGCAACCGGCTAAAGCCTCGATTCCGGATCGAGAAGCTCGGAATCTTGATCCGACCCATGATATTAGGTCGTCCTATTCCGACGACCAGGCGGTCCGAAAATCTGGGTACAAGGTCAGCCCGCCGTCCACGTAAAGGGTTTGCCCGGTGATATACGCCGCCTCGTCCGAGGCCAGGAAAGCGGTGACCGCGGCCATTTCCTCGGATGTGCCGGCTGGGCTTGGGAATGTGTTGCAGCACTTCGGCGGCCTTCTGGGGTCATCCACCCAGGCCCGGTTGATGGGCGTGATCGTCGCGCCCGGCCCGATGGCGTTCACCCGGATGCTGCCCGGCGTATTCCAGGGCCGGCGATGCGGGTCAGGTTCTGCATCGCCCTTGCTGACGGAGTAGCTAAGAAAGCGCGGCTTGGGGATGATTTGGTGTACGCTGGAGACGTTGAGGATCACGCCGGGCTTGCCCGCGGCCAGGAAATGGCGGATGGCCGCCTGCGCCGCCAAAAAAGCCCCGCGGAGATTGACCCCCAGCACCCGGTCGAAATTCGCCACCGACAGGACGTCGGAGTCGGCGGCAATCTGGATGCCGGCGTTGTTGACCAGGATATCCAGCCCGCCCAGCTTGTCAACGACCTCCTGCATCATGGCGACGACCTCATCCTCCTTGGACACGTCGGCGCGCACCAGGATGTGGTTCACGCCGTGGGCCGTCACCTCGTGGACACATTGCTCCAGCGCCCGGTGGATCTGCTCGTCCGTCTCGGCCGCGTCTTCGGGCTGGCTGCGGTAGTTGATGGCGACATGCGCGCCCTCGGCCGCGAAACGCACGGCGATAGCCTGGCCGATGCCCGACGTGCCGCCGGTAATCAGAACGTTCTTGCCTTTGAGACCTGTGAACATGGACCCTCCCAATGAACTCTGATATTCAGACGCACTCCGATGGGGGGTTCTTACCCCATCCGCGCCAACGCGCCTTGACCGTGGCGGCAGAACGGATCGCGCAGGCTTGACACTTGTAAACATTTTGTTTATAGTCAGCCCATGATACGCTCGTTTGCCGATGATGAGACGGAACGCTTCTACGCAACCGGCAAGTCGCGCCGTCTGCCTGCCGACATCCAGCGGCGCCGCGATGCGGCTGGCGCGGTTGGATGCCACAACCATCGGATCTTGCGCTTACCGCCGTCAAACCGGCTGGAGGCGTTGCGACATGTTGCAGCGGGCAATGGAGTATCCGTATCAGTCGGCGTGGCGGATTTGCTTCCGCTTCGAGCACCGCGACGCCCTGGACGTCGGATTGTTGATTATCACTGGAGACGAGTTTACCCATGATCCAGAGTCGTTTTTACCAGCCATCCATCAGGGCGAGTTCCTCCTCGAGACGCTGAGCGAGCTGGGCATTTCCCAGGCGCAATTCGCCGCCATTGGGGTGTCGCCCATGCGCATTTCACGTAATCGGGTGCGCGCCCGGTCACGGCGAACCTGGCCCTGTTGTTCGGGCGCGCCTTGCGCCGGTCCCCCAATACTGGCTCAACTGGGCGACTACGACCTGAAAAAGGCTGAGACAGCCATCAGCGTTGGAGGCCGTCAGCGCGCTGACATAAGCCTGGAAACGCCGGTCAGATAATCCGGTCACTGCTCAGGCGACGCGTACCGCCGTAGGCAGGCGGTGAAATCGCCTGATGGGCGCATCTCATTCAGCGGGCATGGGCGAGCGCCTGGTTGCAGGAGACCGGCTCCCCCTTCCCGCTGCTGCTCGACCCGGAGCGCCACCTACCGGACTACGAGCTGGGCAGCTCCGTTCATCCGGGTATGGCGGGACGTGTCGTGGTGCTGACCGGCGCCGGGCGGCAACGGCGGTGGCGAGGATCGCCTGCGCGCAGCACCTGCACAATCGCGGCTTCACGATGTCGCCATCGTACTCGACCGGGCGGCGGCGGCCTTGACCGGCGCACCGGCAACAACTCGCCATCCTGGCTGCGGCGGGGCTGGCGCCGCCGGCCCTGGCGAAGCGCCCGGCCTGGTGCATGGCGCCGACCTGGTGGTGGACGCCTGATCATACAGCCTGGCTGAACGCCGCGGCCGCACCGCCGGGCTGATCGGGCTGCCACAACACATCGGCCCGCCGCGTGCTTTCACTTGATGTGCCGTCAGGTTGACGCAGCGACCGGCGAGAGCGCCGGGGCTCGGTGATCCGGCCAAACCGGACCCTGACGCTGGCGCTGCCCCAAGACCGGGCTGGCTCCGCGTGCCAGATGACCTCTCCACCTGGCCGACATCGGCATTCCACCGGAGGTCTACGCCCGGCTGGGGATCACGCTGGCGCCGTTCTTCCGCGCCGCCTACTGGAGTGCGCTGGGGTTCCAGGCCGGGGCGAGCGTCTGGACCGTGCTTATCCGAAGCACTGGCACGAAAGTCAGGCGGCCATTGGACGGCTACGGAACGTAGACCGGCGTGAGCCAGCGCCAGCCCAAGCATCTTCGCCAGGTCATGCACGGCCC
>NZ_JADIZS010000070.1:0-10345 GCF_016704685.1 Candidatus Amarolinea dominans
GTGACGCTGCTGGCAGGAACCGTGGTATAGGTGGACAAAGGAGGAGGAACAATGACGCAGACAACGAGTAGCCCAACGCAGCGGCCGGCGCCGCGCGGCCAGCAGCCGGCGATGAGTGACGCCGCTGCGCTGCCCGCCCCGACGACTCCCGACACCGGCGCAGCCGAAGACCGGCGGAACGGGTAAGCCTTTGTCCGCGAGGAGAGGACAACAACATTCCCGGTACGTTGTTGCAGCCTGGACAGGCGTTCACCAGAATGTGGTGCTGCTGCGCAATACGGGCACCTGACTACCTGGGACACCGGCTACCGGCCGACGCTGGATGGCGGCAGCCCGCACAAGCACGACATCGTTTGTGGCGGCGCCCGCGACCACGCCGGGCGCAAAGGCGCGCTTCGCCGTGAACTGTCGCGCCGGCAGCAAGCGGCTTCCAGAAAGAGCACCTGAGAACTAGTCAATCCGACCGGCCAGGCCTTCGGCCCGGAGGTGTGGACGGGATCAGGTGGCCGCGCCGTTGCGGACCAATGGGGCGGCGCAACCGCAGCCACCGCCCGCTACAGAAGCATCCTCGCCCTGCCGCCGGGCGCATCGAGCACGGTACGAGGCGGTGATCCGCTTACCTGGAACCGCTACGGCGGCATGTTGCTGGAGGAGGCGCAGCGGCTCAACATCGACCCGGCTGTGGCCATTGCCGTGTGACGCGACCCCGAATCCGCCAGCGACGGCTTCGAGAATGGGCGGATGAAGATCGCTTTGAAAACCACATCTTCCAACATGTGACCGGGGCAAGCACAACCCTGCAGTTTACGCAGCATTTCGCCTTCAATCCTGGCAGGGGTTTGAGAACATCGGTAAGCGCCAGGCTTCCCCAACGATTGCGTGGCAACCTTGCCATCAGAACCAGGAGAACGAGTGGCAGGTGTTCAGTTTTGACCGCCGCCTGGATGAACGCGACCTTTAACGCCATCAACGCCGGGCGCGCACGGATCATAAGGCTTCAAATCACACCTCAATCGGCTCCGGCCCGATTAGGCCATGTTCGGCACCTTTGCAGGCGATGCCCGCGCCCAGTTGGCCAGCCTCTTCGCTTCATGAGAGTCAACGGGCTGGTGCAGGCCAATGCGCGACAGAATTCGCAGCCTTTGCGCGTCTACAACAGGCCAGGCAGGCGGGTACTGCTGCCGGGCTGATAAGAGATTGTGTGCTTTGCCAGCGGTAGGAAGCGTCGGGCGGGGTCTCACCCAGCAGATGGCTGCCCGCTCGCCGCAGCCAGCCACCGGACAACCGTCAACCGAGAGAAGATCCGAACTCCTGCGCGGCATGGAGCAACGTTGGCAGGGCTTCCGGGCCAATCAGGTGATGTTCAGCCAGGTGCTGCGCGTTCCTCAACCCGTACTGGACCACGGTCTGGATGTACCGCGTTAACTCTTCTTTGGTGGGCATCGCCGCCTTTGTGCTGGCCGGTTTCGCCCCCTCTTCCAGGCCAACTTCAGCGCGGCGGCTTTCTTGGCGGGTTGAGCATTGTGGCCTTTCTCCAGCTTCTTTGTCAGCAAGCCCTTGCAGGCGCTGGAAGAAAACCTGCAATTCATCACCTGGCTGGGCATCATCTACAACTCCTACTGGACGCGACTCGTCCAGGCGCAGGACCCGGCCACCTTCGAGCAGGTCGTCCAAGATACGACTGAAGATGCCATCAAGCAGATCAAGGAGTTGATGGACAAACACACCGAGCGCAGCACCAACCGGCCGGGGTTACGGTAAGGGAAATAGGAATAGAACGCGGATGACGCGGATTTGGCGGATTTGCGCGGATTTCTTGAAGCGCGACCAGTGGCCGACTTACCGCAACATGGTGATGGCCTTCAAGCAGGTCACTGCGATGGCCAGGCCCGGCGACCAGGTCTACATTCACTATTCCGGGCATGGCGGGCGCACCATCACGGCCTACCCGGAGATCAAGGGACCGACCGGCGTCGACGAGGGGCTGGTGCCGCTGGATATCGGCGACCCCAACGCCCAGTATCTGCGTGACATCGAGCTGCACACGTTGATCCAGAACCTGGTGGACAAGGGCGTCGTGCTGACCGTGGTCTTCGACTGCTGCCACTCGGGCGGCGCAACGCGCGCCCTGACCCAGGGATCCAACGGCGCCCGCGCCCGCGGCATCGGCAAGACCGACATGACCGTGCGCCCGCTCCAGCCCATCGTCGCACCCCTGGACGACCCGCTGCCGCCTGGAACGCCACGGCGGGGGCGGCACGGTCGATTAAGCCGGCCAGTGGCTGGCTGCTGGAGCCGTCCGGCTACACCTTCCTGGCCGCGTGCCGCGCCAACGAGTCGGCCTACGAGTTCCCCTTCAGCGGCACGGAGAGCAACGGCGCGCTCACCTACTGGATGCTCGACACCCTGCGCAGCGCCGGGTCGAACCTGAGCTACAAACAACTGCATGACCGCGTGCTGGCCAAGGTGCACAGCCAGTTCGCCGCGCAGACACCGATGCTCCAGGGCGAGGGGGACGTGCGCGTCTTCGGCGTGGAGCGCATTCCCGCGCAGTACGCGGTGCCCGTGCTCCAGATCAACGCCTCGGGCGACGTAGTGCAGATCAACGCGGGCGAGGTGCAGGGGATCAAGCCGGGCGCGCGTTTTGCCATTTTCCCGTTGGGGAGCGCCGATCTGAGTGATCTGACGGCCAGCATCGCCCAGGTCGAGGTAACGGATGTCGGCGACGTGGATTGCTTTGCGAAGGTGGTCAAGGCGACGAGCACTGCTGGGCTGGGACGCAGGCGCGCAGGCGGTGTTGCAGGCGGTCACGGACATAGATTGCAGGCGGCGTGTTGGTGGACATCGCCGACGCAGCGCTGAAGAAGGCTGTCATAGCCGAAATCCAGACCAACGGCAAGGGGTTTGTGGCGTTGGCCGGGCCTGATGCGCCGGTCGACTTCCAGGTGGCCGTCAACGCTGCCGGGGAATTCGAGATCCAGGATGCCGGCGACGAGCCGATCCCCAACCTGCGCCCGCCGGTGAAGGCGGATGCAGCGGGCGTCGGCAAGGTGGTGCAGCGGCTGGTGCATCTGTCAAAGTATGCAAATGTGCGCGAACTAGATGTGCCAGACAAGAGCGCCCCTCAAAATATCGAAATTGCAATTTCGGGCGCACAGTCAGTTACAGACGGCTCGGCGCCGACATATCGTGATGGGGACCGCGTCAAATTGACCATCACCAACACCCAACAACCCAATCCGGCCGATCCCAACGACCCGGGGCGCATGCAATATCACAGTGATGGCACTCGGTTCTGACTGGGCATCAGCCAATTCTACCCGGACTTGGCAGGTACATTCGAGACCCTGGATCCAGGTGGGAAAGTCGAAAAAGAGATAGACTTGTATCTGCCTGAAGGCTACAGGGAAAACACCGACATCATCAAGGTATTCGCAACACGAGCAACTACTCAATTTCGCTGGTTGGAAATGCCCGCACTCGACCAGCCAGACCCGATCGCAGGTTTGAAGCGAAAAGGAATCGGCGATCCCTTGGCTGACATCTTCGCTGCCATGACTGGTGACGCGACAAAAACGCGCGCACTCAAGCTGGTTTCCCCGCGGCAGGCTGAACGGCGCTGGACGGTGGCCCGAGGGGAGTTGACGGTTAGGGGGGTAGGGGAACAACTTCAGGTTGACGGCGCCAAACCTGAAGCACACCCGAGATAGGGGAAGCGGGTATTATGGAGTCTACCCAAGTTTGAGGTGCGCGAATATTCTGGGAACGGGCCAAAGTGTCCTACAGATGTACAAGGGGCGGCTGGTCCATTCCCCAGAATATCGCAGGTTCCGTCCTCTCTGCCGGTTCGTGGTCGATCTCCAAACGGTTCCTCAGCTGCGCGCCCAGCAGCAACTTCATATAATCGTACTCCGGCGTACGATCGACAAACAGGATGTGCTTCTCTGCGAATTTTCCCCGATCCCATGTCCCGTCGTCGTAGTGCTGATAGAGGTCGTCGTAGGCTGTCGCAGAAACAATGAAGGCATCCAGATCGATGTCGTTGCGGCCGCTGCGCTGACCGATGTCCTGCGCCAATGCTGGCAGCTTCTCATGCAGCCGTGCCTTTTCGTCGTGCTGATACGCCGTGGCATGGAGCATCCCGTGCGGCTCGACAAAGACGATGCGCTGGCGGTTTCCACCCAGGATCCAGAGGATGAAGTCTGGATAGAAGCCCTTGCCAGAAAAGAAGCTGACGCCTTTGCCTTTGCTGAGGTTGCGCAGCAGGTAGAGTTCCTTGCCGGCCATTGCACACATCCAGGACATCTTCCATACACGCAATGTAGTCGCCATTCGGTTTACTGATGCACCATTCCTTTGTCACCCAAGGCTTAAGTTCGTTTTTTTTAGAAACCGGCGAATAGTCTCAGGCGCAATGCTATCGACGATTTCAGCCTTAACCACCTGGTCGGCCAACAGCCGAGTGTCCACCGGGCATGGCCCTCTTGTTCCCAACCTTGCGCTGTAATACTAGGCGACCACCTCAAACTCGGCGTGAAGCGTCGCCAGGGAATCGCCTCCAACCCAGATATCGAAGGCGGCTGGCTCTTGCAGCCACTGGCCGGCATTCGTGCTCCAGTAGCGCAGCTCCTCCGGGCCAAGCAGGAAGGTCACCGTTCTCGTCTCGCCCGGCTGGAGGGTGACGCGAAGCCCTTCAATTCGCGCATCGGGCGCGAATCGCTGCCCCAACGCTGATGGATGTAGAGCTGGGCCACTTCGTCTCCGGCCACTGGGCCGTGTTGGTCACATCCACGCTGACAGTCACCGCATCGCCCACCTTGACTTGCGCCGCTGAAACTCGCAGGTTGGCGAAAGCGAAGGTCGTGTAGCTCAGACCGAAGCCGAAGGGATAAAGCGGCGTCGGCAGACCGTCCCAGTAGCGCGGGTTATACATCCGGCTGCCTTCCGGCGAGTGGGTCAGGTTGCGCGCGTAGTAGAGCGGCGCGTGACTGCCCTTGCGCGGGAAGCTGACCGGCAGTTTGCCGCCCGGATTCACGGCGCCAAAGAGGATGTCGGCCACCGCATGGCCGCCTTCGCTGCCAGGTTCCCAGGCTTCGAGGATGGCAGGGATATGCTCGGCTGCCCAGTTGATGCTCAGCGGGCGCCCGTTCAACAACACCAGCACGACCGGCTTGCCCAATGCCGCGACGGCCTTGAGCAGTTCCTCTTGCCGCCCCGGCAGGTCGAGGCACGCGCGTGAAGCCGCCTCGCCGGCCATCAAGTCCGTCTCGCCCAACACCATCACAATCTGGTCGGCGGCGCGGGCAGAGTCCATTGCCAACTGGAAAGCGACCTCGGCATCCTCTGGCGTCTGCGCCGGTTTCCGGGTCTCGCCAGCCATCAGGCTCTCGAACCAAGAGGGGATATCGCGGCGGATCTCCGGGCCAGGCGCGTAGGTCACTGCGGCATCCGGCAGCCTGGCGCGGATGCCGGCCAGCACGGTCACGGGCCGCAGGCTGATGGCCGAAGACCATCCACGACCCTCGGTGGCTGCCATCGAGTCGGCCAGCGGGCCGATGACCGCGACCTTCTTGAGATCCTGCTGGAGCGGCAGCAGACCGCCCTCGTTTTGCAGCAGCACCATCGAGCGCTGCGCGGCCACCGCGGCCGGCGCGGTGCTCGGGCCGCGCCACCACCTGCGCCAGCAGGGCCTTCATCCACATACGGACGCTCGAACAGCCCCATCTTGACCTTGAGCGCCAGGATGGGGCGCACCAGTTCCTCGATCTCGGCCACGGTCAGGGCGCCCTCTGCCACCAGTTCAGCGACATGGTTGGTGTAGGTGTAGCTGGACATGTCCATGTTAAGCCCGGCTTTGATGCCCGCAGCGCAGCCTCGCGCCCGTCGCGGGCATGGCCTTGAATGACCATGTTGCCCACGGCGAACGCGTCCGACACCACAAAACCATCGAAGCCCCACTCATCGCGCAGGATTTGGCGCAACAGGAAGCGGTTGCCACTAGCCGGGACATCGTTGGAGGATCCATGTAGGCGCTCATGAAGGTGGCCACCCCGGCCTCGAGCGCAGCCGCAAAGGGGGGCAGGTAGATGTTGCGCAACTGGGTTTCGGACAGGTAAACCGGGTCATAGTCGCGCCCACCATCTGCGGCCCCGTACCCGGCGAAATGCTTGGCGCAGGCGAGCACCCGCTCCGGGTCCGCGCGATCGTCGCCCTGGAAGCCGCGCACCTGGGCGGCAGCCATCGCCGCCGGGGAAGATGGTGCGATAGCCGTGGATGACATCCAGGGCAAACAACAATGGGATGCCAGCAGGGCTTTCCTCGACTGCGATCTTCTGCAGTTCGTTGAAGCGTCTGGTGTCGTTCAGCCACAGCACTGAACCTGCCCCGCCTACGCGAATTGCCCTTCGGCTTTCGGCCCTGGCGCGAAATCGGCGCCGCCAACCTGGTTGAGTTGCCCAATCTTTTCTGTCAGGCTCATCCGTCCCAGCAGCGCTTCGACGCGTTCGGCAACGTCGCTCTCCGTATTCCTTATTTGCATCGGATTTCCTGACCTTTCACTAAAATGCCATTTGGCGCATCTGCACGTCTCAGTATACCAGGGCTTACGGAGGCTGAGCTTGTCAAGCCGGCTTCGACAAGCTCAGCCTCCGTAAGTCCCGTCGCATCTTTCACGATTCTAGCAGGATGCAGCGCAGAATGGTAAGATGTTTTTCTAGCAGCCTTGTACAATCCTGCAAATCTTGCAGAAAGGATAACTTTTTCAATCTGTAGGGGCGCACCCTTGCGGTCGCCCGTGCGGGCAGGCGCAAGGCCGTGCCCCTACCACGGATAATTGAGAAGATACCAGAAAGGTGTATCGAAAGTGAGTGCAGCAATCACGATAGATTCCAGAGACATCGCGCAGGCGCCGTCTGCGGGCGCCAGAATGCAGACCAGCCAGCATGAACTGATCAAGTGCATCAAACGCACCGTCGGCGCCGATGGGACGGTTGAACCGCTGCCGGGGCTATCCATTCATCGCTCCTCGGCGCCCGGGGAGCCGCTGCACAGTGTCTATGACCCGGTGTTTTGCGTGATTGCCCAGGGCAGCAAAGAAGTTTTTCTCGGCAGCGAACGCTATCTCTACGACGCGGCGCACTATCTGATCGTCACCGCCAGTCTGCCGGTCGCCGCACGTGCTCGAAGCATCGCAGGAGCGCCCCCTACCTGAGCCTCCGCCTCAAGCTCGATCCCTTGCTGGTCAGTTCGGTCATGGTCGAGGCCGGCCACACGGCGCTGCCGCAGCGCGCCAGCGTGCGCGCGATCAACGTCAGCCCGCTGGACACAGACCTGCTCGACGCAGTGGTGCGGCTTGTCCGCAGTCTCGATGCCCCTGCCGAAGCCCGCTTCCTGGCGCCGCTGATCACGCGCGAGATTGTCTACCGGCTCCTGGCCGGCGAGCAGTGTGACCGGCTGCGCTACATCGTGGTGCAGAACGGCAACACCCATCATATCGCGGGCGATTGAGCGGTTCCGCGACAAGTGCTCGACCGGCCGCTGCCGATCGAGCATGTCGCGCAGGAGCTTGGCATGAGCGTATCGAGCTCACCACCACTTCAAGGCTGTCACGGCGATGAGTCCGCTACAGTTTCAGAAGCGGCTGCGACTGCAGGAGGCGCGCCGGCTGATGCTGGGCGAAGCACTTGACGCGGCCAGCGCAGCCTTCCGCGTGGGATATCAAGACGCGTCGCACTTCAGCCGCGAGTACAAGAGTCTCTTCGGCATCCCGCCGCTGCGCGATGTCCAACGCTTGCGCGCGACCGCCAGCGAAGCCATCCATTGATGTACGGTTGGACTATCCCGGATTCTCGGAGATCGCCGATCTTCCGGGATGGATTCCCTGAACCAGCGTTGAATCGTCTGGTTTTGGGTGTATCTGAGCGTCACCAGGCGTAGGCATTGGGCGCTTCACCACCAGGCCCAGGGAAAATCTCATCCAGCTTCTGCAATACTTCTTCATCGAGCACAATCTCGGTCGCGCGCACGGCGCTCTCCAACTGTTCGATGGTGCGTGGGCCGACGATGGGTGCGGTGACAATGGGATTGTGCAGCAACCAAGCCAGCGCCACCTCGCCCGGCGGATGCCCGATTTCCCGGCACAGTGCCTCATACTTGACCAACTTGTCCGATTTTCAGTGACCTCTTTTTCAAAGTCGGCGCCCTTGCGCCGACCAGTCTCTGATTTTCCAGTGCGCCGCCCAGCAAACCCCCTGCAAGCGGGCTCCACGGGATGACCCAAGCCATAATGGCGACAGGCTGGAATCACTTCCAATTCGATCATCCGGTTATTGAGATGGTAGATGCTCTGCTCGCTCACCAGACCCAACATACCGCGTTTCGATGCTTCCTGATTGGCAGTGGCAATGTCCCAGCCCGCAAAATTGCTGGAACCTGCATAGACGACCTTCCCCTGATCGATCAAACTGCCAAAGGCTTGCCACGTCTCACCCCAGGGGCAATTTCGGTCAATATGATGCATCTGATAGAGATCGATCCAATCGGTTTGCAGTCGTTTGAGACTGCCTTCGCAATGTTGCGAATTTTGGCAAGCGGACAGGCTGCGACCGTCGCTGTTCACCTCTGGCAGATTCGCCTTGCGCGTCACAGGGTTGAACACCTTGTCGCCAGCACCGTGGCATCACGGCGCCCCGCCACCCTGCGCAAACCAGCGGCCAACGATCTCTTCCGTATGGCCATGCTCTACTGCCCAACCGTAGACATCGGCGTATCGAAAAGTTGATGCCCAGTTCAAGCGCACGATCCATGATCTTGTAGCTATCTTCTTCAGTTGTGTGCCAGCAAAATTCATTGTGCCCAGACAGAGGGTGCTTACAAGCCCACCCATGTGCCACCCAGGCGTTTGTGTGTTACTGCCATTGTTCGTCTCCCTCTATTGACTCGAATATTGATAGGATTAACCAGCCCGCACAGATGCGCACCATTGCCAGCAGCCGATTGGCCCGGGCGCCTGCCCGCTGCGGTCCGCGAGCCAGAGCCAGCCCGCCGATGAGCAGCAGCACGATCGTCAGCAAGAAAGGCAGGTTGTTGTTGATGCTGGACAGCGTGCCGGCGATCCACCCCGAAGGGGCCGGGAGAAGAATGACGCCCACGTAGAGAATCGACTGGATGCGCCCGTTCTTGGGGTCGATGGTCAGCACGATCAGCTTGTCGATCAGCGGGCTGACCGCAGCAAAGGCGCACGCCTCGACGAAGACGCTCAGAATGAGGATGATGTAGCCCTGCTCCGGGGCCAGGATCAGCAGAACCTGGGCGGAGGACGCAAACGCCAGAAACCGGCACCATGGGCCACTGAAATACATTTTGCTCATGCGGCATCACAAAAGAAGAAGCTCAGGCACGATGGCCGACTTGACAAAGGGAAGATGGCGAGATACTGCGGCGGCACATTCAGCTTCTCAGTCACGAGAATCGCCCAAAAGCTGCCGTTGATCATCCCGACGATGGCGACGATCAACATGATGCCGCCGGTGTAGAGCGTCTGGGGTGTTGCAGGATGTCGCTGACGACGCCGTGATATTCACCCAGCACCGAAAAGATGCTCTGGCCGCGTCTCCGCCATCCGCACTTCGCCCTGCCCCCCGTTTCTTCCGTCATCAGATAGGTGAGCACGGCCTTGAGTGTAAACATGACGGCGGCAAAGAGATAGAGCACCTGCATCGTGGGGATCAGGGAGTAGCGCGCCACCAGGATGCCCGCCAACGGCGCCACGAACCCAGCGGCTTGATTGGCGATATGAATCCAGGTGTAGATTTCCACCAGCTGCGTCTGGTCGGCGTCCTCCACCAGCAGACAGGTCCACGAGTTCATCGTCACGCGCCAGATGCTGTTCATGATGCCGGCGGCGAGAAACCACCAGATATTCTGCGAGAAGGCCCAGATCAGGGCCGGCACAGTCCAGGCGAGGATGTCGAAGATCAGCGTGGTGCGCCGGCGGCCCAGCTTGTCGGTGATGGCGCCACTGAGCAGCGCCCAGAAGACTTGGAAGCCCCAACTGACACTCAACACAAGACCAATGTTCTGATCCGTCGGGCCAGCGCCACCATGTAGACCGAGGCGTAGGGTGCGATCAGGTTGTGGGAATGCCCACAGCGGCTCGGTGTAGACGCAGCAGGTTGCCGGTGAGCGAACGGAGCGTAACGATCAGAGAGTGTGACATGGAGCGACGCCATCCATAAAGCAGCCTTGCCGGTGGTAACGACAAGGCGCAAACGCTATGAAAACGATTTCAGTCATCATACCCCAGACAGCGGGAATCGGGCTAATTTTGCCTGCACTCACCAGGCGG
>NZ_JADIZS010000071.1:0-19579 GCF_016704685.1 Candidatus Amarolinea dominans
TGTTGAACGAGTTCGGCGCCTACTCGACCGACACCGCCTACCGCATCCGCATGCGGCCTGAATACAGGTCACGTGGCCGCGACCTGACCTTTTCCTTCATGAACTCCCTGACGTTTCTCTCAGCCGAGCTTGAAGGGCGGCACTACGGCGGCGGTGTGCTGGAGATGGTCCCCAGCGAGATCGAGCGGCTGCTGATTCCGTTGGGACGCATGGAGGCGCAGGAGCTTGCGGAAGTGGATGCGATGGTGCGCCGCCGGATGGATGTGGATGAGCTATTGCAGGTCACCGATCCGCTGATCCTCCAGAACGGCCTGGGGTTGTCTCCAATCGAGACGGCTATCCTCCAAACGGCGCATCGAAGACTGCGAGATCGGCGATTGAGAGTGAAGTGATTGCACCCATGCGTTGTTTCACCAAGTGCGGTGACGCCCCACATTCAGGACTTCGACCTCTGCACTTTGCACTATTCAGCCTTCCACCCGATTGTCAATGCTGAATCCTGATCACCCGGTCAGCAGCGGCCAGGGCACCGCGACGATCTTTTCGTCCAGGCGCCGGATGGTCTGGCCGCCATGCACCAGGATGCCGCCAACCGCCTGGGGATGCTCTGCCAGGAACTTGACCAAGCCGGCGCTGTGCCGGTAACCAGGGGAATTGGTCATCTTGACCTCGATGCCCACGACGCGCCGACCGTGCTCTAGCACGAAGTCTACTTCATCACCCGTCTGCGTGCGCCAGAAGTGCAGCCGCGCGCGGGGTGCCAACAACCCGCTGCTGACGCGCAGATGCTGATAGATCAGCGTCTCGAAAAAGGCGCCCACTTCACGCGCGCCGGCCAGGTCAGCGGCGGTGTAGTAGCCGGCCAGGAAGACTGCAAGCCCAACATCGGCCCAGAAGGCACGCGGCGCTTTCAAGAGGCGCGTGGTGTGACTTCCCAGGTAGGCCGGTACGCGCTCGAACAGGTGCGTGGCTTCCAGTAGATTCAAATAGCGATGGATCGTTGACTGCGAGAGGCCCGCATCGCGCGCCACGTCCGATTGATTGAGCAATTGCCCTGTGCGCAATGCCAACAGCGCCATGACGCGGCGAAAGTCTACCAGCGATTCGACCTGCGACATCTGCCGGAGATCGCGCTCCAGGTACGTGGCGACATAGCCATCCCACCATCTCACGCAGTCTTCCGGCGTCTTGAGCGCCAGCAAGGCAGGCATGAAGCCCCGTTGGAGCAGAGGAAGAGGATCAGCCGGCGCTGCGGGCAGCAACCCATCCTGCGGCCAGCGGCCCGCCAGGACATCAGTCAGGAGTGACGGGGGCGGTTGTCCATGCCGTTCACCAAGCGTCAGCGGATCGAGCACGAAGTAAACGGCGCGACCGGCCAGGCTCTCGCTCACCTTACCCATCAAGAGCAAATTGGCCGACCCGGACAAGACGAAACGGTAACGGCCGGGCTGCTCATCAACAGCCCGCTTGATGGCCGGCAGCAACTCGGGTGCTTTCTGCACCTCGTCCAGGATGACCTCGCTGACCCCGGCCCACAGGCTGGCAGGGTTCTCTTGCACCTGGCGCAACGTGTCGAAGTCATCCATGGTGTGATAGCGCCAACTGCTGAACGGCTCCGCCCGCCGCAGAAGGGTGCTCTTGCCCACCTGACGCGCGCCGGTCAACACCACAATCGGAAACGCTTCGCACGCCGAGCGCAGTTGCGGTGTCAGCCAACGATCATAGTAGACCGGAGGATCGGCAGCGATTGAATGAAAGTTATTCATGATGTGAATCATAAACCAAACAACGCAGGGTGTCAAACCCCGGACTCTGCCCCTACCTTCTACCCCCCCGCGTAACGAATCCCGTTGGCGAACAGCGCCAGGCCGAGCCGGCCGTGAAGGCCGCGGGACGCGGCCGGGTGTTGGAGCGGGCTGAGGTGGTCTTCCGGGTGCGGCATGAGGCCCAGGATGGCGCCGGTGCGGTCGCAGACGCCGGCGATGTCCGCCAGCGAGCCGTTGGGGTTGAGAGGATACGCGCCGGCCGCGGGTGCGCCGGCCGCGTCCACGTAGGTCAGCGCAATCTGTCCCTGCGCCTGCAAACGCGGCAGGTCCGCGGCCGCGGCCAATTCGAAACGCCCTTCGCCATGCGCAACCGGGCAGAAGATCAGGTCGTCCAGTCCGGCCGTGAAGACGCAGACGCTGTCGGGCTGCGGTTGCAGGTGCACCCAACGGCACTCGAAATGGCCGGCCGCGTTGCGGGTCAACGTGGCGGTCTGCACCAGGTCGGATGGCGAACCGGTTGGGTTGACCGGCGGCGCGTCCCCAGGCAGCGGCCCTGGCAGGTAGCCGGTCTTGACCAGCGCCTGGAAGCCGTTGCAGATGCCCAGGATGGGCCGGCGCGCGGCGTGGAAATGCGCCAGCGCGTCGCCCAGCCGGTAGCGCAGTTCCAGCGCCCACAGCTTGCCCGCGCCCAGGTCATCGCCAAAGGAAAAGCCGCCGGGCAGCACCAGCATCTGAAAATCGTGCAGCCGCGCCGGCGCCGCGCTCAGTTCGTTGATATGCATGATCTGCGCCTGACCGCCGGCCAGATCACACGCCAGCGCCGCCTCACGGTCACGATTCGTGCCAGGCGCGTGTAGGATCAATACGCGTGGCTTCATGGTCATAGCACCTTCTTTATGTATGGGAGATCAGAGATCAGAGATCAGAGATCAGAGATCAGGTGTGTGGAAGAAGGGAGTTGTGAGAGTTGGAGTTTCCGGTCTGCGGTTTTCGGTCTAAGAACAGAGATCAGGGATCAGAGATCAGAGATCGGGTTTCGTGGAAGAAGGGAGTTCTTCCGGTCTCCGGTCTCCGGTCTCCAATCTCCAATCTCCGGTCTCCGGTCTCCGGTCTCCAATCTCCGGTCTCCGGTCTAAGAACAGAGATCAGGGATCAGAGATCAGAGATCGGGTTTCGTGGAAAAAGGGAGTTCTTCCGTTCTCCGGTCTCCGGTCTCCGGTCGCGGCCGAACCGGCGAAGAGTACGTCCGCGTCTACGAAGACGCGGGGCTTAGCCAGGCTCAGCGGCGGCATAATGTTCCTCGTAGTAACGTTCGCGCTGCTGGCGCAGGCTCACCAGAAGCTGATCGAGGCTCAGGCCCGCTTCCAGGCGCAGCCGCTCAATCTCACGCGCCAACTCAGGCACCATCGCCACCATCGGCGTAAAGACCATCGTGCCCTCGATATCAACCAGGCGGAAGATGTCGCCGGCCTGGATGCCGTACTTTTCCCGGATTTCGACCGGCAGGGTCAGCGTGCCGCGCTGGCGAATTTGGACTGTTGTTTCCATCGGATGATCTCCTTTCTGCATTTCATCTGCGGCAGATTTTCTGAAACGCAGTATACACCTGTTCGAAAATCAAGGCAAGGGGCGGGAGCGTGAAGCGGATCGCCTTATCGCTCCGAATGAATTCGGGGTTACGGGGCGGCGGCGCCTTCCTCACGGACACTGCAAGCGGGTGATGCGCTGCGGCGCGGCGACGGCTGCCAGGCGCACGGGTAGGCCGCCGCGGCTGTCGAGCCAGTAGAGGCTGCCTTCGTCGGTGGTGTAAACCAGGGCCAGGCTGTCGCTGGTCCAACAGAGGTCCAGCGGCGTATGCTCAGCGGGCGTCAGCGCCACCCAGGTGTCCGAGGCCAGCGGCCTTCCCCACACGGAACGCCGGCCGTCAGCGGTGCGCAGCAGCGCGGCCACCTGGGCGCCATCAGGCGAATAGGCAAGCCGCGTGCCATCGGCCAGCAACGCGCCGGCCGCGGCCAACTGGGCCGTGGGCGCGCCGCCGTCCTTGGCCGCGGCCACGACGCTGACCTCCACCTGCTGCGGGTCAACCGGCCATCCGGTCCAGGTGAAGGCGATGGTGCTGCTGTCGGCCAGCCAGGTGAGCCAGCGCACGCCAAACGCGTGATCGGGCGCGGGGCGCTGGCGATCTTCGAAGTATTCGGTGCGGTTGAGCACCTCCGCGCCGGCCGCATCGCTGACGAACAGGTCCTGGCGCTGGGAACCGCCGTTGGGATGATCGAGGCCGCGCTGCGCGAAGGCCAGGCGCTTACTGTCCGGCGCCCAGGCGGCCATTCCCAGCCAATCGCCGGCCGCAATCTGGCGGGTGCAGGCTCCTGCGCCAGGTCGAGCACATACAGGTTGGCGCTGTCCGCGGTGCGGGTGATGACCGCCAGGTGCTGGCTGTCCGGGGCCCACTGCATCTCGGCCAGCTCGCCCAACCCGCTGACCCCGCCCGCGGCGGCCGGTTCGGCCAGATCGAGGATGTCCAGGTCATCGGTCAGCACCAGGCTCAGGCGCAGGCCGTTCGGCGCCAAGTCGAGGCGAGTCACCGGCAGGGAGGGCGCAATCAACAGCGGTGCGGGGGAGCCGGCCAGCGTCGTGGTGTAAATTTGGCCCTCCTGGTCGGCAAAGGCGCAGTGCGGAGCGCCTGGGCGATTTTCGCTGCAATCCCACGCCGTGTCCAACAGCCGATCGGTGACTGTGAACAGGCCGCGGCTGGAGATCTGCCACAGAAGGGTGGCGCCGGTCTGCGCTTGCGTGCTAAACAGGATCGCGCCGGTTGTGCTGGTGGGCGGCAGCGCGGAGGCCGTCACCAGCGACAGATAGACCGGCGGCGTGGGGGTGGCGGTTGGCGCCGGCGTTGGGGTCTGCGTCGGCGTCGGCGTCAGGGTGGGCGTTGGCGTGGCGAAAAAGGGCAGCGCCTGGCAGGCCGTCAGTAGGGCAACCAGCAGAACCAGGGTCAGCGTCAGGGCCAAAGCGGCGGCAAAGGTGCGCACTTAGTCTTCCTCCGGTTTCCAGGCGCGCAGCAGCGCGGCCAGTTCAAGCACGGCGACGGTTTGCATCTCACGGCGCCAGATCAACTGCGGCGCGGCCGTGATCTCGCCGATGCAGGCAAACGGCGCGTGGCCGGCCA
The DNA here is from genome assembly GCF_016704685.1 of Candidatus Amarolinea dominans. NCBI lineage: Bacteria > Bacillati > Chloroflexota > Caldilineae > Caldilineales > Candidatus Amarolineaceae > Candidatus Amarolinea > Candidatus Amarolinea dominans. The sequence goes on from NZ_JADIZS010000071.1 coordinate 4,936, forward strand.
GGGCCGCGCGGAAGGCGTCGGCCGCGGCGGGCGTCACCTCGACGATGAAGCGGCCAAGCGATTCCGCAAAGAGAGCTGTCATCTGCCAGATGGGCGCGGTCGTCTGGCCGACCGGCACGCGAGCCAGGTCCGCCACGGCGCCCAGGCGGCCAGCCAGGGCCATTTCGGCCAGCGCCACGGCCAGCCCGCCCTCGGAGCAGTCATGACAGGCGCGCACCAGGCCAGCACGAATGGCCGCGTGCAGCCCGGCCAGCCGCGGCCGCGGGTCGGTGATGGGCGCGGGCACAGTGCCGGCCAGGGGATGCGCCGCGCCCTGATCCGCAGCCAGGAGTTGGTAGTAGAGGCTGCCGCCCAGCTCGTCTGCGGTCGCGCCAACCACGTAGAGCAGATTGCCCGGCTCTTTGAGATCCATGGTGACGGTGCGCGTGACATCGGGCGCCAGGCCCAGGGCGGAGATGAGCAGCGTGCCCGGAATGGCGTGCTTTTGCCCGTCCGCGCCCAGGTATTCGTTGTTCAGGCTGTCCTTGCCGGAGATGAAGGGCGCACCATAGGCCAGGGCGGCATCGTGGCAGCCCTGCGCGCAGCGCACCAGGCTGCCCAGGCGGTCGGGCAGGGACGGATTGCCCCAGCAGAAGTTGTCCAGGATGGCGACGCGGTCCGGGTCTGCGCCAACCGCGACCAGGTTGCGGAACGCCTCGTCCACCGCGGCCCAGGCCATGCGGTAGGGATCGAGCAGCCCATAGGCCGGATTGATGCCATTGGCGAGCGCGACGCCGGGCGTGGGCTGCGGCGGCGCGTCGCGTCCGAGCAGGGTGTCGAGCGGCAGCAGGACGGCCGCGTCGCCGGGGCCATCCTGGCACGCGCCCACCAGCGGTTTGACCACGGCGCCGCCCTGCACCTCATGATCGTAGCGCCGGATGACCTGCTCTTTGCTGGCGACGGTGGGCTGGCGCAGCAGGCGCAAAATCCAACCGGCCAGGTCGGGCGGCTGCGCGGGGGTGACGAGCGCGGCCGTCTGCGGCGGGGTCCAGATGGCCTGCAAATGGCGCAGCGGAATGCCGTGGTGCAGGAACTGCCCGTCCAGGCTGGCGACCGGACATCCCTGGTAACGCACGATGAGCTGGCCGTCGTCGCGGAAACGACCCAGGGCAGTGGCTTCGACGCCGTAGAGGCGGCTCAGTTCTTGCAGCCGCGGCCAGTGCGGTTCAGCCACGGCGATGACCATGCGCTCCTGGGCCTCGCTCAGCCAGATTTCCCAGGGCCGCAGGCCGCTGTACTTGAGCGGCGCCTGCGCTAATTCCACATCCGCGCCCAGCTCGGCCGCCATTTCGCCCACCGCGGACGATAGCCCGCCCGCGCCGCAGTCGGTGATGGCGTGATAGAGGCGCTCGTCGCGCGCGACCAGGAGCAGATCGAGCACCTGTTTTTCATGGATGGGATGGCCGATCTGCACGGCCGCGCCCGCGACATGACCGGTCTCGTGCGACATTTCCATCGAGGAAAAAGTGGCGCCGCGCAGGCCATCGCGGCCGGTGCGACCGCCCAGTACAACGACCAGGTCGCCGGGCTGTGGATCGCGCAGGGTGGCATGGACGCCGGTCGGCAGGATGCCCAGGCAGCCGCAGTAGACGAGCGGGTTGGCGGTGTAGGCCGGATCGTACAGGATGGCGCCGTTGACGGTGGGGATGCCCATCTTGTTGCCGTAGTCCTCGATGCCATGCACCACGCCCGCGGCGATGCGTCGCGGATGCAGCACGCCGGCCGGCAGCGCGTCTACGGGCAGATCGGGCGGGCCGAAGCAGAGCACATCGGTGTTGGCAATCGGCCGCGCGGAGACGCCCATCACATCCCGGATGACCCCGCCCACGCCGGTGTTGGCGCCGCCGAACGGTTCCAGCGCGGAGGGGTGGTTGTGCGTCTCCACCTTGAAGGCCAGGTCGAAATCGTCGGTAAAGCGCACGATGCCGGCGTTGTCCACAAAGGCCGACACCACCCACGGTTTTGCCAGCTCGTCGGTCGCGGCCTTGATGTAGGTTTTGAGCAGGCCGTGGATGCGGAGCGGCGCCGCGCCGGGCTGGCTGGCATCGCTGAAGTCAATCGTGGCCTTGAAGGTCTTGTGGACGCAGTGCTCGGACCAGGTCTGCGCCAGCATCTCCAGCTCGACATCGGTTGGCTCGCGCTGCGCCTGGCGGTAGTAAGCCTGAATGGCCTGCATCTCAGCCAGATCGAGGGCCAGGCGGCGCGCGCGGCTGATCTCCAGCAGGGCCGGCGCGTCGGCCGCGGCCAGGGGAATGATCTCCACGGTGTCATCCGCGCTGGCGCTGGCGAAGATGGGCGTCAGCGGCCGGTTGATCGTGTAGAACTGAATGGTGGCATTCGCCAACAGATCCTGCGCGATGCGCTGCGCGTCGCCGGCCGTCAGGCTGCCTTCCAACACCACCCGCTGACCGCTGGCCGCGTGGGTCAGCCCGCCGATGCCCAACAGCCGCGCCGCGTCCAGCAGGCTGTCGGCCACGCTGTCGGTCACGCCCGGATGCAGCGCCACTTCGATGGTGTGCTGACCGGCGGGCGGTTCGTCGGCCGCGACCGGCGCCAGGCGCACCTCTTCGGTGACCGGGTCGTGCAGGAGCTGCTGCGCCAGGCGCTGCGCCGCGGCCGCGGGCAGATCACCCTGCACGAAATAGAGATCCGAGATGTGCAGCGCAGTCACCCCGCCGATGCCCAGCCCGGCGATGGCGCGGCGCAGCTTTGCCTCACGGCCATCGGTAAAGGGCGGCCGGGTGGTGACTTCGAAGCGCAAGAGCGGCAAAGGTGTTGACATGGTGCTCATCTCACAGGCTTTTCAACGCGCCTGGGCCTGGTAATTCGGCGCTTCTTTGGTGATCATGATGCTGTGGGGATGGCTTTCGATGTAGCCGGCGTTGGTGATGCGCACGAAGCGGGCCTTGGCGCGCAGTTCGTCCAGGTTGGCCGCGCCGGCATAGCCCATGCCGCTGCGCAGGCCGCCGATCAACTGGAACAGGTAGTCGGCCAGGCGACCCTTGTACGGCACCTGCCCCTCGATGCCCTCCGGCACCAGCTTGCCGCCGATGTCGGGCGAGGCGTCGCCGCTGCGTTGGCCGGACTGATAACGATCGGCGCTGCGACCCTTGAGCGCGCCCACGGACCCCATGCCGCGATATTCCTTGAAGCGACGCCCTTCCCAGGTGATCGTTTCGCCGGGCGATTCCTCCAGCCCGGCCAGCAGCCCACCCAGCATGACCGCGGTCGCGCCGACGGCCAGGGCTTTGACCATGTCGCCGCTGTAGCGGATGCCGCCATCGGCAATCACCGGGATGCCGTGCGGCGCGGCGGCGGTGGCGCATTCGCTGATCGCGCTGATCTGGGGCATACCCGCGCCGGCCACGATGCGCGTCGTGCAGATGGAACCCGCGCCCACGCCCACCTTGACCACATCCGCGCCGGCCTCGATCAGAGCCAGGGTGCCGGCGGCTGTGACGACATTGCCGGCCAGAATGATCGCCTGCGGCCAGCGCTGCTTGATGGTGCGCACGGTGTCGAGCACGCCGCGGGAATGGCCGTGCGCGGTGTCAATGGCGAGGGCATCGGCGCCCGCGGCCAACAGGCGCTCGGCCCGCAGCAGCGCCGCGTCGCCGACCCCAATCGCCGCGGCCACCAGCAGGCGCCCCTGGGTATCGGTGGCCGCGTGCGGGAAATCCTCACGTTTGAGGATGTCCTTGTAGGTGATCAGTCCCTTCAGGCGAAACTGTTCGTCCACCAGTGGCAGTTTTTCGATGCGGTGGCGGTGCAGGATGATCTTGGCCTCCTCCAGGGTGGTGCCAATCGGCGCGGTGACCAGGTTCTCGCTGGTCATGTAATCACTGATGGGCCGGGCAAAGTCGGTGGCAAAACGAATGTCGCGGTTGCTGAGAACGCCCAGCAGGCGTCCGCCACCGTCACCGGCCACGATGGGCACGCCGCTGATGTGATAGTGTGCCATCAGCGCGGCCGCGTCAGCCAGCGGCCGATCCGGCGTCAGCGTGATCGGGTTGACGATCATGCCCGATTCCGAGCGCTTGACCCGATCCACCTCTTCGGCCTGCTGCTCTGGCGTCAGGTTACGGTGAATGACGCCCAGGCCGCCCTGCCGCGCCAGGGCAATGGCCAACGGCGCTTCGGTGACGGTGTCCATGGCCGCGGAGACCACCGGCACGCGCAGGCGCAGGCGGGGGTGCAGGGTCACGCCCACATCCACATCGGCCGGCAGCACCTCGGAATAGCCGGGCACGAGCAGAATGTCATCGAACGTCAAAGCCTCAGCTATTTGATGAAACGTGTCCATGTCACTCCTCACTTTATGTAATCTCAGCCGCCCCCGCATGAATTCAGGGCTATGGTGCGATTTCAATCGCTCGCCTGCGGTTTGGGGTTGCCAAAACGCCGCGCCAGCTCCGCCTCGATGTCCCCCCAGGACAGGCCGCGGGCCGCCAGAAAAACCAGTGTGTGATAGACCACATCGGCCAATTCGTAGATCACCCGCTCGGTAGTCTCGCCTTTGGCGGCCACAATCACCTCCACCATCTCCTCGCCCATCTTCTTGAGCATCTCATTTTCGCCTTTGGCGAACAACTGCGCCGTGTAAGAGCCAGCCGGCGGATTCGCCTTACGCGCCTCGATTACCGCGAACAAATCTTCAATTACCTGACCCATGAAGTCACCTCAAGTCTGCGAAAAAAGCAGGTGTGCGCGCCGGTGTGGCAGGCGGGGCCGGCCGGTTCGACGCGGTAGAGCAGGGCGTCGGCGTCGCAATCCGCCAGGATATCCACCACGCGCATGGTGTTACCGGAGGTTGCACCCTTGCGCCACAGTTCCTGGCGGCTGCGGCTCCAAAACCAGGCCTCGCCCGTCGCCAGGGTCAGGCGGATGGCCTCGGCATTGGCGTAGGCCACCATCAGCACCGCGCCGGTCAGTGCGTCCTGCACCACCACCGCCAGCAGTGCGCCCGGCGTCTGGGCCAGCAGCGCGTCCAGGCTCAGCGGTTCCGGATCGAGAGCGGTCAGCGTGGTGTCTCTCATCGCTCAGCGCACCGCCACGCCGCGCTGGCGCAGATACGCCTTGACCTGGCCGATCGTCAGCGTATTATAATGAAAGAGCGACGCAGCCAGCGCAGCCTCAGCGCCGCCAACGGTCAGGGCATCGTAAAAATGGGCCAGGCTGCCCGCGCCGCCGGAGGCGATGACCGGGATGGAAACGGTCGCGGTCACGGCTTGCAGCATGCGCAGATCGAAACCGGCCTGGGTGCCGTCGGCGTCCATCGAAGTGAGCAGGATCTCGCCCGCGCCGCGGCGCTCGACCTCTCGCGCCCAGGTTCCCAGGTCAAGCCCGGTGGGCACACGGCCGCCGTTGACCACCACCTCCCAGTGGGGTTCGCCAGCATCCGGCCGCGCCTCAGGCGCCAGGCGCGCATCAATGGCCACCACGATGCACTGGCTGCCAAAACGCCGCGCGCCGTCGGTAATCAGACCGGGGTTGCGCACCGCGGCCGAGTTGATGGCGGTCTTGTCCGCGCCGGCCAGGAGCATCGCGCGCAGGTCGTCCACGCTGCGCAGACCGCCGCCCACGGTCAACGGGATGAAGACGGTGTCAGCCACCGCGCGCACCACCTGCCGGGTGATTTCACGGCCCTCATGGGTGGCGGTAATGTCCAGGAAGACCAACTCATCGGCCCCTTCGGTATCATAGACCTGCGCCTGCGCCACCGGGTCGCCCGCGTCGCGCAGGTTGAGGAAGTTGATACCTTTGACCACGCGCCCATCTTTGACATCCAGGCAGGGGATGATGCGCTTGGCTAACATACGGACAGACTCCCGTCAGGCTGAAAGCCCGAGCCGCGGGCGAGGTGGAGCGCGTCGGGCAGCGCCAGGCGTCCGGTGTACAGGGCCTGGCCGACGATCACCCCCGCGACGCCGGCGCCGCTCAACGCCAACAGGCGGCGGATGTCGTCGAGATCGCGCACGCCGCCGCTGGCGATGACCTGCAGGCCGCTGGCACGGGCCAGGGCCGCGGAGGCCTCCGCGGCCGCGCCGCTCAACATGCCGTCGCGTGCAATGTCGGTGAAGATGATGTGGGTGACGCCGGCGGTGCGCATGGCCTGCGCCAACGCCAACACGGGGACATTGCTGGTCTGCAGCCAGCCGTGGGTGGCAACCAGACCCTCGCGAGCATCGATGCCGATGACGATGGTTGCCGCGCCGTAGCGGCGCAGGGCGTCAGCCACCAGGACCGGGTTTTGCACGGCCGCGGTGCCCAGCACCACCCGCGTCGCGCCCAGATCGAGCGCGAGTTCGATGTCGGCCAGGGAGCGCAGGCCGCCGCCAAACTGAATCGGAGCGGCCACCGCGGCGCGAATCTCGGCCAGGCGCCGGAGGTTGAGCGGCAGGGCTGCGGCGTCGGCCGGCGCAGGCGACGCCGCGTCGGTCTGCAGCGCGCCATCCAGGTTGACCACATGCAGCCAGGTTGCGCCCAGGTCAACCCAATGACGGGCCAGCGCGGCCGGGTCAGCGCCAAAGACCGTTTCCGCGGCCGGGTCGCCCTGGCGCAGGCGCACGCAGCGCCCCCGGCGCAGGTCAATGGCCGGGAAGATGACGAATTCGGCGGTCGTGGGCATGGTGTTCATGACTGCGCGCCGCCGCACGCCCAGCCGAGCGATTGAAATCGCGCCTGCGTGGGCGCAGGGCCGGTCGGCGCAGGCCGACCTTGCGGCGAAACGCCCCTTCGCCCCGAATTCATTCGGCGGCGGCCAGATGCCTGTGCCCAATCCACAAAATTGTGCAGGATGCGCAGCCCGATGGCCTGACTCTTTTCCGGGTGGAACTGCACTCCCCACACCTCGCCCTGACCAAAGCGGCCGCCGCAGATAGAGGCAAAGTCAAGGCCATAGTCGGTGGTGGCGACGACAAGCCGGGGGTCGGCGGGCGCGCAGTAGTAGGAATGAACAAAGTAGGCGTAACTGCCGCTGGGCACACCGGCCAGCAGGGGATGGGTGTGATCGTGATGGATCTGATTCCAGCCGATCTGCGGCACCTTGAGCAGGTGGCGCGCACCGTTGTGCGTCACGGTCATGCCATCGGCGAAGCGGGTGACGATGCCAGGGAAGATGCCCAGACCGCGATGGCGGCCCATCTCCTCGCTGGTGTCGAACAGCAGTTGCAAACCGACACAGATGCCGAGCAAGGGGGTACCTGCGCGGACCGCGGCCAGCAGCGGCTGCTCGAAGCCGGCCTGGCGGAAGGTGGCGGCCGCGTCGCCAAACGCGCCGACGCCGGGCAAGATGATGCCCTCGGCGCCGGCGAGATCGTGCGGCTGCTGAACGATCTGCACCGGCGCGCCGATATGCTCCAGGGCTTTGGCCACGCTGCGCAGATTGCCCACGCCGTAATCAATCAAAGCGATCATCGAAACGATCCTTGTCCAAAGCAAACGGAGCGAAGGTCGCCCTTCGCTCCGTTACGAGAGTACACGAACTTCAGGCGCCTGTGGGCTTCAGGCGGTTTTGGCCGCGCGATTGCCGGTCAGACGCCGCACGAAGTCACCAAACTCGCCGTTTTCCCACGCCACCAGCAGCGGGCTGGCGTTGAAAATGGAGGAGTAGGTGCCGCTCAGGATGCCAATCAGCAGGGTGATGACGAAGATGCGCACGGTAACGCCGCCCAGGAGCGCCAGGGCCGTCAGCGTGAAGAGCACCGTCAACTGCGTGTTGATGGAACGATCGAGGGTTTCGATGATGCTGCGATTGACGATGGTTTCGAAATCCTGGCTGCGGTAGCGGCCGATGTTCTCACGGATGCGGTCGAACACCACGATGGTATCATGGACCGAGAAGCCGATGACGGTGAGTAGCGCGGTCAGGAAGAGCGAATCAACCTCCCAACCCAGGAAGTGGCCGGCCAGCGACATCAGGCCAAGCACAACCAGTGCGTCGTGGACGAGGGCGATGATGGCGCAGGTGCCGTAGCGAATGGGGTTGGGCACCTTGCGAAACGCAATCGAGACGTAGATCAGGATGGCGATGGCGGCCAGAGCCACCGCGATGCCGGCGTTGCGCGTCACTTCTGCGCCCACGGCCGGACCGACGTTGTCGAATCGCTGTTCGATGAATTCGCCGTAGCGCGCGGTCAGGCTAGTTTGCAAAATCGCCTTCTGTGCGGCGTCAATCGGCTTGGTGCGGACGATGATCGTGTCATCCGCGGTGGTAGTCTTGGATGTCTGCACCACGGCCTCATCGAACCCGGCCGCGCTGAAGATGCCTTTGACATCGGCCGGTTGGATGGCGACGGTGGGCTGCGTGAAGTGCAGTTGCCACAGCGCGCCGCCGGTAAAGTCAATGGACAGGCGCAGGCCAAACAGGATCAGCGAGATCAGACCTGGTATGATGATGAGCAACGACAAACCGAAATACCAGTAACGTTTTCCAACGATATTCAGCATAATTCTTCCTCTCAGACTCCAAACCACCAGCGGTTGCGGGATAGGTCCATGTTGTTCATGACCAGGTGCAGGAACGTACGGGTCACAGTGATCGCCGTGAAGAGACTGACCAGCACACCGATGGCCAACGTCAGAGCGAAGCCTTTGACGATACTGGCGCCGAAGTTGGATCCAAACCAGAACAGGATCACACACGTGATGAGCGTCGAAGCGTTCGAGTCCCGAATGGACGGCCAGGCGCGGGCAAAGCCGATGTCAATGGCGGAGCGCAAGGCGCGGCCGCCACGCAACTCCTCTTTCATGCGCTCGAAGATCAGGATGTTGGCGTCCACCGCCATGCCGACGCTGAGCACAAACCCCGCAATGCCCGGCAACGTGAGCGTGACCGGGATCAACTTGAACAGGGCAAAAACAAGCAGGGCGTAGATGATCAGCGCGAAGTCGGCCAGCACACCGGGCAGACGGTAGTACAGGAGCATGAAGACAATGACCACCAACAGGCCGATGACGCCGGCGTTGATGCTCTTACGCACCGAGTCCTGACCCAGGGTCGGCCCCACGGCGCGGCTCTCGGCCACACGCAGCGGAACGGGCAGCGCGCCGTAGCGCATCTGCACCGACAGGTTGCGGGCTTCTTCGACCGTGAAACTGCCCGTGATCTGGCCGGTGCCGCCGGTGATGGCGGATTGGATGCGCGGCGAGGAGAGCACGGTCTTGTCCAGGACAATGGACAGAATTTTGCCGATGTTGGCGCTGGTGTAATCGGCGAACTTCTTGGCGCCCTCGTCGGTCAGGTCGAAGGTGATGAGCGGGGCGTTGGTGGTCTGGTCGAAGCCGATGCCGGCCGTCTTCAGGTCAGCGCCGGTCATGATCGTCCTGTAGATCGTCGTGGGCGTGACTGCGCCCGTGGCCGTCACACCGGCCGTGTTGGTGATGGGGTTCGTACCGGTGACTGTGCCGGTATCATCCAGTGAACCGATCGTGGTACTGACCCTGGTGCCCGGAGTCAAGAACTCCTCGCCCGTCTCGATGAATTCGAGCAAACCGGTGCCCTTGAGCGTTTCGATGGCCTGGTCGGGGTTGCTGATACCAGGCAATTCCACGACGATGCGGCGGTCGCCCTGCACCTGAATGAGCGGCTCAGACACGCCGAGGCCGTTGACGCGATTTTCGACAATTTGCTTGGCCGTCTGAATCGCATCGCTGTCAACCGCTTCGCCGGCCGGAACATCGGCTTCGAGCAGGACTTGCAGGCCGCCGCGCAAATCAAGACCTTCCTTGATCTGCAAATCACGCGTGCTGGCCGGTTGCCAGAAGAGTAAATCAGTAAGCCACTTGGGGTGCTGTATCGGCAGGGCAAGGTAAACCCCGATCGCAGCTAAGATGATAGTGGTGATAAGGAACCCGGTCGTACGATCTCGCATGAACTCAACATCTCCTCACGGTTCGATTGCAGCCTGGCTGCCTGGCAAACAGGGCGATTATAGTCGACGCCCCATGTCCTGTCAAAACATCCGGCCGATTAGATTCTGAGAGCGCCTTTTGGGGGCCGCGCGTCGCTTGGGCGCCGGTCTGCGAACCTGATCTGCCCGGCGGTGAAGGTTCGGGCCAGCGCGTGTGAGACCGATCTGGCCTCACTCATCGTCCAGGCGCCGGGCGCCAGCGCCGGCCAGAAACGAGAGAACCGCCGCCGCAACCTCGGCCGGCGTCAGGTCATCGGTTGGCAGGTAGAAATCACAATGGGCACGCGCATGGGCCAGGCGCACGCGCTCTTCGGCCAACCAGGCCTCGACCGGCTCCTCGGTCTGGCGCCGGTGCGCGACCGTGGCCGGCTGGGCGTCGAGAAAAATCAGCAGGTCCGGTGGATGCAAGCGCCGCCAGAGGTCCGGCACATACGAATGCTCCTGCGCGCAGGGCAGAACGTCGAAGCCGGCGGCGCGCAGGATGTGCAGTAACGTGCTTTTGCCGGACGCGCACACGCCTACCAGTTTGATCCGGGTCGGCGCAGGGGTCAAGGCAGTGGCGCCGGTCATCGCAGAGTCACCTCATCAGCCTTGCGGCAAGGGAAAACTAACGAACAGACGGCGGGCGTCATCAGCGCGGGTGTAGGGCACAATCTGAATCACCAGGACGCTCATGTCGTCGTCCGGGCGCCCCTGATCCAGGCGGATGCTTTCAGTCAGGATGGCATCCGCCAGGCCCTGGGCCGTGGTCGGCGATGGCGCGTCCTGCAAGTGCAAGCGCAGCACGCCCAGCAAATCGAGCGGCTGTCCATACCGGTGGCCCGCCGACCAGATGCCATCGGTGAAAACCACCAGGGTCAGGCCTGGCTCGACAGGCAGCTCGGCAATCACCGGCTTGGTGTTGGGATAGATGCCAATCACCTGGCTGGGCTGATCGAGCAGGGTGATTTCCGCGCCGCGCACCACCAGGGCCGGGCACTGACTGTTGCGCGAAACCACGATCGTATTCGTCGCCAGGTCAATCGAGACGATGTGCAACTCGGCAGACACCTGGCCGCGACGATGGGTGCGCAAATAGTCGTGCGCGGCGCGGGCGGCCACGCCATCGCGCGCGCCTTCGGCCAACAGGGCAATGGTCTTGCGCACCACCAGGTTGCTGATGATCTTGGCGCTGCGCCCGCTGCGCTGCCCGTCGGCCAGGACCAGGGATACCCCGCCGTGCGGTCGTTCGGTCATCTCCAGGGTGTCGCCGCTCTCACGGCTGGCGTACTTTCCGGTTTTGGCGGCGGCAATCTGTAGTTCCATGGCCGTTGGCTCCTGGCAGGCTCTAGGGTACGACCACGGTCAACTGGACGCTGGCGCGCACCGCGCCATTGTGACGCGACACCGCCTCCAGGGTGACGACGGTGGAGGCGCCGCTGGCAGTGCCGCCGGGCGCCTGCATGCGCACCAGCACAGTCTGCGCGCCGCCAGCCGCCAGGGTGATTTCGGTGGCATTGTCGGTGAAACAGCGATCGCCCTCGCCGCCAGACAGGCACAAGAGCAGGCGCCAACCGTCGGGCAGGCTGGCGCTCAGGCTGATGGCGACCTGGTCGGTCGTGTTGCCCGTGTTTTCGACGCCCAGTGCTGCCACCTGGTGTTCGATTCCATCGGCCACCAGCGTCACCTGGCTGTTGCCGCCGTTGATGCGCAGGCCGTACTGAGGCGTCACCGTCGGGGTCGCGGTGGGCAGGTTGGTGGGAGTCGGCGTGGGTGTGTAGAACGGGGTCGCGGTGGCGGTGGGCGTGACCGACGGCGTGGGCGTGCCGCGTACCTGCACATTGGCCACCCAGATTTGGTCGGTCAGGTCATGCAAAACCACACGCAGGAAATAATCGGTGTCCTGCACGGGACACACCTGACGTGACCCCACGCCGGTGACGCCTGTTTCTGTGCCGTCTACGTCGAGGTAAACCGCCTCGATGCCGGCCGTGTTCCAGCGCAGGGTGGAGCATTGCCCCAACAAAATCGTGCGCGGCGCGGCCGAGAAGTTGATGATGGGCACGAGCGGCTCGGTGGGCGCCAGGGTGGGGGTGGGCGGGAGCAAGCCGGTTGGGGTGGCCGTGGCGCCCAGGTCAGGCAGCGGCGTGGGCGTGGGTGTCTCTGTTTCCAGCGTACCCGGGAGAACCGTGCCATCGGCGGGAGTTGATCGGCGGGTGGGCGTGGGGCGCGGCGTCAAGCCAAAGGGCGGCGGCTGTAGGGTGCCGGCTTCGACGGTCAGGCGAGCGACCGCGGTCACCGTGGCAAAGGCGGCCGCAACGTTCGGGTCAACGGTGGGCGGCGCCGGGGTGGGGGTGAAGGTGGCGGGGCGAATCGTGACCGGGCCGGCGACAACCGGCGTGGGCTGATCCGTGCGCAGGCGATTGCTCCAGGAACGCCAGGCCAGGAAGCCGCCGACGACCAGCAGGCACGCGACCAGGGCCAGGAACGCGCCGCCCGCGCCGAGCAGGTATGGCATCCAGCCGCCCGCGCGCTGGCGCGCGGGCGTTGAGTCTGTGTCCAGCGATGGCAATAGAGAGGCCGGTTCATCCCACGAGGGTGGGAGTGGTGCTGCCGCGCGTGGATACGGTGCGACCGCGGCCGGCCGGCCACGCGTCGCGGCGACATGACGCGGGCAGGTGGCAAACTGTCCGCCCAGGCAAAAAAACTGCTGCTGCGCCAGGGGCACCGATTCGCTGCGCCCGGTGGCGTAACAGCGGTTCTCGAAGTTAGGGTAATTGAGATAAACGCCTTGCTCGCTGAGCGATCCCAGCAGGGGGCAAGCCTGGCCATCCATAGATGAAGTCCTGATAGGTGTTAGTCCTGGTGGGTCAACGCGCGCCCTGTACGGTGGAGCGTGGTTGACTCACGGCGCAAATCATGGCATCTCGAGGCGGCAAGCTGCCAACTTTGGGATCGAACAAAACTCCGCTCCGCAAACACGGGCGCATTATAGCACCGCAGGCCCGGCGACTGCAAGTCGCTGCAACGACTGCGAAGCCCACCTGCGTGGGCTGTGCCCCAGGGCTAAAAAGAAACGGCAGATCAGGGGCAGACCCGGCGACTGCAAGTCGCTGCAACGACTGCGAAACCCACCTGCGTGGGCTGGGGCCCAGGACTGAAATGCCCCAAGCCCAAATTTTGCCTCTTGACAGATCGCCGCGCGCGTGGTATGCTGTCACCAGCCACAAGCCTGCCCCCCGCCTTCCGAGTCGTCTCTCGCCGCCGGAAGTCCCTGGCGAGAGTTCTCTCTCCCGCCCGCGACCTCCTTACAGCAGTCAGGAAAATGTCCCTGACCCCATCCGTTTCGATTGCTGCACGAAAGGAGTCCGTTGTCATGTTACGCCGCTCTTCTGCTTTCTCTTTTCTATCTACTACTTTCTCTCCCCTCTCCTCCCGACATTCTGCTCGCGGCCGGCTCGCGCCGCGCCTGTCGTCGTTGGTTCATCTGCTGGTGGTGTGCAGTCTGCTCTTTTCCACGGCGGCGGCGGCTACCCCCCCCCAGATAAATGCCGCTACTAAACTCATGTCCCCTGATCCCAATTTCGATCTCATTTCCGATCCCGATGCGACGCCCGCGCCTGCGCCGGTGCAGTTGACGCTGGCTGCGGCGCCGCCACAGGTGGAGCCGGCGGGCGTTGTCACCTACACGGTGGTCATCACCAACACCCTGGCCGACCGCGCCCTGAGCGGGCTGGTGGTGAGCGATACCCTGCCACTGGAATTGGCCTACTGGCCGGCCGGGGAGGGGGAATTCAGCTACCTGGAGGCCGAACGCCGGCTGGAATGGGTCATCGGCCAACTGGCCGCGGGCGCAACGCTGACCAGCACGTTCCAGGCGCAGGCGCTGGGCGCGGTCAACGGGCAGGTCATCACGAACACGGTCGCCATCGTGAGCGAGGAGGTGGGCGCGGAGGTGCAGGCCAGCGTGGCGATCACGGTCACGGCGCCCTGCCTGGGTGAGGACTGTGCGCCGACGCCCACGGCCGAACCGCCGACCGCCACGCCGACGGCACGGACGCCGCCGCCCTGCCAGGACGAGGAGTGTACGCCAACGCCGACGGCGGACCGCCGACCGCCACACCGACGGCCACACCGACGCCGACCAGGCTCAACGCCGCCCTGCCAGGACGAGGGAGTGTACGCCGACGCCAGACCGCCGTCCTGCACGCCAGAAGCCGCCGACGCCGACGCCTGGGCCGGATGAGGTGTGGTTGACGCCGGGCGAGGGCGGGGTGCTGGTCAGTGCGGATGGGCGGGTGCAGGTGGAGGCGCGGCCGGGCGCGGTGAGCCAGCGAACGCTGCTGCGCTATCTGCCGCAGCCGCAGGTGGAGGAAACGCCGGCCTGGCTGGCGATGCATTTCGGCCTGGCGGCGCAGGATGAGCAGGGCGCGGCCGTGACAGCGTTCGAGAGCCTGGTGAGCCTGACCTATCGCTTCCCACCGGGCGTGGCGCTGACAGAGACGATCCGCCTGTACCGGTGGGAGGATGCGGCCGAGACGTGGCAGGCGCTCGACAGCGAGATGGACGTGGTCGGTCGGCAGTTGACGGCGTGGCTGGACGGGCCTGGGCTGTTTGGCCTGGGCGCACCGGCATCGCTCAGCTACGGTGCGCAGCATCTGCCGACGGTGCATGGGTTCGTGACCGACGAGTGGAGCGGCAACAGCAACCTGGGC
>NZ_JADIZS010000072.1:0-17559 GCF_016704685.1 Candidatus Amarolinea dominans
GCGGCGAAAGTCGAATCGGCGCCGTCATGGTTGGGCACGTCGAAAGTGATGCCAGGCCAATTGTGGCCTACTGCTGATTGTAGCACAAAGCGGTGATGCGGACTACTGATACTACGCCTACAACTTTATAGACGGCATTGACGGCATCGCCGCAGGGCAGGCGCTGGCGGCCTCTGGATCGTCATCGCGCTGGTGCTGGGTGCGGTCGCTCCATTCAACCCACCCCCCGACCTGACCCTTGACCCACCCTCCCCCTCGCTCCACGCCCCCCCCCTCAACCAACCTCCCCCCTTCCCCTACACCCGCACATCTAATCGTAAGGCGCGCGGCCACACTGCCAGGCGCGATTCCTCTGCGCTCTCTGCGATCTTTGCGGTAAAAACGCAGTTACGTTTGCTGTTGCGCCGCGCCCACGTCGCTGAATACCCGGCGATGCGCGACCTGGGCAGGTGAACATTGAATCATTGGCAAGCATGACGCACATCGCACAACATACCGGATCGGCGGCAGCGCCCCAGGCAATCGTCTCGTTCGTGCAGGCATTGGTTTCCTCACGTCCACAGGCCCTGGGCGAATGGCTGGCGGCCAACCGGTTGGACGCGGCCCTGGCGGCCTGGCTGCACGGTCAGGGAATGGCGCCCTTCGTTTTCTACCGCCTGCGCCAGGATCAGCTCCAGGCGGCCGTCTCGTCCGCCGTCCTGGCCCAGTTGCAGCACGCCTATTACCTCGCTGCGTCGCGTGCGGCGCTGCGCGCCCGTGAGTTGACCACCGTGCTTCAGGCCCTGGCCGCGCATGGCGTCGTGCCGGTGCTTTTCAAGGGTGCAGTCCTGGCCCACACGGTCTACCCCAACTACGCCTGCCGGCCGATGAGCGACCTGGACCTGTGGCTTTCGGATGCAGAGATCGAGGTCGCCATCCATGTCCTGGCGCAGATCGGCTATGTTCAACGCGTCAAGCCTGCTCGTCCCGCGGCCCTGCAGGCGCTGCATGAGGGCGAGTTCAAGTTCTACGGCCCCACGCCGGATACCGGGCTGATCGAACTGCATCGAGGGGTTTTTGCCGGCCAGTGGCTGCATCGCACCACCCGCGCCAGGTCGAGCGAAACGTGCGAACGCCTGGCGCCGGTTGTAATTGCCGGCCAGCCGGCGAAGATGCTCTCGCCTGAGGACGCCCTCTTGCAGTTGGCCCTGCACCTGGCCGTCAACCATCAGTTCTCCTACCCCTGGGTGCGCGGCCTGGTGGACATTGCCCTGCTGGCGCGGCAGCAGCCGGTTGACTGGGTTCTCGCGGCTGAACGGGCGCGAGCCTGGCGCGTGGCTACTCCCACCTGGCTGGCCCTGGACCTGGCCCTGTCCATCGTGGGGTTGAGCGAGGCGCGACCTGCGCTTGCCCGTCTGGCCCCATCCCCGCTGCGCCGCTGGGTGCTGCACCTGTTCGTCAACCCGGGCACGCTGCTTCAGCGCCGCAACATCACCACCGGCCCCCTCCGGTTTCTGTTCCTGTTGGCCATGGTGGACCGCCCGCTCGATGCGGGCCGGCTGCTGGGCCGGGCAGTCTGGCCCGAAGAGGCATGGCTGGCAGCGCGCTACGGAACCGGCGGACTCCGTGTGCGGGCACGGCACACCTTCAACGCGATGAGAGGAAGGTTATGAACCTACCCGCCCCCCTAACCCCCGAAATCGGGGGGGACTCGCTCTTCCTCTCCCCGAAATCGGGAGGGACTCGCTCTTCCTCTCCCCGAAATCGGGGGGGACTCGCTCTTCCTCTCCCCGAAATCGGGAGGGACTCGCTCCTCCTCCCCCCGAAATCGGGGGGGACTCGCTCTTCCTCCCCCCAGGATTGGGGGGTTGGGGGGGCCGAGGCGTTGTTCCGGGATGGGCTGTGTCTGCCGTCGGGGTCGAGGCTGACCGCGGCCGATCTGATGCGTGTGGCAGCAGTGATCCGGTCGCTGAGGAAATCGGATCCATGGTTGGCCTGGTGCGATTGACCGGCTGGGCGAAGTGGGTATAATGGGGTGAGATGGAACGAATCGAGTGCGTAGCAATTGATGGAGGTGGTCCAATGGAGCGAGCTCATCAGACGATCAGTGGTGATGGATTGCAGATTCCTCTCCCCTTGATGCAACGCTATGGGTTGCAGCCAGGGGCTCAAGTTGTGTTGGAATTGGGGGTTGAAGGTATTCGTGTTCTGCCGGCCCTGGCTCATCGTGCGAAGATAGAGAGCAGAGCACTGCGCCATCTGCTGCGCCATCTGGGCGATGCGGTGACCATTGAAGCGCGACAACGTGAAGACGCATGGCGAGTGACCGTTTTCGCGTCGGACAGTTTGAGGCCGATCGGCGAACTGATCTACGATTTGGCTGGCGATTTCCTTGAGAAGCCTTCGACTCCGCTGGAGACCATGCGTCGTCGCGCGGTTGAGGTCATGGGAGATCAATAGAACTCGTGCTCAACGTTCCTCATTGCAGACAGAAGTCCCCCGATGCGTGTTTGCCAGCCTGTGTGCGCATGGTGCTTGCCTATCGAGGTCGCAAGCACGATGAGCAGGAATTGGTGCAGGCTTTGGGCACAGTACGCGGCCTGGGCACAAATCCAGAAAGCGCGATCACCGGCCTGGAGAGCATGGGCTACCATGCTCTTTGGTTCGAGAATGCAACGTTGGAACGCCTCTTGGTAGTCAAGGTTTGGTCGTGTGGGTATCGTGAGCAGAACACTTCTTCCCCTCACTCAACCAACCTCCCCCCTACGCTCCGCCCCCGGTCTCCGGCCTCCGATCTTCGATCTCCGATCTCCGGTCTCCAATCTCCGATCTTCGATCTCCGATCTCCGGTCTCCAATCTCCGATCTCGATCTCCGATCTCCGATCTCCGGTCTCCGATCTCCGATCTCCGATCTCCGATCTCCGATCTCCGATCTTCGATCTCCGGTCTCCGGTCTCCGATCTCCGATCTCCGGTCTCCGATCTCCGATCTCCGGTCTCCGATCTCCGATCTCCGATCTCCGGTCTCCGATCTCCGATCTCCGTTCTCGGTCTCCGGTCTCCGCTCTCCGATCTCCGGTCTCCGGTCTCCGGTCTCCGATCTCCGATCTCCGGTCTCCGATCTCCGATCTCCGATCTCCGGTCTCCGGTCTCCGATCTCCGATCTCCGGTCTCCGATCTCTGCCCTCTGCCGCCCGCAAATCGCTTGGCAAGGCCTCTCGGCTGTGCTATACTTCCTCCCATCAGAATGATCGTTGTGGTGGAGACTCAGATGCAAACACAGGTGACTTTACGACTTTCTGACCGGCTTTATCGTTCGGCGACCCGTTTGGCGGCGGGCGTCAAGCGTCCGGTTCGCGCGGTACTAACCGACGTTCTTTCTTCGGCCCTGGATGCGTGGGACGTCAAAGAGGATGCCATCGAACACTGGTCCGATCAGCGCGTCCTCAGCCAATGCGACGCGCAAATGTCGCTCAGGCAGAGCGAACGGCTGAGCGAACTCCTGGACCGCCAGCAAAGCGGCCAGTTGACGGTAGATGAAAAACCTGAGTTATGGGCCTTGATGCGCGTCTACGAGGCAGGACAATTGCGTAAAGCCGAAGCCCTGGCGGAAGCCGTGCGGCGCGGCCTACGGGCGCAGCGTAACGCATGACTCCCGGCTTCATTTCCGGCGCCATGCGGACGCAATTGCGAATCGAAGCGCGCGACCGCTGCGGCTACTGTCAGACGCAGCAGGCATTGGCCTACGGTCTGTTGGAGGTGGATCATATCATTCCGGTGGCCGCAGGTGGTACCGACAATCCGGAGAACCTTTGGCTGGCGTGCAGACCCTGCAATCAATACAAAGGTGTGCAAACGATTGGCCGTGACCCGCAGAGCGGCGAGCCAGTGCATCTGTTCAATCCACGCCTGGATCCCTGGCGCCAGCATTTTGCGTGGAGTGCAGATGGCACGCATGTCATTGGCATAACGGCTTGTGGTCGCGTCACCGTAGCGGCTCTGAACTTGAACAATCCCTTCGCTGTGGAGACGCGGCGTCATTGGGCACGTGCAGGGTGGCATCCACCGCAAGATTGAGGCTCTGCTACAGTGGAGGGACTTGCCGGTCGGGGCTTGTATCCACAGGGATCCGGTGATGTCCCAGCGTCGTGGTAACACTTGGTTGCCCAAGATTGACCGGTTGTGGCCAGCGAGTATAATACGAGGAAGAATGTAATGAGGAACCAGTTCACTCTTCGTTGGGGCAGCAAAACCTTAAGATCGTTGCCGGTTTGTTGTGGGATTATCCGCCAGAGGCACGCCGGATCACAACACGATCGCGACCGGTTCTGCGGCAGCGCCTGCCGCAACTGGCTCTGCCCCGCCGGCGCGTGATCGAGGCCTTGCTGAACGCGTAACTTTATGCATGGGGACTTCCTTATGCCACAGTGATCGTTCCATAGGTAGCCTTCTGGTGAGATTGGGCCATGGAGATAGGAGATAGATGAAACGATGATCCACCTGCTTGACCGCCCAGCGACGCCGCGCCAGGTCCAGGAGATGTTGGAGGTCTACCCGATCCTGGTCAAGATCGTGGTGGATATTCGGCGACGACTGTTGGCCGGCGGCGGCGAGATGCATGCCGATTGCGAGGCGTTGTTGCTGGCAGAAGGCAGCGAACAGGATGACCTGTGGGGCGCCAACTGGTATCCGGCCGAGCAGCGCATCGAGTTCGAGTCGTTGATCAACATCCGTCCGCGACTGGGCAATCGCAGCGTTATCATCCAGAACGAAGATGTCCGGCAGCAGGTCGCAGCGATCACCCGTGAACTGTTGGGAGGTGTTCAGTGAAGAATCGCGAGCGGATTCAGGCGCGCTACCTCCGCGATGCGTTGCCCTTGCGTTTAGCCGGCCTGGCAGCCGACCTGGGCCGGGTGGCGTCTTCGGCCCGGCATGAGACGGGGGGCGCGGCGGCCGCTGCCATGCTGGAGGAGAGCCAGTATTTGATCGAATGGACCGCGGCCGCAGCGCCGATTGAACTGGCGGCGGAATTGGTAGATTTGCAGGCGCTGCTGGCGCTCTGGCGCCGAGCCTGGCCCGAAGCGCAGCAGATCCCACTCCTGCGCAGCCTCCTGGCCGTGCAAGCAAAACAGTGGGCCGACCAGGTCATGCGCCACGTGGCCGAGGACGTGCGCTGAGCGCGCATCTGTCACGCCACCGCTCTTGGGGTTCCAGGGTCGGCCGCAAGCGGGCTGGTGCAGGGCCGCGGCGGGTGCATTTCAGTCCTGGGGCACAGCCCACGCAGGTGGGCTTCGCAGTCGTTGCAGCGACTTGCAGTCGCCAGGCCTGCGGGTGTATGATGTGTCTCAGTGGGTGGACTCACGGTGCGATTGCGCCACGGAGGTGGATGAAATGACTACCATACTGGACGAAGTTGATCTGCTCCGCATGATCGCAGAGGGCGAGGGCCAGAAGCAGGAATTCAAGCGCCTGATTGACAACCAGGAAAGCGTGGCAGGCGAGATCGTGGCGTTCGCCAACAGCGACGGTGGCGTGCTCTATATTGGCGTCGAGGACGACGGCAGCATCGTGGGCGTGGCTGATCCCGACGTGGTCTTTCAGACCCTGACCAACCTCTGTCGCGATCGTTGCATTCCCCCCGTTAGCCCGATCATTGAGCAGTTCGTCCTGGCCGGCCGGACCGTGCTTGCGTTGACCGTCAAGCCGGCGCTCAACCGACTGAAGCCCTACCGAACGGCCGGCGGCCGTTTCTACGTGCGCGTGGGGCGGGACAAGAAAGACGCCACAGGTCGCGAATTAATGCGCATCGCCCAGGCAGCCGGCGAGTTGCACTACGATGAAAGCCCGGTGCTCGGCGCCACGTTGGCCGAGCTTTCCCTGCCGGCCTTCGAGGCCTATCACCGCGTCCAGTTCGGCCTGACGTTGGAGGAACAACTGGCGCAGAGCGGCCTGGATCTCCCGCAGTTGTTGCGCAACCTGCGGCTGTTGCACGACCTCGACGGCGAGCAGATGCTCAGCATCGCCGCGCTGTTGATCTTCGGCCAGACGCCGCAGCGTTGGCTGCCGCAAAGCCGCCTGTCGGCCGTGGCTTTTGCCGGCAGCGATGAGGATGCGGACATCCTGGATCGGCGCGAGATCATGGGCCGGCTGCCGAACATCATCGAGGATACCCGCGTCTTCTTGGAGCGCAACATTCGGATGCCCGCGCGCGAACACGGCTTCGGCCGCGAGGACATCGTGCTGTATGATCGCAAGGCGTTGGGCGAGGCAGTGGTCAATGCGGTCGCCCATCGTGATTATAGCCTGAGTGGGTCGCAAATCCGGGTCTTTCTGTTCAGCGATCGTATCGAAGTGCGCAGCCCTGGTCGGCTGCCCAATTCGGTTACGCTGGACAACATCAAGTTGGGGGTCCATGCCGAGCGCAACCGGGCGATCGCGACCCTGCTCACGCAATTGGGCTACATGAGTGCGATCGGCACCGGGGTGCCGCGGTTGATCGTCCGCCTGTCTCGCCAGTTGGCCGGTCGGGAGCCGGAGTTTGAGATGATTGGCGAGGAGTTGCGCGTGCGTATCTGGGCGCGGCGCGTTTCTTGAGTTGCAGAACACTCCCCACACACTTGAGCCGGACGGTCTACGCAAGAGGAGCACAGCTATGGCCAGCGATCCGGACTTCAGACAATTGATACGCGTGCGTTATGATCGGACGGGTGATGGTAATCGTTCAGGCTTAGATTTGGGAGCATCCAGAAGACAAGCCCCGTCGTCGTAATGTCCAATCTGAAATTCCCACGAGGTTCATCGCCATGCCAACACCCGTAACCCCAGGCCATCCCTGGATGAACAGACTGCTGCGTCTGTTGTTGAAACTGCGTAATCGTCACTTCCTCGCCCTCGACATCCTGTTCGCGCTGCTGACGCCGACCCTGGCGCTCTGGCTGCGCACTGACAGACTCTCCCTCACGGCCGACGCCCTCCCCCTGATAATCATCACCGCGGCCTTCCTCTGCGTCAAGCTAGCCGTCTTCTTCCCCAACGGCTTCTACCGGCGCTACTGGCGCTACGCCAGCATTGACGAGCTGACGTTGATCACCGCGGGCGTCATTCAGTCCACGCTGCTGCAGACTCTGATCTTCTTCGTCATCCTGCGCCCTCTGGGCTTGATCGGCCCTGGCTTTCCGCGCTCGCTGCCGCTGCTCGACGGCCTGCTGACCCTGGCGCTGGTGGGCGTTACGCGCTACAGCACGCGGATCGCCGAGCGCCTTGACCAGGTGCATCACGGTCGCGCCAACGCCACGCGCACCTTGATCGTGGGCGCGGGCGCGGCCGGCCTGATGATCGTGCGCGAGATTCAGAGCAACCCGCTTGCCAACCTGCTGCCGGTCGGCTTCGTGGATGACGAGCCGGACAAGCTCGGCGCCGTCATCCGCGGCGTGCGCGTCCTGGGCGCGCGCACCGAACTGCGTCAGTTGCTCAAAGAGACGAGCGTTGGCCTCGTGGTCATTGCCATGCCCACCGCGCCCGGCAAGGTGATTCGTGAGATCATCGCCGTCTGCGAGCAGGCCCAGGCGCCGGTCAAGATCATCCCCGGCCTGTACGAACTGCTCGATGGCACCGTCAGCGTCAACCAACTGCGCACCGTGCAGATCGAAGACCTGCTGCGGCGGGAGTCGGTGCAGATTGATGGCGCGGCGGTGCAGGCCCTCCTGCGTGGCAAGCGCGTCCTCGTCACCGGCGGCGGCGGCTCCATCGGTTCCGAACTGTGTCGCCAGATCTTGCGCTGCAACCCGGCCGAACTGGTCATTCTGGGCCACGGTGAAAACTCGGTGTTCGAGATCGGCAACGAACTGCAGCGCACCCTGGCAAGAACGCCCGCAGCCATTGCCGCGCCGCGGCCGCTGGTGCGCAGCGTGATCGCCGACGTCCGTTTTCCAGAGCGCCTGCAGGCCATCTTCGACGAGGTGCGGCCGCAGATCGTCTTTCATGCCGCGGCGCACAAGCATGTTCCACTGATGGAAGCCAACCCATCCGAAGCCATCACCAACAATGTCCTGGGTACACGCAACGTCCTGGCCGCGGCGCAGGCCGTGGGCGTCGAACGCTTCGTCATGATCTCCACCGACAAGGCCGTCAACCCCACCAGCATCATGGGCGCGTCCAAGCGCGTGGCCGAGCTGCAGGTGCGCGAGGCGGCCGCCGTCAGCGGACGACCCTACGTCGCGGTCCGCTTTGGCAACGTGCTGGGCAGCCGGGGCAGCGTGGTGTTGACTTTCAAGCAGCAGATTGCGGCCGGCGGCCCGGTCACCATCACCGATCCGGAGATGACCCGCTTCTTCATGACCATTCCGGAGGCGGTGCAGTTGGTCTTGCAGGCCGCGGTGCTGGGGAACGGGGGCGAAGTCTTCATGCTCGACATGGGCGAGCCGGTCAGAATCCTTGACCTGGCGCGCGACCTGATCGAACTGTCGGGCCTGCAGGAGGGGCGCGACATAGACATCGTCGTCACCGGCATGCGCCCGGGCGAGAAGCTGTACGAAGAGCTGTTCGTGCCCGGCGAAACCTATCAGCCCACTGCGCACGAAAAAATCATGATCGCGGCCCGGGCCAGTCAGCGCCGCTCGCCGCGCCTGTCCGCCGCTGTAGACGCCCTGGTCGCCGCGGCGCGCGCCAACGATGCCAATGCCATCCGGGTCGGCCTGCTGCACCTGGTGCCGGAGTACACCCCCACAGACAACCAGGACGATGCGCCCCCTGCCGTCGCGCCGCCGCTGCACCCCCCGCCCGCCGAACACAGCAATGGCCGCCGACTCTCTTCCCCCCTTCTCCTCTCCGCCCCGCGGAGAGGAGAGGCCAGAGGGAAGGAGAGGGGGATGAGGCCCAACAGCCGTCCTCCCCCTCCCTCTTCCCCTTCCTCCTCTTCCCTCTTCCCCTCTCCCTCGTGAGAGGAGAAGGGCGAGGGAGTAGGCCACGACCCCTCTTCCCCCCTTCTCCTCTCCGCCCCGCGGAGAGGAGAAGGGGCCGGGGGATGAGGTGAGGTGAGGCCCACGGTCTCTTGTCTAAATCCCCCCATTCAGGTACAATAAGACTGTCTCCACCTGGCGAACCAGAACAGGGATTGACCATGGCCTTTACCGCCAACGATATAGAAGGATTTTGATTCATCATGGAATTACGTCAATACGCCAACCTGACCCTCAAATGGTTGTGGTTGGTCGCCCTCTGCACCCTGGTGGCTGCCCTGACCTCCTTTGTCGTCAGCCGGCGCACCACGCCGGTCTATGAGGCCGGTTCCACCCTGCTGGTCAGCCAGGCCAACTCACCGACCAGCGGCTTGAGCTACAGCGACCTGCTCTACAGCCAGCAGGTGGCGCGCACCTATTCGCAGTTACTCACCGAATATCCGGTGCGTGAAGAGACCGCCCGCCGCCTGGGCCTGCAAGACCTGGATGGACTCAAACGCCTGGGCGTGAAGATCAGCGCGTCGCCGGTGCGTGATACGCAGCTCATTCAGTTGAAGGTCGAGAGTTACGACCCGGTCCTGGCCAGGGAGATTGCCAACAACCTGCCGTTGATCTTCATCGAACAAACGCAGACCTATCAGAAGGGCCGCTATGCCCAGACCCGCGCCGACCTGCAGGCAGAGCGCACCAAGGTGGAGACCGACATCCAGCAGACGCAGGAGCGCATCAACAGCCTGCAAGGTCAGCAGACGCTGACCGATGAACAGCGCCTGGATCTCTCGCGCCAGCAGACGATGTTGCGCCAGTTCGAGACGACCTACGCCTCCTTGCTCAACTCCCTGGAGCAACTGCGTTTGACCGAAGCGCAGACCGTGGACAACATCGCGGTCACCACGCCGGCGCTGACGCCCATCGTCCCGATTCGCCCGCGCACGCTCACCAATACCCTGCTGGCGGCCATCGTCGGCGCCATGCTGGCGCTCGGCCTGGCCTTCCTGGTCGAGTACCTGGACGATACCATCCATGACTCGGAGCAGGTGCGCGATCTGCTGGGCCTGGCCACCCTGGGCGCGATTCTGCGTGTGCGGCCGCGGGACAACCCCGAGGCCGCGCTGGTCACGCTCGACAAGAAACATTCGCCCATCGCGGAGGGCTACCGCGTCCTGCGCACCAACATTCAGTTCAGCGGTGTGGATGAGCCGGTGCGCGCGCTGTTGATCACCTCGGCCAGCCCGCAGGAGGGCAAGAGCACCACGACCGCCAACCTGGCCGTCACCCTGGCGCAGGCCGATCAGCGCGTCATCCTGGTGGACACCGACCTGCGCCGGCCCACCGCGCACAAGCTGTTCAATTTGAGCAACAATGTGGGCATTACCAGCGCGCTGATGCAGCGCGCGGACGAGGCGGCGGACGCGGTGCTGCAAGACACAGCGGTCAGCGGGCTGCGTGTGTTGACCTCCGGCCCGCTGCCGCCCAACCCGTCGGAGCTGTTGGGCAGCGAGCGCATGCGTCACCTGGTGGAACGGCTGCGCAGCCAGTGCGATGTGCTGATCTTCGACTCGCCGCCGGTGATGGCTGCGGCCGACGCCGCCATTCTTTCGACCCTGGTGGACGGCACCCTGCTGGTGATTGACGCCGATAGCACGCGGCGCGCGGAGGCGCTGCGCGCGCAGGAGACGTTGGCCAAGGTGGGCGGCCGCCTGCTGGGCGCGGTTCTCAACAAGCTGGGCGAGCGCAGCAGCGGTTACTACTCGTACTACTACTATTATTACAGCCGTGATGGCAAGAGCGAGCGCCGCTCACGGAGCGCCTACCCGCGCTGGCTGCCGCGGCGGCTGGTGCGCCGGGTTTCCGCCTGGCTCGAACGCCCACGACCCGCGGCTGAGCCAAAGAGTTGAGCCGGCGCACGCCCCATGCCTGCCGTTGAACTGCCCACGCGCCTCTCGCCCGCGCCTTTCTGGCGCGGCAACCCCCTGCGCCATGCGGAACTGCTGCTGGCCCTGGTCGGCCTGCTGACCCCCCTCTGGCTCTTTTCGACTTACCTGCCCCGCCCAGCGCCCTGGATCGCGCTGGGCGGGCTTTTTTTGCTCTTTTTGGGCCGCTCGCTGGCGCTGCGCCGCTGGCACGGCCACACGCCGGCCGACGCCGCGCTGCTCCTGCTGGCGCTGACCCTGCCGGTGGGCCTGTGGGCCAGCGCGGATCGCGGGGTCAGCCTGCCCCGCGTCTGGGCCTTCGTGGCCAACCTGGCCCTCTTCTGGGCGCTGACCGCCCAGGCCCACAGCCGCTGGCTGCGCCACGCGCCCTGGGGGCTGCTGCTGGCCGGCCTGGGATTGGCGGCCGCCTTGTTGCTCGGCACCAACTTCGGCGGCAACAAGCTGCCTTTCATCCAGGCCGATTTCTACAGCCTGCTGCCCGGCGGCTGGCGGCCCTTCTGGAACCCGGCCGGCTTCAATCCTAACCTGAGCGGCGGGCTGCTGGCGCTCTTCTGGGCGCCCGCGGTCATGCTGACCCTGGCGCCCACGCGCTGGCCCCTGCGCCTGCTGGCCGCGTTCACCACCCTGCTCTTGACCGCGCTGCTGCTGCTGGCGCAGTCGCGCGGGGCCTTGCTGGGCGCGGCCATCGCCCTGCCGGTGATGACCGTGCTCTACCGGCGGCGCTGGCTGTGGGTCTGGCTGCTGCTGCTGGCCGTCGGCCTGACCTGGGCCTGGCGCGCCGGCATCAGCCTTTCACCGGACACGCTGCTCGGCCAGAGCGCCGTGCTCGGCGCGTCCAGCCTGCAGGGCCGCATCGAACTCTGGAGCCGCGCCCTCTACATCCTGCAGGACTTCGCCTTCACCGGCGTCGGCCTGGGCATGGTGCAGCCGGTCGTCAACCTGCTCTATCCGCTCTTCACCATCGGGCCGGACGCCCAATTCCTGCATGCCCACAACATCTACCTGCAAACCGGCGCCGAGATGGGCTTCCCCGGCCTCATCGCCCACCTCGCGCTCTACCTCACCCTCCTGGCGCTGCTCCTGGCCGCCATTCGCCGGACCGCAGACGACCCCCAGCGCCAGGCCCTCCTGCTCGGCCTGCTCGGCGCCCTGCTCATCTTCCTGCTGCATGGCTGCTTCGAAGTCATCACCTACGCCACCCGCGCCGCCATCGTCGTCTGGGCCTTCTTCGGCCTCATCGTCGCCGCCGCCACCCCGCTCTCCCCCCCTTCTCCTCTCCCCCCCTTCTCCTCCCCCCCTCCTCTCCCCCCCTTCTCCTCTCCGCACCGCGGAGAGGAGAAGGGGCCGGGGGATGAGGTGAGGACTCCATGACCCTCCGCGCACCACGCTCTGCCCTGCCCCTGCTCGCGCTCCTCGCCGCCTTCGCCCTCCCCCTGCTCACCCTGACGCGCTCCCTGGGCAGCGACGAGGCCAGCAGCGTCTGGTTCAGCCGCCTGCCGCCAATGACTGTGCTGCTGCGCCTGTGCGACCCGCATCCGCCCGCCTATTACCTCCTGCTGAGCGCCTGGCAGGTCGGCGGCGACGCCGAGTTCTGGCTGCGTTTCCCCAGCCTGCTCGCCAGCGTACTCAGCGTGGCCCTGCTCATCCGCCTGACGCGGGCCGCGGCCGGCGCCCGCGCCGCGGGCTGGACCGGCCTGCTCCTGGCGACCTTCCCCTTGCAGACCTGGTACGCGGGCGAGGTGCGCATGTACAGCCTGGTGCAGCTCCTGAGCCTGCTCATGGCCGCGGCCGGCTGGCGTCTCTTGCAGCGCCTGCGCCGCGGCGACGGCCAACCGCCCGGCTGGCAGGTCTGGCTGCCCTGGCTGCTGAGCGCCCTGGCCGCGCTCTTCACCGACTACGCGGCCCTGCCGGTCTGGTGGCTGCTGCAACTGGCCTGGCTGCACGCCGGCAGCCCACAGCCGCGACGCTGGTGGGCCGCCCAGGCCGGGGTCGGGCTGCCCTGGCTGGCCTGGTGGATCGCCACACCGCAGGCCGCGGCGCTGGCGACCAGCTATCACAGCGTCTTCATCGCCGTGCAGGCGCAGCGCCTCGGCCTGGCGCTGACCCCAACCCTGGCCGGCCGCCTGCTCACCGCCGCCCTGCTCGCGGCCCTGCTCCTCAGCCTGGCCGTAGCCTTCGGGCTGCGCCGGAGTGCATCTCGATCCCGGAGCATAGCCCACGAAGGTGGGCTTCGCAGCCGTTGCAGCGACTCGCCGGACCTGTCGCCTGACCTGGCTGGCCCTGCTGGCGCTCTGCCTGACCCCCGGCCTGCTCACCGTCAAGCGCCAGTTGGTGGTGCTCCTGCCGCTGATCGCCCTGGGGATGGCGGCCGCCTGGTCGCCGGTCGCCGCGCCCCGCCGCGCCTGGCCCGCGGCATGGGCGCTGCTCGGCCTGATCGTCACCCTCTGGGCGGCCGGCCAGCATCCGCACGGCGAACCCTGGCGGGAAACCGCCGCGCAGGTGGCCGCAGCCGGCCCGCCGGTGGTGTGGGTGGACGAACTGGCCGCGCCCGCGTGGGCCTATTACACCCGCCGCGCCGCCGCGGACGTGCCGGCCTGGACCCCCCTGCGGGGACGTGACCTGCCCGCGCTGCCGTCCATGCAGCCCGCTCCCGGCGACGCGCTCTGGATCATCAGCGCGCAGAGCCGTTACCGCAACCTGGTCGCGCTCCTGCCGCCGGCCTTCGGACAGGACTATGAGCTGCAAGCCGCACAGGTGGCGTTGGGGATCGGCGAGTATCGCTATCAACGCCGCGGCCAGCCGTTGACCGTGCCGCCAGAAACGCCCCCCCCACCCCGCGCCGCGCAATGGGGGCTGTTGTTACCGTCGCCGCTGGCAACTTGTGATTAACTGTAACTGCTCAGCCAGGCAGGCCGATTTGGACAGGATGAACAGGATGTACAGGATTTTTGCCAACGCCCCGAACAAGTTCGGGACTCCCGGTCCGCTGGCATTCTCATTCACGGTCGTTCTGCACTTTGCACTTTGCCCTTTGCACTAATCAGGAGACTCTCCCTTGCCCCATCTACGTGATTATGTCCGCACCCTGGCCGCACAGCGCTGGTTGTTGGTCGCGGCCCTGCTGGCCGGCGCGTTGCTTGGACTGGCCTGGCAGCAGCGGCAATGGCCGCGCTACCGGGCCGAGGCGACGCTGCTGCTGCAGTCCGGCGCGGGCGCGGCGCTGAGTGAGGATTACGCCATGCTGTTACAGCGCCAGCACCTGGCGGCCACCTACGCGCAACTGCTCAGCGACTGGCCGGTTGCAGAGGACGCCGCGCACAGCCTGGGGCTGGCCGGCAGCGACGCCTGGGCCGATTTCGGCGTGCGCATCCGTGTGGAGCCGGTACGCGACACCTCCCTGCTGCGCCTGAGCGTGGACAGCTACGATCCCAACCTGGCCTGGGACATTGCCCGCACCCTGCCGGAGGCGTTTGCCCGATTGCAGGCGCAGGCGCAGGCGCAGCGCAGTGCGGCCCTGCAGCGCAGTTTCGACGCGCAGATGCAGGCCGCGGCCGACGATGTGGCCGCGACTCAGCGCAGCCTGGCGCAGGTCGCCCCAAGCGCCGCGGACAGCGCCGAGGCGCGGCGTCTGCAGCAGGCATTGCAGCGCGACCGGCTGACCTTCGATCTCCTGCTGCGCAGCCGGGAGCAGGCGCGGGTCGCCCTGCTGACGCCCGCCGGCCTGATGGTGATCTCCCCGCCGCGGCGGCCGCACGCGCCGCTGCCCACGCTCAGCCCGGCGCTCGCCGGCCTGATCGGCATGACCGCCGGCCTGCTCCTGGCGCTGGCCGTGGTTCTCCTGCTGCACCAACTGGATGACACCATTCGCCGGCTCGATGACCTGCAGGCCGCGTTGGATATCCCGGCGCTGGCCGCGCTGGCCGCGCTGGATGGGGAGTCGCCCGCGCAGCGAGTGGTGATGCTTCACGCGCCCCTATCGCCGGCGGGCGAAGGCTATCGCGTGCTGCGCACCAATTTGCAGTTCAGCGCGGTCGCGCGGCCGCTGCACACCCTGCTGATTACCAGCGCGGGGCCGGCCGAAGGCAAGAGCACGACCGCGGCCAACCTGGCGCTGGCGCTGGCGCAGGCCGGGCGCCGCGTCATCCTGGTGGACGCGGACCTGCGCCGGCCCAGCCAGCATCGCCTGTTCGGCAAGCCGAACAACCTGGGCCTGAGCGCGGCCCTGCTGCATCCCACGCGGCCGCTGCCGGACTTCGTGTGCGAAAGCGGGGTCAGCGGCCTGGGTCTGCTGCTCGCCGGGCCGCTGCCGCCCAACCCGGCCGAACTGCTCGCTTCCCGGCGCATGCAGCAAATCGTCGCTGACCTGGCCGCCGCGGCCGACGTGGTCATCTTCGACACGCCGCCGACCCTGATCGCGGCCGATGCCCTGATCCTGGCCGCGCAGATGGACGGCACGATTTTGGTCACCGATCAGGGGCGCACGCGGCGGGTGCTCGCGCAGCAGGCGCTCGCGCGCCTGGTTGCGGTGCGGGCACGCCTGCTGGGCGCGGTGCTGAACCGCGACTCGTCGCAGCGCGGCTATGACTCGCCAGTCTACGCGGAGGCGCCTGCGCCTGCGCTGACCTCGCCTGCGCGCCGCCGCCTGTGGTGGCGCATCAAACCGGTCGTCTGAGGGATTGATTCATCATGAGACCTGACCTCGCCGACATGCTGCGCCGCATCGTCTGGCTGCTGCTGGTGGGCACAGCCCTCGGCGCGCTGATTTTTCTCCTCTTGCCCATGCCCGCGCCGCCGGTCTATGAACGCGGATCGGTCACGCCTCCGGTCACGGCCAGCCCCACGCCCACCATCGCCGCGCCGCTGCTGCTGGCAACACCGCTCCCCTCATCCCCCCTGACCCCTACCCCTGGCCCCACCGCCATGATCGGCGCTGCTGGCCGTCGGCGGCCGGTCAACCAGCAGGCGCCCTACTGCTGCGCCTCCTGGGCCGCCTGGGTCAACAGCATCGAGATCACCGCAGACGGCCTGCTGCGCCTGAATATCAGCATCCACAACAACACCGCCCGGGAGGGCGTCTCCTTTGCCGCCGACCCCATGCTGCTGGATGAAAACGGCCGCGCCTATCCCCTGCGCCGTGATCTGACCATCACCTTTGGCGGCGAACACCCGGTGGCGCCAGGCAGCAGCGTCAGCGGCGCGCTCTTTTTCACCGCGCCGCCGCCCGAAGTCCAATGGGTAGATTTCCTGTACGCCGGCGGCTATCAATGGGTGCGGCGCATCGAAATCCCGTAATCGAATCAGCCTGCGACGACCGAGAGAGAGCGATTGAAATCGCGCCTAAAGGGCGTACCGCCGGGCGTCCACCTGCGTGGACGCAATCCGGGTCGGCGCAGGCCGACCTCGCGGCGGAACGAGCGATTGAAATCGCGCCTGACGGGCGTTCCGCCGGGCGTCCACCTGCGTGGACGCAATCCGGGTCGGCGCAGGCCGACCTCGTGGCGGAACGCCCCTTCGCCCCGAATTCATTCGGCGGGCGGCTTCGCCCCGAATTCATTCGGAGGAGAGTATGAATTTTCCTGACGAATTGCTCGATTTCTTGCGCCAGGCCCTGGCGCAGCGCCCGGCGCCGCCGCCGGCGGGCATCAGCCCGGCCGCGTGGGCGGCGTTCATCGCGGCCGCCCGCTGGCACCGCGTGGGGCCGCTGCTGCACGTGCGCCTGGCGCCGGTGGCGGCGGCGCTGCCCGCGACGCTGACCGCCGCGCTGCAGGCAGAGTACCGCCAGCACGCGTTGTGGGGCGTCGCCCTGGCCACCGCGGCCGGGCAGGTGTTGAGCACGCTAACCGCGGCCGGCATCGAGCCGGCGGTGCTCAAGGGCATGGCCATGGGCGAGGTACACTACCACAACCTGGCGCTGCGGCCCACCACCGATCTCGATCTGCTGGTGCCGCACGCGGACGTGAGCAAGGTGAAGGCGGCTCTGCTGGCCCTGGGCTTCGAAGACCAGGGGCTGGCCGCGGAGGAGCAGCCGCACCTGCGCGGTGAAGTGGCGTTGCATGCGTCCCTGCTGGCCGGCGAGCTGCGTTTTGGCGTGGATGTGCATTGGCGGCTGGCGCAACACCCGGCCGTCATGTTCCACCTGGCGGCCGAAGATTGGCTGCCGCGCAGCGTGCCCGCGCGCATTGCCGGCGTGCCGGTGCGCGTGCTCTGTCCCGCCGATGCCCTGCTCCATGCCGCCATTCATCTCTTCTGGCATCACCTGGGCACCTGGCACCTGGTCTGGCTGAGCGATGTGGACCTGCTGCTGCGCAACCACGGCGCGGCCTGGGATTGGCGCGCCCTGGCGGCCCGCGCCCAGGCCCTGCGCACCCTCTTGCCGCTGCAGGCCACGCTGCGCCTGGCGCACACCTGGTTCGACACCCCGCTGCCAGACGGCGCGCTGGCCGCGTTGGCGGCCCTGTCTCCCGCGCCTGAAGAAGCGGCCGCGTTTCGCGACCTCGACCGTCAGCGCCACAACAGCCTGGGGCTGGCGCGGGGCCGTGCGCAAGCCCTCAGCAGCCGGCCGGCGCGTCTGGCCTACTGGCGCGGTATGCTGTTCCCGCCGGCCACCTACATGATCCCCCGCTACCACATCCCCTGGCGCGGCCTGCTCCCCTTCTACTACCTGGGCCGCATCGTCAAAGCCATCGTCT
>NZ_JADIZS010000073.1:0-10732 GCF_016704685.1 Candidatus Amarolinea dominans
CTGAACCTGAGAGGAGTTACATCAACATACTACCCCCGAAGCAGTTACAGATGCAGCATGTACGGATCGTGCAACGACACATCACCCCTCGCGGACAGATCGTCAAAGTGCTGCGAAACGGTCAGCGTCCGCATGCGGATGAACCATGCTGGCTCATCGAGACGGACGCAGGCGCCCCGCAGCTTGTGCCAAAAGCCTGGTGTCGTTGCGGTTGAGGACAGCGTGAATTTTTCGCCGATAGCCTCGGCTGACCTCCCCCCTGTACACGTGACAATCTTGCGCCAACTGGCTATCATGGTGTGCGAACTCTCGTAAGAGGAAACGCACCATGTCCCAGTCACACTCACTAGCCTTCGCAGTCCACCTCACCCCAACAACCTCCCTCCGTCTATCAGGAGTCAGGATGTCTGGCTGGAGTCTGCCTCATTGCCTGCAGAAGCAGGCTGTGCTGATTCTGGCACAAATCCTTGTCAAGGTCAAACAGATGGAGGCCAGCCATGACCAGCCCGACTAAGATTCAACCCGGCCATCTGGCTCGTCAAGCTGTGGTCTACATTCGCCAGTCCACTCCCGGTCAGGTCAAAGAGCACTTGGAGAGCCAGGACCTGCAATACCAACTCGCCCAACGCGCCGTCAGCCTCGGTTGGCCCACAGAGCAGGTGCAGATCATTGACGATGACCTGGGCAAATCCGGCATCTCCAGCGCCGAGCGGACCGGCTTTCAGACGTTGGTTAGCGCCGTTGGTCTCGCCCAGGTTGGCATCGGTCTGGTCACCGATGTCCCGCGCCTGGCCCGCAACTGCGCTGACTGGTATCGCCTTCTCGATCTGGCGCCTCTCTGCGCCACCTGATCTCCGATTCCGCCGGAATCTACGGTTGTTCGATGACCGTCTGCTGCTCGGACTCAAAGGGCACCTTTGCGGAAGCCCAGTGGTACAACATGCGCACCCACCTGACTGCCGCCCTCTTCAACAAAGCCAGGCGCGGCGAACTTGCCTTACGTCTGCCGGTGGGGTATGATCGGCTTGCAGATGGCCGAGTCGTGCTGACCGCCGACCGCCAGGTGCAGGACGCCATCCGCCTGGTCTTTGCGCTCTTTCGCCAATTGGGCAGTGCGCCCGCATCCTGCACTACTGCCACGACCACCAAGACCCTGCCGTACCTGACATCTGATGGGTTAAAGGGGGGCGCCTGGTGGCGTGGCGGCCCGCCGATTTCACCACCATCTACCAGATCTTGAAACGCCCCATCTATGCTGGCGCCTATGCCTATCGGCCGTACGCAGGGTCAACACCTGCCGGGCAGTCGGGGCAAAGTGCGCCGGCAGCCTTTTGCCGCAGGAAAAGTGGATTGTGCTCAAACCCGACGCCCACGAGGGCTACACCACCTGGGCTGAGTACCAGAGAATCAAAAACAACTGGCCGAAAATCGTCAGTTGTCGACATACGGCGCGCCGCCGGACTGGCGCGGGAAGGGTGGCCTTGCTGCGAAGGCATCGCTCGTGCGCTCGCTGGGGGCGCCCGCTGCGCCCGCGTTACCGCAACAAGCCGATCTACGTCTGCGAGGCGCTCAGCCAAGCCCTGGCCCAGCCTCTCGCTGCCAACGTTTCGGCGTGACGCACGTGGATGCCGCCGTCACCGGCTTCTGTTAGCCGCCGTGCAACCGGCTCAACTCGAATTGGCATTGGTCGCCAGCCAACAGGCCGAGGGCTGAACGTCAGCAGTTACAGCGCCATTGGCTGGAGCGCCTGGAATACGCCCGCTGCAGGCCACCCTCGCCCGTCGGCGCTACGAAACAGGTGGACCAGACAACCGCCTGGTCGCCGCCGAGTTGGAACGACGGTGGGAAGAACAACTCGTCGCCGTTCAGACAGTCGAGCGGGCCCTGGGCTGAACTGCAAGCCGCAGCGCCTCTGCCACGAGCAGCGGCGCCGAACAGGCACAAATCCGCCGTCTGGCCGCAGATCTGCCTGCCCTCTGGCATGCGCCGACCACAACGAACGCCGACCGCAAACGCCTGCTGCGCTGCTTGATCAAAACCGTGACCCTTGATAGCTTCAGTCAGGTTGGCTTTACCCGCATCCAGGTGCTACAGGGCAGACCGGCGCCGCCACCGAGGTGACAGTCCCACGCCGCGTCCCGGCTGTCGCACGCCCCAACCGGTGCTGGCGCGGCTACGGGAAGCTGCCGCAACGGAGCCGGGACTATCGGATCGCCGAAATCCTGAACGCCGAAGCGGCAGACGGCGACGCATCACGCCTGGACGAAGGAGAACGTGCGTCAGGCGCGCATCAAATATCGCATCCCCACCGCGGTGCGGCCCCTACGCCAGGCAACCCGGCCCGCGTGGAGATGGGTTGCTCTCGGCAGCCGAGGCGGCGCAACAACTCAACGTCTCGCCGGGCATGATCTGCGGCTGGTAGCGCCGCGGCCGACTGGTGGGTGAACAGCGTCAACCCCATGCCCCCGCTCTGGGTGCGCCTGACAGAGGCGGATCACCACCGCTACAGCGGCGCCGCACCCCTGACCCCGGATTTGATCCTCGAGGCCGACGCACCGTCCGCCTGGGCCCTCAGTCCTGAGCAGATTCGCCAGCGGGTGCAGGCGGGTACCTGCTCGCCTATCGCATCTGGCGCAATCACGTCTGGCGCTGGTACGTCCAACGGCCACCCCAACCCATCCCCAATCCCACACTCACTTGAGGTGCATTATGCTGACGTCAGTGGATTCCCGCCGGCGTAGGCGTACCTGTTAAACGACTGCGGCGCGAGCGGACTCGGCGATCGTATCATCACAATGCCCTCCTAACCTTGCAATTAGTATCACGCCTGGATCTGCAGGCGCGAGTGTCAATGCTGGATCATCCTGAATCCAGTACTGCTGTGTCTGTGGGTCGCGGGTCACGTATTCGGCTTCGATCTGACCGGTATGCAGTCGGCGGTAGACCCACTGGGGCCTGACGCCCAGGCGTTGCGCCAGTGCGGGGACGGTATGATATCCCTGCAGCTCGGGCGTGATCTTCTGCGGCGCACTGTTGCGTTCACGCCAGCGCTGCGCCGTTTCCTCGACGTTGCGTAACTGGCGTAGCTTTTCCTCCCAGCGCCGCTCCAGTTCGCCCGCCACCAGTCGGTTCTCCGGCTCGACCTGGCTGTACTGCCGCTGCGCCCGCTGCGCGCGTACTCGGCTTGCTTGACCTGTGCGGCCCATTGCGCCGTCAGCTGTTCCTGTTCTGTGCGCTGTGCCGCTAATACCTCTGCCAGTACGTCGAGGTTGGCCGGGCGCAGGGCCGCAAAGAAGGCTTTCTGTGTGACCGCCGCGCGTCCACCTGGGCCCGTGAATCGTGGGACAGGCCGCCACGCCGTACCGACGCCGCATGTTCTGGCACGGGTAGTGGTGATAACCTTCTTTGTACATCACTTGACGATGGTAGCCGCAGTGTCCGCACACCGCCAGTCCTTGCAGCAAACCAGGCCCTTCCCGTGTTGCGCCCACCGCGCGTGAATCTGCACCGCCGGTGCGCTGTCCATTCCGGACCCAACTGCACCTGGTTCGCTTCGTACTGCGCCCACGTAATGTAGGCCGGGTAGACGTCGCACACAATGGCGATCCATTCCTCTTGCGGCCGACGCCCCCGCACGGCTGGCGGCTGTCCCGGCGTGTGGCGCTGTTCAACGACAACTATAATTACTCATTGACGACAATTAGAACTGCCCACTAGGAAGCAGCAGGCAGGTCAGGTAAACTTCCTCTGATCATGAAGGAGAGGGAGGATAAGATGACTTGTACCGATGCTCAAGTGAGGCTAGCAATGCGTGAACGAACGAAAGGCCGTACCCAAGAACAATCGGCCGTCAAAGCGAACATTAAAAGTCGAAAAACGGTTGCTAAGTATGAGGAGCTGGAACAACTTCCCAGTGAAGTGCAGCAACCACGGGCATATCGCACGCGAGACGACCCGTTTAGTGACTATTGGCCGAAGGTAGAGCAGATGTTAGCAGCTGCTCCAGAACTGGAAGCCAAAACGCTTTTCGAGTGGTTGTGCGAACAGCAGCCAGATAAGTATCAGGAAGGCCAGTTGCGAACCCTACAACGGCGGATAGCCGAGTGGCGGGCGATACACCTGGCCCAGATCGCTGTTTTGGCGCAGGTCCACCGACCAGGCGAAATTCTGCAGACGGATGGCACCTGGCTAACGGAGTTAGGGGCGACAATTGCCGGTGAGTCCTTCAAGCATGTGCTGATTCACAGCGTGTTACCCTACTCCAACTGGGAATGGGGGGTGGTGGCACAATCGGAATCACTATTGGCGTACCAGCGCGCCTTGCAGGTGACCCTGTTCAACTTGGGCGCGGTGCCGGTGTACCATCAGACCGACAATTCGTCGGCGGTTACCCACTCACTGAGCGCCAGCGATGAGTTGGGCCGGGAGTATAATCTGGCTTACCTGGCTCTCTTGAAGCATTATGGGATGCAGCCGCGGACCATCCATGTCGGCAGCCCCGAAGAGAACGGTGACATCGAAGCGGCCAACGGTGCGCTCAAGCAGGCGTTGCGCCAGCATCTGCTACTGCGCAGCAGCTCGGATTTTGCCTCCGTGACAGATTATGAGCACTTCATCGCTCAGGTGATGACCCGGCGCAACGAACGTCGGCGGGAGCGCCTGGCCGAGGAATTAGCGGTGATGAAGCCACTGACGGTACCTCCGCTGGAATCGTATCAAGAATGCCGGGTGAGAGTCGGCCGGGGTAGCATGATCCGGGTGCAGCACAATGCCTACTCCGTACCGACCAGCCTGATTGGCCAAATGGTCATCGTTCACATCCATGAGTGGCACCTGGAAGTCTACTTCCGGCGAAACCTGATGGCAAAGATGCCCCGCCTTGTGGGCCAAAATCAGTATCAACTGAACTATCGGCACTTAGTGGATAGCCTGCTACGCAAACCCGGCGGCTTTCGGGATTACCGTTACCGGGAAGCCTTGTTTCCGACCGTTGTTTTCCGGCAAGCCTGGGAAATCTTGAACCAGTGGCACTCACCGCGCAAAGCCGACCTGATCTACCTACGCATCGTGCATTGGGCGGCGCACACCCTGGAAAGTGACGTGGAAGCCGCACTGAAACGTTTGCTGGAGAGTCCAGAAACCTGGGATGACACCGACGTTGAACGCTTGATCAAGTCTCCATCACCAGCGATACCCCAGTTGGCGACATCATCAGTCAATCTGGCCCAGTACGATGCCCTACTCAGGGAGGTGAACGATGACAGTGCTTGAACCAATTGCGCAACACTGCAAACGCCTGCGGCTGCCCAGCATCGCCGAGGCCGTACCGGAAGCCCTGAGCCTGGCCCAGCAGCAGGACTGGTCTCTCGAGAGTTTCCTGCTCTATCTGTTAGAGCAGGAAACAGCCGGTCGCCAGCAGCGTCGGGTTGAGCGCTTGCTACGTGAGGCTCACCTACCACCCGACAAAACCCTGGCCCGGTTTGAGCAGTCCCGGCTGCCTTTACGCTTGCGCCGCCAATTAGCTGGCCTGATCGAGGGCGGTTTCATCAAGGAGGCAGAAAACATATTGATTTTTGGCCAACCCGGGACTGGGAAAACACATTTGGCCGCCGCGTTGGCTTACGAATGGATTCACCACGATTACAGCGTCTGGTTCACTCCGACCTATAAACTGGTCGACGGCTTACTGCGAGCCAAACGGGACTATGCACTGGAACCGGAACTGAAACGGCTCGATCGCTTTCAGGTGGTCATCCTCGATGACATCGGCTATGTTCAGCAGAGCCGGGAAGAAATGGAAGTGTTATTCACTTTTCTGGCTGAGCGTTATGAGCGCCGCAGCGTAGTGATCACCTCCAATCTCGTGTTTTCACAGTGGGATCAAATCTTCAAAGATCCCTTGACCACGGCCGCGGCGATCGACCGCGTGGTTCATCACAGTCGGATCATCGAGTTCGGGTCCGAAATGACCAGTATGCGAGCGGAAGCAGCCGCCCGCCGCCAATCACAGGAAATGGGTCAGGCTCAGCCTGGCCAGGTTGAGGCAATTCGAAACTAACCATTCAAAATGGGTAATTCTAATTGTCGCTGATGTGTAAATCTAATTGTCGCTTGCGAGGGCCACCACGCCAACCGGTCTCCAATCTTCGGTCCCCAGCAGAGCCGCCCAACGCCCACCGTCAGCCGCCGGGGCCGCCAACATCGTCAATCAGCCCAGATCCTCCCCGGTCGGCTGCACGGAATGTTGGGCAGCGGTGCACCCCAGCAGAGCCTGACCGGACGGGCCTGGGCAAACCAGCGAACCCTTCCATTCCAACCGCCTGCCCGTGAACGGCCCGTCGAAGGGCCGTCCAACGCCAACCGGTCTCCAATCTCCGGTCTCCGGTCTCCAATCTCCGGTCTCCGGCAGAGCCGCCCAACGCCAACCGTCAGCCGCCGGGGCCGCCAACACCGTCAACCGGCCCAGATCCTCCCCGGTCGGCTGCACGGAATGTTGGGCAGCGACGCCCGCAGCAGAAACATGATCTGCCCCCGCCGCCAGCGGAGCCTGACAGGACGGACCTGGGCAAACCAGCAACCCCTTCCATTCCAACCGCCTGCCCGTGGACGCCCCCGCAGCAGAGCCGCCCAACGGTTTGCGTTACCTGCGCTGGGGCGGGCGGCGGAACGCCGTCCGACTGGAAAAAGGATAAGGCGTAGAAAAAGGCTTGGAATCGCGCCAGACTCCCCAGCGTCGGGTGCATGCTTTGTTGGGCATTTTCGGATTTTACACGATACATTGCTAAAAAACGAAACCCTATTAATTTCCTAGAGTGGTGGACCCACACTACTTTTCGTGATGCGTCTATTGATACGACGCTAACAGGTTCACAAGAAAATCCCACACCCGAGAAATTGAGGGGATATGCGCGCGCTCATCCGGCGAATGGCAATCTCTAATCGTGGGACCAAACGAAATCATATCCATGCCCTCGTATTTTGACCCGATAATCCCACATTCAAGCCCGGCGTGACACGATTCGACTCCAGGCTCTATTCCGAAAAGTTTGCGATAGGTTTCCTGACAGCGGGCTAACAATGGCGACGCCATATTCGGATTCCAGCCCGGATACGCGGCACTGCTATTGACAGAAGCCCCAGCAAGCAGAGCCAACGCTTCGATCCGGGCCGTGAGTTCGTCGAGCCGCGATCTCGCGGAACTACGTTGACTGCTCAAAACATTTAGCAGGCTATTGCGGATTTCGACAATGGCAAGATTGTTCGACGTTTCCACAAGCCCTTCGATAGCCGGTGACATGCGAGCCACTCCATGCGGAAGCGCGCACAAGAGGTTGATGATGGTATCTGTGTTCTGCTGGCTTAATCCGGTTCGAAGCCGTTCTTTGGCGAAATAGTCGAAGGCCGCCGTTGCATAGCCTGTAAAATCGGAAGCCGCTTCAGTCAGACGTATCGTCACATCGGGATCGTCAGGATACTCTTGTCGGACAATGCATTCATAGTCAGCCATTTGCGCTTGTATCGCCGGAACATATTTCGGATCAACCGCGAACGTGGCTTCGGCTTCGCGCGTGATGGCATTTGCGATGGAACCGCCTTTGAACGCAATCAATCTGATCTCGTAGGACGCTCGGATCCAGTTCAGGGCGCGCGCCACAATTTTATTGGCATTCGCTCTGTATTTTCGAATGTCATCTCCGGAATGACCTCCCCTCATGCCTGTTGCACTTAATGTAAAGGGTTTTACAGGCTCCGGAAGCGAAGCAAACGTGAGCGGCAGCGTGATGGTCGTAGTTCTGCCACCGGCGCAGCCAACGGTGAACATGCCTTCCTCTTCGGAATCAATATTCAGCAAGATTCGACCCCGCACAAACTCCGGCCCCAGGGCGCTTGCTCCGCTCATCCCGACCTCTTCATCCACTGTAAACAGTAATTCCAGCGGCGGGTGCGCCAGGTTTGGATCCTTTGCCAGAACCAATCCCATGGCAACTCCGATGCCATTGTCAGCGCCCAGCGTGGTCTGATCGGCTTTCAGCCAGTCCCCGTCATGGACGAGTCGAATCGGGTCGGTCTTGAAATCATGTTTCGACTCGGGCGTCTTCTGCCCAACCATGTCGGTATGCCCTTGAATAACCACAATTGGAGCCTGTTCATATCCTGCAGCCGCCGGAATGCGGATGACCACATTCCCCACGCTGTCGGCCTGATACTCGAAACCATGATCCCCGGCCCACTGTTGCAGCCAATGCGAGATGGCCGCCTCATTGCCAGAGCAGCGAGGGATCGCCGCAATTTGGCTAAACGTGTCAAGAATCTCATGTGTTATTGCATTCATCGTATCTCTCCTTTGATACTACAGGAATAACATACTAAGAACAAAAAGGTGGTCATGCCCGTACATCATTCTTTCCCATGCAAGATTACCGTAGTCTCATTGTGGCGGGTGAGTGGATAGGTCATGTTGGCTCCTTTGAAAATCAACCTGAAAGGTTTTGGGAAACCTCTCAGGTTTGACCATAGACACTGGATCCGTTCGATGGGATGCTGCTTCTGGAGCATTCCCATCCAACGGTCCCAGTGCCTGACTATATTGCCAACAAGAAATGCTATTTTCCGCCCGCTGCTAATGTCGCAAGATACTTCCGCTTTGTGAGCCAGGTGAATCCGTACCCCACGGCAATCAGGACAATCGGTCCGGCATACGTCTGGAGCACCAAGCCTATCGCCTCGCTGGTGCTCTCCGAGCCCATGACATAATCCAACCCGGCGCCGAGGTATGCGGCAAAACTCAACGCCAATGTGACGCCGGCCGCAGTGTATGCGACCAAATCCGCTTTCAACATGGTAAACGGCGCTTCCATTTTCTTGTGCCTGAAGACAATATACGCCGCGACCAGGATAATATACGGTATCACTAGCGACAGGGCTGTCATATTGGTCACGAGTACGAAGAACGATTCAACGCCACTCAGCCCGAACAACGGAATCGCTATCAGAACAATCACAACCGCGGCTTGCGTCCAAAGCGCGTTCTTCAACGTGCCTGTCTTATCTTTGTTGGTAAGGAAACGCGGAAATGTGCCCTCCGGCACGTCGGCAAACATCGCCCTGATCGGCGATTCCATCCATACAACAAAACCGCCTATGGAGGCAACGAATGTAACAAAGGCAACCAGACGGACCATTATTGCGCCGTTGAGTCCGAAGTTCTCCGCCAGAATCTGATACACAACGTATTCGGCATTCGCCAAGCCAGCCTCAGTAAGGGCTTCCGGCGAGGCAACCAGACTCACAGCCAGCGAGCCGATAATATACGCCGCAGCTACAAACAACGTCGCAATAATCACGCCGCGCGGGAAGTTCCTGCTCGGCTTGTCGACATCGGTGATATAGGTTCCAGCGACCTCAGCGCCTGCGACAGCGAGGAGCAGCCATGCAAACGTGGCAAAATAGGTAATGTCAAAATCAGGCATCACGTTCCCAGCCGTGAATGCCGTCGCAGACGGTGTTCCAAGCAACAGTCCGACACCGGCGAACACGATGAACAGCACGACGAGAAGGATCGTGAGCGGGCCTCCCACATCGCTAAGCTTTGAAAAGGAGCGCACACCTCTGGCGGCGACCAACGTCAGCAGAACACATAGGACCATCCCCATGTACGGCAACAGGTTGGCATTTGCATCAGTGAATCTATTCTCCCCGAAGATTGCCCACGATGCCATGACGGGCAGTCTGGCAAAGACATACTGCAGATAAAACAAATTGGCAACGAAATACGACCAGGTGCTGATAAAAGCCCATTTCTCCCCGAGGCTGCATTCAACCCAACTGTATATCCCGCCGCCTTTCTCTTGGTTTGCGGACGCCAACTCTGCAATAAAGGCCGAGAGCGGCAGGAAGAAGAAGAGGGAGACCACCAGCCACGATGGAATCGCAGCCGGACCCAACGCAACGGCGTTGGTGGTAACGTTACGGAACCCGAAGGTTGGCACAAAGATCAACATGACTAGTGTCAACAGACCTAACTTCTTTGCGGTTTTCATGAGCAGCTCCTTTCCATTCAACAAGATTTTTGCTTCTTGACGCAACGCATCAAACGCGATTGACCCGAAAACTACGAACACGAAGGTAAACAGGACTACTCTTTCATAATTTTCTCTCCTTTTGCTTGATAAGCACAGGCCCTAGCAACAGCCGCCCAACGCCAACCGTCAGCCGCCGGGGCCGCCAACACCGTCAACCGGCCCAGATCCTCCCCGGTCGGCTGCACGGAATGTTGGGCAGCGCCGCCACCAGCAGAGCCTGACCGGACGAGCCTGGGCAAACCAGCGACCCCTTCCATTCCAACCGCCTGCCCTGACGGCCGTCGGGACGCCAGCCCCGGTCTCAGCAGAGCCGCCCAACGCCAACCGTCAGCCGCCGGGGCCGCCAACATCGTCAACCGGCCCAGATCCTCCCCGGTCGGCTGCACGGAATGTTGGGCAGCGGCCCCCCCAGCAGAGCCTGACCGGACGAGCCTGGGCGAACCAGCGACCCCTTCCATTCCAACCGCCTGCCCGTGAACGGCCGTCGAAGGACCGCCCAACGCCAACCGGTCTCCAATCTCCGGTCTCCGGCAGAGCCGCCCAACGCCAACCGTCAGCCGCCGGGGCCGCCAACACCGTCAACCGGCCCAGATCCTCCCCGGTCGGCTGCACGGAATGTTGGGCAGCGGCGCCACCAGCAGAGCCTGACC
>NZ_JADIZS010000074.1:0-20246 GCF_016704685.1 Candidatus Amarolinea dominans
GCCAATTCTATTACGCCGACCAAGTCAAGCAAATTAAAGTATTTCAACGTTGTGCTTCCTTTGGATACTATCCCTTTGGCAGCAACACAGAATCCAATTCGTTGTTCTTTGCCGCTTCGCACTCTCCGAGAGTCAAGATTCGATCCGTGTAAAATCGAGTTTCTCATCTCCCATAACTGAGACGCAGTAATGTCTAGGGCTGACAGGTCGGCGTACCCATTGAGCCAATCCACAAAATTCTGTTTTTGTCGCCGTATTCAAGAAATGCCAAAGTGTCAATAAAAGAAACAAGAAGCTTCATGCAAGATACATAATGCCCACTATTGAAAAGTATGTGGATGGCACTAAAGTAATCATCATACATAAGTTTAGGAAGATCAAATCCATCTGG
Source organism: Candidatus Amarolinea dominans (assembly GCF_016704685.1). Taxonomy (NCBI): domain Bacteria; kingdom Bacillati; phylum Chloroflexota; class Caldilineae; order Caldilineales; family Candidatus Amarolineaceae; genus Candidatus Amarolinea; species Candidatus Amarolinea dominans. Next base: position 392 of record NZ_JADIZS010000074.1, read on the forward strand.
AGTCATGTAATCCTCCAAATAATCACTCATTTCGCCAATCCCAAACTTTGGGTGTTCTTTGTGGTCGCTGAATAGGAAGGGAGAATGATCAGTTGTAACATCAATCTTGGGCCGACCATCAACTATGGGGGTAACACAGCATAACGGATCAAATGGGGCATTCAATTCAAAGAAGATTTCTTCATAAACCTCCAAATGCTTCCCAAGACGACATAAAGCAAAGAACGCATCAACTGTAAGTCCAGCATATTTTCTCGGTATTAAGAACCTTCTGCTGCCCAGAAAATCCTTTGTAATCGAATTTTGCAGGAAAGCCATTTTCTCAGAATCAGTTCCTTTCAACTCATGAACCACAACTCCCAATTCATGGATAACATCATTTTGTGTAAAGTAGAACAAGTTGAAGATTCGTTCTGTCATACGAGTCACTTATTTTTTAGCCCAACGAAATATGGGTTATGCGGTGGCCAATAAGACAGCAGCGCACTTTCCGTAACGGTCGAGCCGCCGCATAACCTGAGTTGAACTGAGCCGTCCGGAAAGACTGGCCGCTTATGTACGCTCCCGCCACGACAAACGACCGATCACCGCGACCGATTCATCCGCCGGTTAATGCCCTGATAGAACCGAGGAGAGCATTGTGTTTTCCCCTCGTTGGGCGCAGATACCAGAAATCTAAACGACCTGTTGGCGGCAACTGACACGTATTTTGGATATCTGTTATGCTCTATTTGTAGGGCGCCAAGAATTACATCTGGCGTTTCAGATCAGCAATTAGCTGTTGGAGTCGCTTTATTTCGTTTCTTTCACGGGAAATTAGCTGGTCATAATCGCGAATCTTGTCATTTTTTTCCCGTTCAAACCTGGTGATGTTGGTTTCATGGGTGGTAATCGATCGAGCGATATCTTCGATCTTATTGGCAATGTCGCCAGTCTGTTGTCCGGTGGTCATGTTAGAGTTCCTTTCATTGATCGGTTAAGCACGTCGCCGTGGGTCGTGCAGTTGATATTCGTGACGTCAACAATCTATTGCCTATGCAGCGGCAAACAAGATGACATCACGTCGTCCATAACGGTTGAGACGCGGCATAGCTCGGCGCCAGCGACTTCCAGGCTCCGCTTGAACTGAGCCATGCGGTGCAAGTTACCTTCTGTCTCATCCCCGTTTCCCGCTTAAATGCCTGATAGAAAGGAGGGCATTCTAAGGTGGACGGGTTTGTCAAGACACGGAAATGGCATTGGCTCAAAATTGGGTGTGATTTCAGTTGCCATAGTGCTACTCCCTCGCCGCGCGGCATGCACAGATCGGGTCGCTGAGTGACAGTTGGTTGCGGGTGAGTCCCACGGTAAACCAGATGCCGCCGGGGTGGCATGGTTATCTGCCTGCATTATTGAGGGCGTCTACCGATTTGTCAAGTTGCCTGCGGCAGCTTGTAGATTGATCCATTTCTGCACTGTCTGGTTGGCGCCAGTGTTCGGCCCCTCGACGGGTGATGAACAATTGATCGGCGCGCGCCAATCGCCGTGGATTGGGGATGATGGATGCTGACGTTCGTCAAGGTTGGGATCGGTGACTCACAGCATTATGGTCCAACCGTGACGTACCACAAATTGGCGAAAGTACCGATGCTGGTAGAATAATTCGAGGAAGTGCTATGACACAGAAACTAATGATTACGGTGGCATGAACTGTACCGTTGTTCAGTATCATCCTGATTTTATGTACCCGCCCGGCGAGACGCTCAAAGAAAAGCTGGAAGAGCTGGGTCTCTCCCCGCACGATCTTGCCGTCCGCCTGGGCTGGACGCTCAAGCATCTGCGTGCGGTATTGCGCGGCGCCGCGGAAATCACCCCCACCATGGCCGGCCAGTTGGAGACAGAACTGGCCATTCCGGCCCATTTTTGGTTAGCATACCAGAAACACTACAACAACTACCTCGCCGCCAAAGCCCTCGCCGAAACAACCTGGTCGCACCTCGTCTTGGAGCAGGGTGCGCGCCGACCCCTTCTGCGGCTCCTGCAGCGACGCTTCGGCTCCGTACCGATTACTGTGCGCGACGATCTGTCAGCCCTGGATGTGGATCAGATCGAAAACCTGGTAGACGTCGCCCTGGCCGCCCCCACCATCGAGGAATTTGCCCGCCGCCTACCCGCACAAGCGCAAGTAGGAAGATGACGAACGCAAAGCAACATGCAGGCTGTGCTTGCGATGCAGAAACTGATGAACCATGCAGAAAAAAAGAGAGACCAGACTCGATGGAGTCTGGTCTCTCTTCTTCGGATTGTGTACCCCCAGCAGGACTCGAACCTGCGCTTTCGGCTTCGGAGGCCGACGCTCTATCCTCTGAGCTATGAGGGCGGGTACAGGTCAAGTGTAGCACACCTGCCTGCTTTTGGCAATCAGCACGCCGGTGCGCTGATGGTCATTCCAGGTAATCGCGCAGCAGGCGACTGCGGCAGGGGTGACGCAGGCGGTTGAGGGCCTGCGCTTCGATCTGGCGAATACGCTCGCGCGTCAGCCCCATCTTGCGTCCTACCTCTTCCAGGGTGTACGTGCGCCCATTGTGCAGTCCGTAGCGCAGGCGCAGGATGCGTGCTTCACGCGGCGGCAAGGTAATGAGAACTTGCTCCATGCGCTCACGCAGCAGCGAATCCATCACCGCATCGGCCGGTTGGATTGATTCGGTGTCCTCGATCAGCGTCCCCAGCTCGCGCTCTTCCTCTTCACCCACTGGCTGCTCCAGTGATGTCGGATGCCGTGACACCTTCAGCAGCCAGCGCACCCGTTCTGGGGTGGTGTTCAGAATACCCGCAATTTCCTCCGACGTGCCGGTGCGCCCGTAGGTCTGCTCAGCTTCTTGCAGGACACGGTATAACTGGCGCACCTTGTCTCCCATGTGTACCGGTAGACGAATGGTGCGCCCCTGGTCAGCCACCGCACGGCTAATGGCCTGCCGAATCCACCACGTGGCATAGGTGCTGAACTTGAATCCGCGGTGGTAGTCGAACTTCTCCACGGCTCGCATCAGGCCCAGGTTGCCTTCCTGGATCAGATCCAGAAACGGGACGCCCTGGCCCATGTAGCGCTTGGCAATGCTGATGACCAGGCGGGTGTTGGCCTGAATCAGCCGCGCCCGTGCCTGCTCCCCTTCCTCCACCCGTGAGCACAACTGCCGACGTTTGAGAACCGGCAAAGGCTCAGGGCGGGTCAGACGCTGCTGCGCCAGGCGACCTGACTCCACCGCGCGTGCCAGCATCATCTCTTCTTCAGCCGTCAGCAGTGGCTCCTTGCTCATCTCGCGGAAGTAAAGATCGGTAATGTCCCCGGCGCCCAAATTGGCAAAAACATCGGCCACGGACGCGCCGTGCTCACTCCCCTGCACGGCACTCGCGTCGCCGCCGGTGCTCTCGAGCGCCACCATCACCTCATCTTCCGTCTCGTAAACCGGCAGATTCTCCTCTTGTAGCTGCGCAAACAGCGTCTCTAACTCAAGCACCTTGCTTTCTGCATTCGGTACCAAACTGAGGATGTCGTCGTAGGTTAAGTAACCTTGCGTCCGCGCTTGTCTGATCAATCTTGCCAACGTTTCCTCGACGATGCGCATCCTATCTTTCATGTCACCATCCTTACAGACCTTTGTTGCTGGTGTGTCATTTGGCTGGTGGGCGATACCGGCCGTTGGCCCCGTATCCTTACGGGCTGGTCGAGCGGTTCCAAATCGTGTACGTATAGATAAAGACCTTACGCTCGGGCGACTTATCCGTTTCCTCCTGAGTGACAATGGGCGCGGCCGAGGGACGTTGGGCGATCGCTGGCGCAGGGGGTGACGATCGCGCGGCGCCGGCTGCGACCGGTGTCGTTGAAACCGGCCGCGGGGCATGCGTGATGATGCGCTCTCGCCGCCGATGCGGGGGGCCATTCTTACCTTCAGGCCCATTCTCACGGCGCGTCTCGGCGCGGGGTGCTCTTTCAGCAGAGCGGCCTGGCTGGCGTTCGACAGGGCGGGGTGTTTTGTTACGCCGTGGTTCAGGCTGTGCCGTCTTGTCGGCCGGCCGGTCAGCCTGCCGCTGGCCGTGTCCTGGCGCCTCGTCCCGCGCTGATGGCGCCCGGCTTGCGGGCGGTGGTTTACCCGTCATGGGTATCTTCCTCTGTGTTAGTTGCAGCACTCGGCGCTTCGATCCACTGCGGCGCCTGGCGCAGGCTCAGCGACACCCGCTCGTGCTCACGGTCAATGGCCAGCACCCGCATGGTGTAATCCTGACCGCGCTGCACGACCTGGCGCGGATGTTCAATGTAGTCATCGCTCAGTTCCGAGATGTGAACCAGCCCTTCTACGCCTGGCTCAACCGTGGCGAAGGCCCCAAAACTGACCAGGTTCGTGATACGGGCCGTGATGAGCTGGCCTGGATGATAACGAGCCTCGATGTCCGCCCACGGATCGGCCTGCGTATGCTTCAGGCTGAGACCCACACGCCCGCGCTCGCGTTCCACACGAATCACTTCCAGCACCAGTTCCTGCCCAACCTTGACGACCTCGCGGGGATGTTTGATCCGTTTCCGGGTCAACTCGCTGAGATGCACCAGGCCATCGGCGCCGCCAATGTCCACGAAAACGCCAAAACTGGTCAGGCTGCGCACACGGCCTGTCACCCGCTGTCCAACCTGCAGCTCGCCCAAGATATGATCGCGCTGCTTATCGCGCCAGGCCCGTTCGGCCAGGCGTTCAGACAACACCAGGCGCCGGCGCTTGCGTTGCACCTCGATGATCCGTACTGGGATCATCTTGCCCACCAGTTTACTCAGTTCATTCTGCTGCTGCTCCGCATCCATCTCAGGCTGAATCGTGCTGAGGTGCGAGTTAGGGATGAAGCCCCGCAGACGCCCCAGGGTGATGGTGACCCCGCCCAGGTTATAGCCGGTGACCCGCGTCTCGAAGACCTCCTGCGCATCCATCAGTTCCTGCGCATGAGTCCAGTCTTCGTCGGCCGCCGCCTGATTACCCGGCTCGCCGCCTGGTTCGCTCGCCTGCTGCACAGCCACCGGCGCCGGGTCAGTCAACCCAGCCTCCACTTCCACAGCTCCCGCGGCGGCCAGTGCCCAGATAGACGGTCGTCGCTGCTGCCGCGTCCGGATATCCAGGAGCGGCTGGTCAGGGTCGGCCAGGGCCGTCATGGCTGCGCGTAGCTCAGCACGCGTCGCGCCGTCCAGGTTTTCGACCGGTAGTAGCGCTCTGGCGCAGCCTCTGGCGCAGCCTCTGGCGCAGCCTCTGGCGCAGCCTCTGGCGCAGCCTCTGGCGCAGCCTCTGGCGCAGTCGGCAACCGCAGTGCCGGTCGAATCGGCCGGCGCCGCGGCAACCGTCACGTTATCCGCCGGCTCGACGCCCTCATTCTGTTCGGTCTGGATCAGATTTGAATCACTCATAACTGGTATGAGCTCCTTACAGCCCTCTACAACCTACCCTGTGTCGCTTGGCCCATGCGCTTTGCTCAATGGTGTCTGCCGAAAATTGACTTAGCCATACCTGACGGCGGTAGTTGGATCGGGCGATGATGTACGATGCGTGTGGTCATGTTGGAGCATTGATTGACACCCACAAAATGCGTCCAGGAAACAAGCTTCACCATTTTAGCATGAGTTGCAAAAAATGTCAAGGGTTGCCGGTTTCGATATTTGGTTTACTGGCGCCTCAGGACGTTGCAGAATTGGGCATCTTGATGTATGATTCATGCAGTAAGCTTGGCTCGAGGTGGATTGGGAGGGAAAAACAACCGAATGGAAACTTTTACGACACGCAATGGCCAGTGGTTGACCGTGCGACCCTTGACGGAAGACGATGCACCTTTGCTGGTGGACCTCTTCCGTCGCCTATCGCCCAACTCACGTTATCAGCGCTTCCATATTCCCATGGAGCACGTGAGTGACGAAACAATCTGGCAGGGTGCGTCCGATATGGCACATGTAGACCAGATCAATCAGGTGGCGCTGATCGCTCTGCTTGCCAGCGACGAGGGTGAGCAGGTCGCCATTGCCGTGGCGCGCGCGCATCGTCAGCCCGGCGGCACAGAGGCCGAGGCGGCCATCGTTGTGCGCGACGATTTTCAGAGCCAGGGCGTGGGCCGGCAGATGCTCGGGTACCTGGTCAACGCGGCGGTGGCTGTGGGCATCACTACTTTCAAGGGCTACGTCCAGGCCGACAACCACCAGATGCTGCATCTTCTGCAAACCATCGGTCTTCAATATTCTCAACATATCGAGCACGCTGAGGCCTACGTGCTGATCCAGTTGCATGAGGTGCCTGCAAAAGGCAGTGCAGGAGCAGTTCCTCCCCGCAGGTAGTCACCAGGGCACGCCGCGCCAGCCCTGGTTGGCCTGGCCGCCGAACACATTTTTGCGACGCAGCGCACGAGAAGGAGGATTCGTGAAGCACAAAGTGGCATTGATCGGTTTTGGTACTGTCGGCCAGGGGCTGGCGGAGATCTTGCAGGCACGCGCAACCGCATTGGAGGTCAACAGCGGTGTGACCTTTGTCGTCGTCGCGGTCAGCGACCTGCTCAAGGGCAGCGTACACCAGCCGGATGGGCTTGACCTGGGCCTTTTGCTCGACCTGGCCCGCCGGGGCGAGCGCCTGGATGCCTATCCCGATGGCCCAGGAATGATCAAAGGCTGGGATAGCCTGACCACCATTAGCGCCAGCCAGGCCGACACCGTGGTGGAGGTGAGCTGGACCGATGTCAAGACCGGACAGCCGGCCATCAGTCATGTCAAAGCAGCGTTGGCCAGCGGCAAGCATGCGGTGCTGACCAACAAAGGCCCCATCGCCCTGGCTTACCACGAGCTGCAAGCAGCCGCGGACGCGGCTGGCCGCCTGCTGCGCTTCGAAGGCACGGTGATGAGCGGCACGCCTTCCATTCGCCTGGGGCGGCAGGCCCTGGCCGGTTGTCAGATCAGCGAGATCAAGGGCATTCTCAACGGCACCACCAACTACATCCTGACTCAGATGGAGGCAGGAACCAGTTACGCGGACGCGCTGGCCTCGGCGCAGCGCCTGGGGTATGCCGAAGCCGATCCGACGGCCGACGTGGAGGGTTTCGACGCGCTGGCCAAGGTGGTCATCCTGGCTAATGCGCTGCTGGGCGCCCATGTCAACCTGACAAGCGTGCCTCGCCAGGGCATCACCGGCCTCAGCCAGGCCGACATTGCCGCGGCCACAGCGGCCGGCGAGCGCTGGAAGCTGATCGGTCGCGTCACCCGACAGGCCGATGGCACGGTTGCGGCCAGCGTGCAGCCGCTGCGGCTGCCGTTCGCTCACCCCCTGGCCGGCGTGAGCGGCGTGACCAACGCCATCACCTTCACCACCGACCTGCTCGGCGATGTCACCCTCGTGGGGCCGGGCGCCGGGCGTCAAGAGACCGGTTTTGCCGTCTTGAGCGATCTCCTGGATATTGCGCTGCACAGCCGGTCGTAGGTCATCCTGACCCGCTGTGCCCGCAACCCGTCAATTGTCAAGTTCCAAGCGCGTGACAGTACCCAGTAAGGAGGAGAAACAATGGCGTCATTCCTACCCAGAGGCCCGCTGCAGACCATCGAGCGCCACATTTTGGAGCAGCAGAAGTTCCATCCCGAGGCCACCGGCACCCTGACCGGCCTGTTGTACGATATGGCCCTTGCCGGTAAGATCATCGGCAGCCATATTCAGCGCGCCGGCCTGGCTGAGATTCTCGGCACGACCGGCGAAGAGAACGTGCAAGGCGAGGAGGTGCAGAAGCTGGACGTGTTTGCCCAACGCACCATCTATCGCCTGAACGACCACACCGGGCGCCTGGCCTGCATGGGCTCCGAAGAAGAACCTGAAATTATCGCGATTCCAGAACGCTTTCCCCAGGGCAAATACGTCCTGCTCTTCGATCCGCTCGATGGTTCATCGAACATTGACTCGAATGTCAGTGTCGGTACCATCTTTTCCATCTATCGCCGTGTGACGACCGCCGGCCCCGGGACGAATGAGGATGTTCTGCAGCCCGGCAACCGCATCGTCGCCTCTGGCTACATCATCTACGGCTCCAGCACGATGCTCGTCTACAGCACAGGCTATGGCGTTCATGGTTTCACCCTGGACCCCATGATTGGTGAGTTCCTGCTTTCCCATCCCGACATTCGCGTCCCGGAGAAACCCAAATACTACAGCGTCAATCAAAGTAACGAGATTCACTGGTCGGACGGGATACAGCGTTTCACCCGCTACATGCAGGGCATGGACAACGGCTTCAAGGGTCTTTCTGCCCGTTACATTGGTTCGATGGTGGCCGATTTTCACCGCAATCTGTTGCAGGGCGGCATCTTCTACTACCCGGCCGATCTGAGGGACCCCCAAAAACCGACGGGCAAACTGCGTCTGCTGTATGAATGCGCGCCGCTGGCGTTCATTGCCGAAAACGCTGGAGGGTATGCCTCCAATGGCCGGCAGCGCATTCTCGACATCCAGCCCACTGTGCTGCATCAACGGGTGCCGCTCTACATCGGCAATCGCAGCCTGGTGGAAAAGGCCGAAGAATTCATCCGCTCGTACGACACAACAACGGCAGATCAGAGCAAATCGCACTACTCTGGTTCTGTGATCTCTGTGGTTAAAACCAGGCTCGAACTGCTGGTCTTTCCTGGCAGAAGCCGGGTTCCCGCGCCATGATCCGGAGTCTGACCGCTGCCCCTGGTTTCAATTTGGAGGAGCCGTGCATCCACATTTCAGAACGATTATCGAACCGTTTCGCATCAAAACGGTCGAACCGATTCAGTTTACCACTTGGGAACAGCGCGCGGACATCATCGAAGCGGCCGGCTACAACCTGTTCCTGGTACGCGCCGAAAATGTGCTGATTGATCTGCTGACCGATTCGGGCACCGGCGCCATGTCTTCGTTTCAATGGGCCGGCATGATGCAGGGCGATGAGAGCTACGCCGGCGCGCGTTCGTTCTACAAATTCGAAGCGGCCGCGCAGCGCATCACCGGCTTCAAGCACATCATCCCCACACACCAGGGGCGGGCAGCCGAGCGCATTCTGTTTGGCAACGTGTGCAAGCCCGGCTACGTGGTCCCTAACAACACCCATTTCGATACCACCCGCGCCAACGTGGAGTGCCAGGGCGCGCAGGCGCTCGATCTGCCCTGTGCCGAGGCGCATCAGCCGGCGCTCATCGCACCGTTCAAGGGCAACATGGACGTGGACGCGCTGACGCACACCCTGCAAACCGTCCCCCGCGACCAGGTGCCGGTCGTCATGCTGACCGTCACCAATAACTCTGGCGGCGGGCAACCGGTCAGCATGGCCAATATCCGCGCGGTCAGCCAGGTCTGTCATGCGCATGGCGTGCCCTTTTTCCTGGATGCCTGCCGCTTTGCCGAGAATGCCTTCTTCATCAAGCAGCGTGAGCCAGGCTACGCGGACAAGACGGCGCTGGAAATTGCCCAGGAGATGTTCTCCTATGCCGACGGCTGCACCATGAGCGCCAAGAAGGACGGCATGGCGAACATCGGCGGTTTCCTTGCCCTGCATGATGATGACCTGGCGCAGCGCTGCAAGAACACCCTGATCCTGACCGAGGGCTTCCCAACCTACGGTGGCCTGGCCGGCTACGATCTGGAGGCGATTGCGGTTGGCCTGGAGGAGGTGCTGCACGAGGACTATCTGCGCTACCGCCTGCGCTCGATTGCCTACCTGGGCGAAAAACTGGACGCGGCCGGCGTGCCCTTCATGAAACCGACCGGCGGCCACGCGCTCTACCTGGATGCCGCGGCCATGTTGCCGCACATCCCGGCCAGCCACTACCCGGCGCAGGCCCTGGCGGTGGCGCTCTATCAGGAAGGCGGTATCCGCAGTGTGGAGATTGGCAGTGTGATGTTTGGTCGCGTCCACGCCGATGGCAGCGAGGAGCCGGCCGCCCTGGAACTGGTGCGCCTGGCCTTCCCGCGGCGGGTGTATACGCAGAGCCATGTGGACTATGTCGCAGAAGTTGTCACCTATGTCGCGCGCCTGAAGGACAACCTGCGCGGCTACCGGATTAGCTGGCAGCCGCCGCAGTTACGCCACTTCTCGGCCCAGTTCGAACCGCTGAGGTGAAGATCAAAGCGGACGCACGGTATACACGATGCGTCCTTCCTGCACTTCGACATCTTCCACATAATAGCCGGTGGTGCTGCCAGTCAGAACCCGCTCCAGCAGGCCGGGGATTGCGGCCGTCAGCAGGTTGTTTGGCTCGACGCTCTCGGTGTTGAAATGGGCCACGCCATCGGTTGCCGTCACCGTGCCTACGACCCTGAGCGATCCCATGTTCAGGATGCCATAGCGCAGACTGTCAACCGTCAAAATCACTTTGCCGCCGGTGAAGGTCGCGTCGAAGTTCTCGGTCTGAACTTGCTCCTGCATCTCGTCGCTGTTGACCGAGTCCTCCAGGTCCTGTTCGGTGACGATGAACTGCTGGCTCTGGTCCGCACCCTCTGTCGGCGGCGTGGCGGCGGTCAGGGGGGTGGGTGTGGCGCGTGCCAGCGTAGGCAGCGGTCGCGGGGTGGGCGACGTTGTTGCTGGCGGCGGGTCGCTTGGCCCCGACGGGGTCGCGGTCGGCGCGACGGCCGTGCTGCGGGCGGAGAGCGAGCCACAGGCCAGGATGAGCAGCAGCGCGCTTGCCGCCAGCAGAAGAGCAGACAGGCGATTTTTCACAGGCAGAGTCCTCATTTCACAAGAATCGCAGGCGTCTTGGCGCCTGTGCGGTTTTGCTGACGTCGGCGCATCACTAATCGTTCCGGCGCAGAGCCATGATTATAGCCGAATGCGCCGCCGGGTCAAGCGCCATCTTTGACAAGCCACGTGAAAGGGCTACCATACGGCCACCTATGCACGTCTCCATGATGACACCACAGCTAAAAGCCCTGACGCAACAGTTGAAACAGCGCGCCCGTGACCTGGGCTTCGACCTGGTTGGGATTGCGCCGGCCGGACCCGCGCCGCAGGCGGATGCCTACGCGCGCTGGCTGGCCCGCGGTTACCACGGCGCCATGGGCTATCTGGCGCGGCCAGACGCCGTGGCCGCACGCGCGGAGGTGCAGCAGCGCCTGCCCAACGCCCGCTCGCTGGTCGTGCTTGGCATCAGCTACGCGACAGGCGCGCTGCCAGAGCTGCTGGCGGCGGACCCGTCACGCGGCCGGATTGCCAGCTTTGCCTGGGGTATGGATTACCACGATCTGCTGAAGCCGCGCCTCTACGCGCTGGATGGCTGGCTGCGCGGTCGAACGGGGCGCACGACGCCAGGCAAGGTGAGCGTTGATTCGGCGCCGGTGCTCGAACGCGGCTGGGCGCAGCAGGCCGGAATCGGCTTCAGCGGCAAGAACACCTGCCTCATTCACCCCCGGCTCGGCTCCTGGCTGCTGCTGGCTACCCTGCTGGTGCCAGAAGAGCTTGAGTTCGATGAGCCGGCGACCCTGACCACTGACGTAGCCGCGGCAGCGCCGATTGCCCTGTTGGACATCGAGCAGCAGACCCCGCGCGCGCCGGCCTGGCGGTTTGCGGACGGCGCACGCGGCGGCTGCGGTGGCTGCACCCGCTGCCTGGCGGACTGCCCAACGCAGGCCTTTGCGGCGCCCTTTGTCCTGGATGCTCGCCGCTGCATCTCGTACTTGACCATCGAACTGAAGGGCGCCATCCCGCGTGAACTGCGGCCACGGCTCGGTAATTGGATTTTCGGCTGCGACGTGTGCCAGGCGGTGTGTCCCTGGAACGGACGCCGCTGCCAGACCGATGCGGCCAAAGCGACGGCCCTGTTCGCCCCGCGGTTGGATGACCTGGCGCCCCCCCTGCTCGACCTGATCGAACTGGATGATGCGGCCCTGCGCGCACGTTTTCGCCGCAGCCCGCTGCTGCGCGCCGGCCCGCGCGGCTTGCTGCGCAACGTGTGCGTGGCCCTGGGCAACTGGGGCCATCCCGTGGCGGTGCCGGCGCTGGCGCGGCGCCTGGCTGATCCTGAGCCGCTCCTGCGCAGCCATGCGGCGTGGGCTTTGGGGCAGATGGATGATCCCGCGGCGCGCCTGGCCCTGGCCCGCGGCTGGCGGACCGAGACTGACCCTGACACGCGTCTGGAGATCAGCCTGGCGCTGGACAAAAGCAGTAAGGGCGCGCACGCCACTTGAGAAAGGAACCAACACCATGCTTATGCGAGTCGGAGTCTTGACCGTCAGCGACCGGACGGCACGCGGGGAAACAGAGGATGCCAGCGGGCCGTTGTTGCAACAGATGGTGCGTGAGCGCCTGGCCGGCCTGATCGTGGCGACCGCGGTGGCGCCCGATGAGCGCAACGTGATCGAGGAAGTGCTGCGACGGTGGGCGGATGAGGAAGAAATAGATCTGATTCTGACGACCGGCGGTACCGGCTTTGCCCTGCGCGATGTCACGCCGGAGGCCACGCGCCACGTGATCGAGCGCGAAGCGCCCGGTTTCGCTGAGGCCATGCGCGCAGCCAGCCTGCAAGTGACGCCGCACGCCATGCTCAGCCGGGCTGTGGCGGGCATTCGTGGGCGCACACTGATCATCAACCTGCCGGGCAGCCCCAAGGCGGTGCGTGAGAATCTGGAGACGATTCTACCCGCGTTACCGCATGCCATCGAACTGCTGCAGGCGCCCCCCGCGGCCACCTACACCTTCGCGCAACCGGGCGAGCATCAGCCTGCGCCAGCGCAAACACCTGCACCCGCCGGCGGCGCAGCGTCCCCGGCCTGGGCGAGCCAGTTCGAGGCTTACCTGGTAAGGATGCATCCATGACAAACTACATTATCCCTGCCGTTTATGAGAATGGTGTATTTCGCCCCTTGCAAACACCCCCGATGCTGGCGGAGCACCAGGGCGTTCAACTGTACAGGGTCGTGGTGCCTTCGAGAGAGCAGGTTGCAGCCGCCGTTGAGCGATTGCAGCCTGAGCAACTGGCAGATCTATGGGAGATTATCTCTGGTTGGCTAGATGCAGCGCCTTCGCCGCTCTACCGGATTCACGAATCTGCCCTCGCGACCGGCGTCAATGACCTGGCTGAACAACACGATCATTACCTGTACGGTACGGACCGAAAGTTTCGATATGAAACGTAATGGCTGATTTGACATCGGCTAGCGCCTCTTCGTAACTATTGCCCTGCCCCACAACCACGCCTCTTAGATTCAGTGGGTAGGCCACGTAACCGTCAATGTGTTTCTCAACCACAATCTTGAACTGCCTAATCATCTGATTCTCCTTCGAGCTCATGCCGTCATCTATGGTTTGTGCGCTGTCACTTGTGGTGTTGCTCATGGAGCTTCCTTGAAGACGATGAGTGGAGGTGGAGCAGGAAGCAGATGGGTGTCACTGCACGAGAATACCGCGTGTCTTGACCTCCCAGGCCAGCGGGTGTTCGTCGCGGAACTGTTCGGGTCGGAAGCCGATGACTTCGAAGCGCGCATCGAGCCGCGTCGCCAGGGTGGTCAGGCGCACCCAGTCCTGTAAGCGGTCCCCCGTCAAGTCTGGCGAGATCACCGCGACATCAATGTCGCTGTCGGCGTCAGCCGTGCCAGCCGCGTAAGAACCGTAGAGATAGACCGCGGTCATATCCAGGTCCTGTGCGCACAGGACGCATCGCAATTCCTGCACCTTGAGGATGACCTGCTCTTGTCTTATGACTCCGCTTTTGGCTCTCGTTGCAATTCCTGCTTCAGCCATGATGCAACCTCTTGTGCGGTTCAGGGATGGTCATGTTCTGCTCCAGGGCCACGGTCAGCCAACCCTGCATCGCTTCGCGGATCATCGTCAGGGCTTCGGCGGCGCTGTCACCCTGACTCATGCACCCCGGCAGTTCCTTGACGCGCACAAACCAGCCGTCTTCTGCGTCATGCTTGAGTTCAATCGTGTAGGGTAGGCTCAAATAGGGGGTTGTCTTTTTCATCGGATTCTCTTTCATTCGTCCTGCAGCGCCACCAGGTTTTCCTCCAGCCACCGCTCGAAGCGCGTCACGGCCTCCTGCCTGCGCTGGCCGTGCGCCGACCGTCGCGGACAGATTCCTTCGGAAACAGGGCAATCAAGGTGCGCAGTGCGCGATTCACCGAATCGGAATCAGGGAAATAACGCAGGACATCTGGGTCGAGGACAACAGCTCCCTGGGTTGGCTTGACCTCACGCGTGACCGTCGCACCGTCCGCGGCATGAATGATGATCGTATATCCGCCTTGCATGGCCGCAGCATGCTTTCCGCGTACGCCCCGCGAGAAATCATACTCAGATCGCATGTCGTCATCTATGGTTTGCGTTGTCACTTTTCGCGTTGCTCAAAGTTCATTTCCCTGATCTTCGACCACATCAACCGGATTGAATGAAATCAGCGTGCGTGAGGCATTATAGACGATGCCTCAAGAATGAACAAGCCAACCGATGAACCGGCGTTTGGACGTTGTCAAGCAACAAAATCATGCTTGGTGCGTTGACGGCGCAAGCCTCCGGCTTGCGTTACAGCCGTAGGTCACGTCTCTGGCGTGACGTCGCCGTCTGCAACAAATCATGCTTGCCTTATCCCTGTCCGTAACTGCTCCGGGCCTCGTGCGCCGGCTGCGGCCGCCGCATGAATTCGGGCCGCAAGGGGCGTTCCGCCCCAAGTCAGCCTGCGCCGACCGGCATTGCGTCCACGGAGGTGGACGCCCGGCGGCACGCCCTTGAGGCGCGATTTCAATCGCTCAACCTCAACCCAGACAGGGGGCCGCAGCCCCCTGCACCCCCGCTCAGCTCTGTCCCGCCGTGCTGTTCCCTGGCTTACACCAGCAGTCGTTGTCAATGAACTCAGAATTCCAGAGTCCCCAGAGACTCAGAGGCCGGGGACGCCACCCGAAAACCCACATCGGTTGCGGGGCCCGGGTCGAGCCTGTCCCGGCTGGCGGCGGAGCGCACATTCCACGCTCCATGGTACCAACACCCGCCCCGCAGGACACGACGAACATCTGTGCTACTCTGGTCTTCTCGCCCATCATTACTTTTGTAGGGATAATTCCCATATTCGCTGCTCACCCATTCCCATACGTTCCCCGCCAGGTCATGCACTCCGTAAGGACTCACCCCATTCGCATAGCTCCCCACCGGCGCTGTGGTGGTATATCCATCATCCACGCCAGCATCCTTATAGTCATACTGACAGTTCTTGTCGCAGAAGTCCGCCCACGTCCCGTCCCACATATTCCCCCACGGGTAAATCCGCCCATCCGTCCCCCGCGCCGCCTTCTCCCACTCCGCTTCGCTCGGCAGCCGCCCCCCCGCCCAGCGCGCATACGCGTAGGCCTCATACCAACTCACGCACACCACCGGCTGCTCCGCTTGATTGAAGTTGCCATCGCCCCAACAACCCGGCTGCGTGGCATTGTTCTGCCCCTTCCACGCCCAGCCCGCTTCCGTCCAGTACTGCTGCTGGTTGTAACCGCCGGCATCCACGAACTTCCGGTACTGCCCATTCGTCACTTCCGTGCGGTCTATCCAAAACCCCGCCACAGTCACCCGGTGCTGCGGCTTCTCATCGTCATACGTCTGGCTGTCGTTGGCCGCCGACCCCATCGTGAATTCGCCTGCCGGCACCCAGACCATCACCGCCCCGTCCGCTGCACGCGCGCGCGTCGTTCCGCCGCTAGGCGTAGGCGTAACTGTCGGCGTCAGTGTGTCCGGATCCTTCGGCAGCGGCGTCGCAGTCAGCGGGGTCACGGTCACTATTGGTTTCGCCGTCGCCCGGCCGGACGACCACGGTCGGCGTGGAAGCTGCGAGCCGCCCAACGCCCCCACCCTCGCACCACGCAGCGTCACGTCACAGCGCGCCGATCCCGATCAGCGCCCAGGCTGACACGTTGCGCTCACGCCGCACCGGCGCCAGCGCGGGCCGCGGCGGGGCGACGGCCGGCAACGGACCTGGGTGGGCGGAGCCACCGGCGCCGGGGGCGCGGGGCGCGCGGTTTTGGCCGCGGCCAGACCCGCCTCCCACTCCTGACGCAGCGCGGCCACGGTCGCCGGCCGGTTGGTGGGCTGCGTCTCCAGGCCGTGCAGCAGCGCCCGGTCCAGCGCCGGGCTGAGGGTGGGATTCAGGGCGCGCGGCGGAGTCAAGGTCGCCGTCCCCACCGCGCGCTTGACGCTCTCCGGCGGCGGTTCGCCGGTCAGCATCGCGTACAGCGTGGCGGTCAGCGCGAGGCATCCGGTGCGCTGATCGGTGTGCGCCGCTGCCGTACTGCCCAGCGGCGACAGCCCGCGGTCACGCCCAGCGCGCCGCTGGCCGTACTCTGGTAGGTCGAGCCCACCTTGCTCAGGCCAAAGTCCACCAGGAAGGCGTGTCCCTCCGGCGTGATCTTGATGTTCTGCGGCTTGATATCGCGGTGAATGATGGGCGTATTCTGGCTGTGCAGGTAGGTCAAGGCGTCGCACACCTGCCCCAGCCAGCTCAGCACCTCGGCTGGCGCTTGACGGCCGCCGGCCAGCAGCTTCGGCCAGGTTGATGCCCTCGATGAAGGTCATCACCAGGTACTGCGCCGTCGGCCGTGATGAAATGATCGGTCACCGTGGGCAGGTTGCTGTGGTGCAGGCGGGCCAGCGTCAGCGCCTCGCGTTCGAACTGTGCGCGGGCGTCGAGCGTCACCAGGCTGTTTTCCTTCAGCGCCACGGCCATGCGCAGGCGTTGATCGAACGCCTTGTAGACCGCGCCCATCCCGCCCTGACCGAGCAGGGATTCGACGCGGTAACGGTTTTCCAGAATCATGCCAGGTTGCAGAGGCATCGGTACACTCCTTCGATGTACATTTTTCTGCCACGAATTTCACTAATTTTCACGAATTCTTCTTTGCCTTCGTGTCAATTCGTGGCAATTGGTAGCAAAAAATCCCTGATTTCTCTGCCACGAATTTTCACTAATTTTCACGAATTGTTTTCTTCTTTCGTGGCAATTCGTGGCAAAATCCTGACGCCATTATAGACGACTACACTGGAATGAACAAGCCGCCGGCCGCCAATGCGACTCTGCGCTTTGTCAGCAGATCGAAAGCATGTTACAATGGTTATATCGCAGCGCGTCATCTTGGCGCTGCATCCATGAACACTACGTTAAGGAGGATCGAGTCATGAAACTTGCATTTCCGAGCGAGGAATGGGCCAAGCAGTTGCAGGTAGAGCTGAACCAGAGTCAAGACTACGCCGAGGCCGCAGCCACGTGGGAAGCGACTTCTATTTCGTTGTGGATGCGGGTCAGGGTGTCGCCAAGGAAGAGGTGATGTACCTGGATCTGTGGCACGGCAAATGCCGCGAAGCCGGCATGCTGGCGGATCACTGGTCAAGACCAGAATTTGTCATTGCCGCGCCGCTGGCGCGTGGAAACAGGTCATCGGCCGCAAAATTGACCACATCAGGCCCTGGTGACGCGCAAACTCCAAGCTGCAGGGCAACATGCTCAAGATCATGAAGTCGGTCAAGCCGCCAGCCAGGTTGGTGCGCTGCACCACCTTCATCCCCCGCAGTATCGACGAGGTCCAAGGCCTGGCCGCAGGCGACGGCGTCTCATACGGCAAGGTTCCGCAGCACGTAGGAGGCGGTTATGTGGTTTTCCAAGCGCCTGAGATCGTCTACGGCGAGGATGCCCTGAGCTACCTCAGCCACTTGCAGGGCCAGCGCCTTCATTGTCACCGATGCCGTGTTGGCCAAACTGGGCTATCCCGGGATGGTCATCGCCCAGTTGAAGGAGGCCGGCATCCCCGCGGCCGTCTTTTTCGGACGTGGAGCCGGGGCCTTCGCTGGAAACCGTCGCACCAGGGCGCGGCGGCCATGCTGGAGTTCAGCCTGATTGGATCATCGGCCTGGGCGGCGGCGGCTCCATGGACGCGGCCAAAGCCATGTGGATCCTGTACGAATACCCTGACATCGGACCGGCGCGATCAACCCGGTCGTGCCCATCGGCCTGCGCAGCAAAGCGCGCCTGATCGCCATTCCCCACCAGCGGCACCGGCTCCGGGCCACCTGGGCCACCGTGCTGACCGACGTGGAAGAGCGCGCAAGCTCAGCCTGCCTCGCGCGAGATTTTGCCTGACCTGGTCAACCAGACCCGGCGCTGACGGCCAACCTGCCGCCTCGCGTCACCGCGGACACCGGCATTGACGTGCTCCACCCACGCCATCGGGGCCCACACGCAGTTCCTGGCACAACGACTTCTCCGACGGCCTGGCCTGAAGGCCATCCAACTGGTGTTCGACACCTGCCGATCCCGGTCAGCCAGGGCGCCAAGGACATGGAGGCGCGCGAGCGCATGCACAACGCGGCCACTATCGCCGGCATGGCCTTTGGCAATGCGCAGGCCGCGCTCGCCCACTCGCTGGGACACACCCTCGGCGCCAGCTTCCACATCCCGCACGGCCGCAGCGTCGGCATGTACCTGCCCTACACCATCGAATACTGCGTGCGCGGCCCAGGGACCCCCGGTTACGCGGACCTGGCGCGCTTCCTGGGCCTGCCTGCCACGGATGGAGGCGCAGGGCGCGCAGCCAACCTGGCGGCCGCCATTCGCGACCTGGAGCGCCGGCTGGGCCTGCCCTCTCCGAAGCGAGATGGGAATCGAACCCCGCGCAGTACGACGACGAAATCAGCCGCATGGTGCTGCTGGTCCAAGACGACACCTCGGTGACGATGCCGCCCGTGTGCCTAACCGGGCCACGACACCGCCAAGCTCCTGCGCCTACACCCCGACGGCGTCAATTGACTTTTGGGCGCGGCGCGCCGAGAAACCGCTGCGGCCTGGTGACGGTGATCGTCGCCGGGCCGCCGCCAATGATCTGCCCCGAATAAGGAACCGCCTGCCGACCGTGCTTTCGGGGCAGCGCCGGACTGAAAACAGGGACACTCGTATGACCACCTCCTGGCTATCTCGGCCAAAATCCTGCGGGTTGATCTGACGCAGCAGCGCACCTGGATCGAACCGCTGAACGCAGACTACGCAGCGTTTTCCCCGGGCAGCGGCGGGCGCAAACGCCGCTATCTGTGGGATTATGCGCTGACACCAACCGGGGACGGACAACCCGCTCATCTTCGGACGGGCCGTTGGTCGGCACCGCCACCCCGCCGGGCCGCTGCAGCGTGGTGACGCTCGCCCGCCACCGCCTGACCGTGAGGGGTAACAGCGGCGGCTTCCTTCGGCCCCGGCCCTGCGCCAGGCCGGCTTCGACGGCATCATCATCACGGGCCAGGCGCAAACACCGGTCTACCTGAGCATCGCCTTTCGGCGTGAAGCGCAGTTTGCCGACGCCCGGCCACCTGTGGGGCCCCGACATACGCGGTGGGGAGCGGGTCCAAGGCCGAGACTCAGCCAGCTTGCCTGGCGCGTGGCACGTTGCGGGCCCGGTCAAGGGGAAAGGCTGGTCAAATTCGCCGCGGTGATGAACGATCACGGCCGTTGCGCCGCGCCTTACCGGGGGCAAGCGCGGTCATGGGCAGCAAGGATCCGAAACCGTTGCCGGCACCGCGTCGCGGAAATCCCTGGTCACGATCCCAAGAGTCCAAAAGAGACGCTGTCGGCACACAGGGAAGTTCGTCATCGAAGATTCTCCTCTCACGGCGCTGCAAGTGGGGCGGCACCCGTGCTCAGTTTGGATGCCGGCTTCATGTACGGCGCGATTTGCCGCTGGCGCTATTACACCGCCACGAATCATGCCTACACCGAAAATAACGTCAACATGAGCACGATGGCCGAAACCATGTCGCACCTCGTCACCTATTGCGCTGCTTCCGGCCTGCCCCATCGCGTTTGCAAACCGTGAAGTCCGCCTGGACAAGTATCAGGAAGCGGTGGTGGACGGGC
>NZ_JADIZS010000075.1:0-16507 GCF_016704685.1 Candidatus Amarolinea dominans
TCAAATTTGGATGGGTGGGATGCG
Source organism: Candidatus Amarolinea dominans (assembly GCF_016704685.1). Classification (NCBI taxonomy): domain Bacteria; kingdom Bacillati; phylum Chloroflexota; class Caldilineae; order Caldilineales; family Candidatus Amarolineaceae; genus Candidatus Amarolinea; species Candidatus Amarolinea dominans. The sequence goes on from NZ_JADIZS010000075.1 coordinate 25, forward strand.
CGTGGGAGCGACCGTGCGTGGGTGAGACGACGGATGATGGGCTGGGGGATGAGTTACCAGTCGAGGGGATTCAGGCGCCGGGAAGGCGGATACGGGGTGGCAAGCGGACCTCTCGCTCTCTGTGATGCCCAATCACACTGGATATGCGACGTCAAGCGTCAAGATTTCTAAGCGAGCCACAACCACAGAGTGCGCCGGTAAAGGAACGAGGCTTGGCCGTCAAGCAAAAGAACGCGACCCCAAAGGTCAGGGAAGATTGGCGACGCAGCCGCCACCGGCCACCGGCATCCGCGATTCGACAAGGCGCCTGAGGTATGCCAGACTGGCGCTGTGGGCGAGGCGCACGTAAAGGCTGGGAGAGGCAGACAAACGCTGCCCTCACCGGCGACAATGACAGTGTTCCCCGCGGCGTTTGCCAGGCGGCGGGTCGCGCGAGCGGCAGCTGCGGGCGCGGGTTGAGCGCCGGCCGCGAGGTCGGATAGGTGTCGCACCAAACATAACTTGCCTGCCCACGAGGACAAGGTCGGTCGCAGGCTGTGGTCTGTGGGCCGGCCTTGTTGTATTGGTGGGGGTCATGCGGGAATCGGCGTGGGACGCCAGGGGGCCGGAGCCGGGTTGATGGTTGGGGAACTGCGGTGACGGCGATGGGCGAGCCAGTAGATGCGCCAGCGTGCCAGGTCATCGGGATGGGTGGCGTCGCGGTATTCAGCTCTGAGCCTTCAGCGTTCAGAATTCAGCGTTCAGATCTGAGCATTTTCCACGCTCTCAGCACTTCTGCCACGCTCCACGCCTGCCAGGGGCAGCCGCGCGGGGCGAAGGGGGCGCTGCCGTCGGCGATTTCGCTGATGCTGCCCAGGCCGGCGTCGCTGAGGTGGTGGCGGAACGGTTCCAGGAAGGCGCGGGCCAGGGCTGGGTCCTGGTAGACGCGCAGATGGGCCTGCACGAAGGGGCCGATCAGCCAGGCCCAGGTCGTGCCCTGGTGATAGGCGCCATCACGCGTGCGGCGGTTGCCCAGGTAAAGGCCGATGTAGTTCGGGTCGCTGGCAGCGAGCGAACGCAGGCCGATCGAGGTGAGCAAATGGCGGGCGCAGGCGTCGAGCAGGCGGCGCTGCTGGGAAGGCGTCAACGGGCTGTTGGGCAGCGCGACGGCCAGCAGCCCGTTGGGGCGCAGCGCCAGGTCATCGCCGGTCGGCCCGTCCAGGATATCCGCGCAGAAGCCCAGGTCATCGCGCCAGAAACGGGCAAAGGATTGGCGCACCTGGTTGGCGCGCTGCTCATACGCGGCGGCTGACTGCCCGAGGCGTTGAGCAAAATCGGCCATGATGCAGAGCGCATGATACCAGAGCGCATTGATCTCCACCGCCTTGCCCTGGCGCGGAGTCACCACCCAATCGCCCACTTTGGCATCCATCCAGGTCAACTGCACGCCCGCCTCGCCTGCGCTGAGCAGGCCATCGGCCGGGTCCACGCGAATGTTGAAACGCGTGCCGGTGTGATGCCACTCCACGATGTCCTGCAGTACGGGAAAGATCGCGGCCAAGAGATCGGGATCGCCGCTGGCAGCTACGACCGCGCGCACGGCCTCGAAATACCACAGCGTGGCGTCCACCGTGTTGTAATCGCCATCCCCCAGCGCTTCGCCCGCGTCCGGGAAGCGATTGGGCAACATTCCCTGATTGACATAACGGGCAAAAGTGCGCAGCAGCGACGCGGCCAGTTCTGGCCGGCCAGTGCTCAAGGCCAGGCCCGGCAGCGCAATCATGGTGTCGCGGCCCCAATCGGTAAACCAGGGGTAACCAGCGATGACCGTATGCCCGTCGTCGCGGGCCACGATGAACTGGTCGGCCGCCAGGGTGAGCTGTTGAATCCAGGCCGGCTCGTCCGTCACCTGCGCGCGGGTCAGCAGCTCGATCGCGCGGGTTTGCGCGGCGCTCAGGCTGGCGACCGCGTCTGCATGATCCATACCCACGGTAGAAGCGACCAGGCACAGGGTTTGACCGGGCTGCAGATCCACGTAGAAACGCCCCAGCGCGGTCAGGTCTTCATGGTCGGTCTCCTGGCGCTCCGCTTCGATGCGCCAATGGAAGTTGCGGTACAGGTGATCGAGCACCTCGAAGCGCAACGCGGCCGGTTCCGCCGGCTGGCCGCCCTGCAGGCTGGCGGTCAGAAAGAACGGGGTTGCCGTCTCGAACATCGTGATCTTCAGTTCGAAACGGCCGTCAACCGCTTCCCAGTGACCGTTCTCCTGCGGTGTGGCGCAGATTTCCAGTTGCGGCGTCCAGGTCGGCATCTGCATGTCGCCGTGATAATCACGGTAGTTCGCCAGGGCCATGATCCCCAGGCGCACGGGCCGCTCGCCTCGCTCCAAGCGGTAGGTGACATAAGTGGTGTTCTGACCATGCACCATCCAGACGCGTTTCTCCAGGATGGCGTCAGCCAGGGCATAACGCCACACCGGCAGCGTGCCGTCCAGGTGAAACGATTCCAGGTGACGGTAGCCATGCGGGTCCACGGTGCCATCCTGAAATTCGTTGCAGGCAAGCGGGAAAACGGCGCCATCCATCTCGGCCCATTCGTCCAACTTCGCCAGGAGCAGCGTGCGGTCCAGCGGCGGCCGCAAGGCAGCCACGAGCAGACCATGATAGCGCCGGGTGTGCGCGCCGGCGATAGTGCCCGCCGCAAAGCCGCCGATACCGTTCGTCACCAGCCACTCACGGCGCAAGGCCGCATCCAAGTCCCCACAGATCGCACGGCCAAATGCAATAGCCGGCCCCCTACTTTGCCCCATGTCCTTCATACTCTCCCCCCACCTCACCCCCTTCGCTCCTTCGCCCCTTCGCGTCTTCGTGCTTCGCGCCTTCGTGCTTCGCGCCTTCGCGTCCCTTCGCGCCTTCGCGCTCCAAACCCCGCGCTCCAAACCTCGCGCTCCAAACCCCACCCGCGGCCAAATTCTGTTCGACCTGACCCGGGGTCTTAGCGCCGGGGATGACGGTGCTGACGGCCGGATGATCGAGCGCAAAGCGAATAGCGGCCTGGGCCAGGGTTTGGCCGGGGCGCACCCATTCTGCCGCCAGGGTCTGCGCGGCGCGGCTGCGGGCCGTGACATAATCGGCCGGCCAGGTCGCGCGCATATCGCCTGGCGCAAAGCGCGTGTCTGGCCCGTATTTTCCGGCCAGGAAGCCGTTGGCCAACGGTTCACGGGCAATGATGCCCACCTGCAGGGCCAGGGCCAGGGGGAAGAGCTGGCTGGCCGCGGCCTGATCGAGCAGGTTGTACACCACCTGGATCGTGTCTGCTTTACCGCCGACCAGGGCCGCGATGCCTTCGACCGGCTGATGAATGGACACGCCGTAGAAACGAATCTTGCCGGCCTGCTTGAGATCGTCCAGCGCCTGCCAAATCTCGCCCTGCTCGATCAAGGCCAGGCCGGGGTTGTGCAGTTGATAAAGGTCAATCACCTCGCGGCGCAGCCGGCGCAGGCTCTGTTCGCAGGCAAAGCGCAGGTAGTCCGGGCGGAAATTGGCGCCATGCGCCACGGGCAGCACGGCGTCGGCCGGGAAATCGGCCAGCGGCCGCCCCAGGTGACGGCTCAGGCCGGGCGCCAGGGCCGGGTCAACATCCCGGTGATAGAAGTTGGCGCCCACTTTGGTGGCGATGATGACCTGGTCGCGGGCGGCCGCGTCATGCAGCGCCTGGCCGAGCAGCTCTTCGCTGTGCCCATGGCCGTAGACATCGGCCGCGTCGAAAAAAGTACAGCCCAACTCCAGCGCGCGCTGGATCGCCGCGCGGGAGGCGGCGTCATCGGTGGGGCCGTAGGAGTTGCCAAACGCAGCGCCGCCAATGGCCCAACCGCCAAAACCGATCTCGGATACCCGCAGGCCCGTGCGCCCAAGCGTACGATAGTTCATCGCAAACCCTTTTTCAGAACCTGACGCAGGGGCGCGGAATTCACGCCGGTGCAAACCCGCCGGCCCGCGCCGCCTGTCCGTACCAGAGACCGCTGTCCTTGACGATGCGCTCCTGCGTCTCGTAGTTGACCCAGGTCAGCCCAAAGCGCTGTGCGTAGCCATGCGCCCACTCGAAGTTGTCGAGCAGCGACCAGGCGAAGTAGCCGGCCAGGGGCACGCCCGCCTGAATGGCGCGCCAGGCTGCGACCAAATGCTGGCGCACATAGGCGAGGCGCCGGGCGTCATGCACTCGCCCATCGGCGTCTGGCCCGTCCGCATAGCTGGCGCCGTTCTCGGTGATGTAGATGCGGGGCGCTTGATACTCGAACGCCACCCGCGCCAGGGTTGCGAACAGGCCGTCAGGATAGGTTTCCCAACCCATCTCGGACCAGTGATCGAGATCGTGCGGCGCGGGGATGACAGTCGGCGGCAGGTTGTCGGCCTCGGCCACCGCCGGGCTGCGTACGATGACGCGATTGTAGTAGTTGACGCCCAGGAAATCGGTCGGCGTGGCGATGGCGACGTAATCGCCGGGCTGCACAAAGGACAGAACGCCGTGCGGGAACGCGCCCTCGGCCTCCAGGTCTGCGGTAACATCGGCGGGGTAACAGCGGCCGTAGAGCGGGTCCAGGAACCAGCGCACCCAGCGGCCATCCACGTTGCGTGCAAAATCCAGGTCGGCCGCGCTGCGCGAAGCCGGCGCGGTCCAGTTGATGTTCAGCGTGATGCCGGCCTCGGCGTCGGGGCTGTTCTGGCGCAGCACCGGCATGGCCCAGCCGTGCGACAGGAGCAAGTGATGACTGACCGCCGCGGCCGTCGCCACATCATTGATGCCGGGCGCATGCTCACCGTTCGAATGGCCGAGCCATGCCACCACGGCCGGCTCGTTGTGCGTAATCCACAGCTTGACACGGTCGCCCAGGCGGCGGCTGACCACATCGGCATACTCCACGAACGCGGCCGCGGTGTCGCGATTGGCCCAGCCGCCCTGGTCTTGCAGGGCCTGGGGCAGGTCCCAGTGATAGAGCGTGACGCCCGGCTCGATGCCGGCGGCCAGCAGGCTATCCACCAGGCGGCTGTAAAAATCAAGCCCGGCCTGGTTGATGGCGCCGCGGCCCTGGGGCAGGATGCGCGTCCAGGCGATGGAGAAACGGTAAGCGCGCAGTCCCAACGACTGCATCAGACGGATGTCGTCCGGCCAGCGGTGGTAGTGATCGCACGCCACATCGCCGGTGTCACCGTTGCGGGTCTTGCCCGGCGTGTGTGCGAAGCGGTCCCAGATGGACTCCCCCTTGCCGTCGGCCTGCCAGGCGCCTTCGATCTGGTAGGCTGCGGTGGCCGCGCCCCACAAGAAATGTTCAGGAAAGGTCAGAAAAGATGGCATGATGTTCTTTATTCTCTCGTCACAGAAACGTCGGTTCCCGGCCAGGCCGGGATGCGGGGTGCGGGCAGTCCCAGGGCACGTGCAATCTCTGCGCCGTGCAGGCGTTCATGGTAAGCCATCACCTTGAAGACGCCCGCCACTGTGGTGCGAAAGCCGGCCGGATGCATGCCTTCGACCGCCATCTGCTCATCGCTCAGCGATTCGAGCAGTTCCAGGGTCCCTTGGCGCGAGCCGGTCATCGCCGCAATCATCTCGGCCAGCGAGCGGTTGGCCGCTTTTTTGACCTGGCGCTCGTTCCACACGTCCAGGCTGAAATCAGCGGGCAGCTCAACCCCTTCCAGGAAGCGTTGAACGGTGGCCTGCAGTCCGCGCTCCGACAGGGTGACATGCGCCACGATGTCGTGAACGGTCCAGGCGGGGTTTTCGGTAGATTGTACCTCGGTGTCAGGCGTAATTTTGTCCAACACATCCAGGAGTTCCTGGCGGGCTTCTTCCAGCCTGGCGCGAATCCGCGCACGTCGGTTGTCGTTGCTCATTTTGCTACGCTCCGTTACTCTCTTTTCATTCCAAACATCTGCTGCTACGCCAACAGGGCGTAACCGCCGTCAATGGTGATCACCTGGCCCATGATCATGCGGGCATCGTCCGAACAGAGGAACGCGACCAGCCGCGCCACCTCTTCAGGCTGCACGAAGCGCCCGGCCGGCGTGCGCCGCAGCCCTTCGGCCAAGATTTGGTCCCTGCTGGGGAAGAAATCGAGCGCCTCCGTCTCCACCACGCCCGGGCTGATGGCGTTGCACACGATGCCGGTCGGCGCCAGCTCCACGGCCAGGTAACGCACCGCGGCCTCGATGGCCGCCTTGGAGATGCCGACCATGGCGTATTCGGGCAAGACACGGGTGGAACCGATACTGGTGATGCCGATGATGCGGCCCCAGCCCTGGGCCTGCATGAACGGCGCCACCGCCCGCGCGCCAAACAGCAGAGAACGCGCGTTGATGTTCATCGTCCAATCCCAGGTGCGCTCGTCCTGCTCCACGGCCGGCCGCAGCACCCCGCTGGCGGCATTGGCGATGAAGATGTCCACCCCGCCAAAGGCCTTGACCGTTTCCTGCACGAGGGTCTGCAGGCCGTCGAGTTGGCCCACATTGGCCTTGACCACGATGGCGCGTCCGCCCGCGGCCGTGATGACCGCGGCCGTCTCCTCGGCCGATTCACGGCGGCGAAAGAAGTTGACGGCCACCTGCGCGCCTCGCTGCGCCAGTTCGATGGCAATCGCGCGGCCGATGCCGCGACCGCTGCCGGTGACGATGGCGGTCTTGCCGGCCAGGAATGCGCCGGATCGCGCCGTCATCATCGCCCCACCAGCGCGCGCAGGAAGAAGACCAGGTTGGCCGGCCGCTCGGCCAGGCGGCGCATGAAATAGCCGTACCAGGCGGTGCCGAAGGGTACATAAACGCGCACCTTGTAGCCCTCTTTGACCAGGGCCAGTTGCACGTCGCGGCGGATGCCGTAGAGCATCTGGAACTCGAAGCGGTCGCGGCCGATGCCGTGATGATAGGCGTAAGCCTTGGCGTAGTTGATAATCTGGTCATCGTGCGAGGCCACGGCCAGTTGCAGATCAGCCGCGTGCGCTGCGCTGGCGTCGAACATCTGCCGGCAGAGCGCCAGCATATTCTGGTCCACCTCCGGCTTGGTGGGGAAGGCCACGGTTGGCGGCTCATCGTACGCGCCTTTGCACAGGCGCACGTCGGCCATGCCTTCATCAATCAGCGCGGCTACGTCCTGCTGACTGCGATAGAGATAGGCCTGGATCACCACGCCGACGCACGGATGCGAGTCACGCAGGCGGCGATAAATCGCCAGCGTACGGCTGGTGACAGCCGCGTCTTCCATGTCAACGCGCACAAAGCTGCCGATCTGCTCGGCCTTCTCCACGATGCGGCGCACGTTGGTGAAACAAAAGTCATCGCCGACATGCAGCCCCATGGCCGTCAACTTGACGGAGACGCCAGCCTTCAGGCCGTTGGCCTGAATGGCATCCAGCAGCCGCAGGTACTCATCAGCGTTGTTGCGCGCCTCGGCCTCACTGGAAACATACTCGCCCAGGTAATCCACCGTCGCGGTGATCCCCTGGCTGTTGAGCTGACGAATCACCTCGACCGCGTTGGCGAGCGTTTCGCCGGCCACGAAACGCCGCGCCGCCCTGCGCGACAGCGGCACAGCCACGATCAGTCCCTGGGCCTGTTTGCTGTGCGACAGGGCCAGAAGTGCAGTACGCATCACACCCATAAACGTCCATCCCCCTTTGGATTGACAAACAGGTCAAGATAGTCAAGATACAGCAGGACTGGCGATCAGGCCGGGTCTTTCTCGACAAGAAACAGAAATTCATGGTTCTCCTGTTCCGCGTCGCGTAACCATTCGTTCGTCCACTTCATTCCGGCCATGACGTTCTTCCTGTAATCAATCTCCACAATCTCAATCAGCCTGCCGTTACGCCGCAACACATCGTTCATCTCGACAGCGGTCGCCCTCCCACCTGAACTATAGGACAAGATAATCCACCGGGTTTTCGCTGCCTTGATCAGTCTTTCGATAGCGCTCACGACGGCAAACCGGCCATCCTCATCTCTGCGAAAGTCCTCGAAGACAGATGTCGCCACATCGTCAGATGTGTCCGCCCGGCGTCTGGCTTTTCCAAACAGCTTTTGCCTGTCATGAAGACATACGCTCGTCCAAACATGGTAATAGGATGCATATCGCACCCGTGAAGGGGGCATTTTGTCGTTGTTCGAGCCATACGGTGGATCGAAATAGGCCAGATCAACCGAGATGTGCGGTGCAAGGTCGAAAACATCTGCCCGATACACTTCGTGCTCCTGCGCTGTGACAAAAACGTCTGGCGCCCGCAGAACCAAATTGTTATACGATCTGGGAGACCAGTCCTTGAGATAGGATACAAAATGCCCCAGGCTGCTGTCCACCTGATCAAGCGCAAGGATCAGGCTTGTCAGCGCGACAGCTTTGTCCACCCGCCCAAGATTGAGTACCTCAATCTCCCGTCGAATGCCGTCCAGCTTGCGCGTATTGTGTCTCTGCCATGGCTTTTTGAGGCCATCGGGCTGGATCGCACACCCGCCATTCGGTTGACCGCCGTAGAACTCGGTAAACCATCCATCTACAGGGGGAATAGCGTTGAGATGATCAATCAAATCCTGGTAGTCTTCAGGGCGTTTCTTGTTGAGAAGGTAACAAGCGCCAAAAACCTCCGACCAGGCGGCGATATCGCTGCTGATGACCCGATATCCGGACTTGGCCAGCGCTTGCGATACTCGCGTCGTTCCTGAGAACCCGTCCCAGACCGTCTTCGCATTGACTTTCTTGATCAGTTGCAGTATCTGCGGGATGAGCTTCAGCTTCGACCCAGCATACTTGATACCTTCCGTAGGAGGAGCGTCGAGTACAAGATCATCAAAAAGGGACGGAGTGCGCATCAGGACAGCTGCAGACGACTGGTGAAGTCTCTGTACGGGTCATGATTGTTCATACAGGTACGTTCCTCGTGATATGTGGATAAAAGCACCGATCGAGTAACTTGGTCGAGTCTGGCTCGGGCGCGGCCGGCTGCTCGGCGCCGAGTTCCATCAGATGTTGATGCAGGGCATACGCCTGGCGGCGAAAGGCGTCCAGGTCAACGCCCATGCAGAGCGGGGGCAGCCGGTCCAGGCGATTGAGGCCGCGGCGCAGCAGTTTGATGGCGCCGGCCCATTTGCCCTGCTCGATCTGATGCAGCGCCACGCCAACCTGCAAGATGCCCTGGTACAGTTCACGCACCGGACGCGCTTCCTCACGCCAGGCGCCTTCCAGCAGTTCGTGCTGTTCCCAGTAATGTCCCGCGTTGAACGCCTCGAAGCCGGCCACGGCCAGCGCGGCCGGCGCATCGTCCCAGCCTTCGATCTCCTCCGGTATCTTCTCCAGATGCTGCCTGACCAGCGCGGGCAGTTCCTGCACGAAGCGCGACCTGGCCCAGGCATGGTCGCAGCCGGCCTGCCGCGCCGCGGTCAGCGCCCCGCTTTCCACGTGACTGCCAAAGGCCACGATGGGGATCAGGCGCGTGTGCGGTAGATTCTTGGCCCGACGCACCACCGCCAGCCAGTCGCCAGGCGCGGTCATGTCAATCAACACCAGCGCGGGCCAGCGCCCTATCGCTTCCCACAACTCGTCGGCGGATTCCACCAGATCGGGCACGCCGCCCAGCGCTTGAATGGCATCGGTCACGCACGCTGAAGAAAAGATCCGGGATGTAGGCCGCCACGCGCCGCAGGGTCAGACCCGCGGGCGCGCTGGGCGCCGTGGCTGCATCCGGCTGCCGTGCGCCGGCCTCTGTGGGCAATGTCATCATGGGTTGCCTGCCTGACGCGCAACGATGCGATAGCCGCAGAAGGTTTCGCCGCGCAGGATGTGATGCTGACGTTCCACGGTGGCGTCGGGCAGCACCGTCTGAATGAACTCGATTTCGGAGCCGCAGGCCTGCTGAAAACGCCGGGCCACGTGATGTACCGCGCAGTTGAACTCGCGCAGCACAAAGGTCTGGTCGTCCACCTGCTGCCAATCGGCCAGGTAGCCATCCTCGTCCAGAATGGCCGCCAGCTCAGCTACGCGCGCGGCCAGGGTTGGCTTGTCCTGCAGGCGCAGTTGAGCTTGCTGGATGCGACGCTGGCCGCGGCGTTGAAAGATGGCATCCACATGCTCGCTGCCATCGAGCAGTTCGATGTAACTCAGCAGCTCATTGGTCAGTTGCGCGTAAGTGGCGGGGAAGACGTCCTGCGCCTGCTCGCTGAGCCAATAGACGTTGCTGGGCCGGCCCATGCCTCGCTGCACCGTCTCATGATGCACCAGGCCGTCGTGCTCCAGTAGGGCCAGGTGACGGCGCACCCCCATCGGCGTCATCGTCAGCATTTCCGCCAGTTCGTTTGCTGTCAGCCGTCCCTGCTTCTTGAGCGTGATGAGGACCGTGTATCGGGTAGATTGTTCATTGTCAATGGCTTGCATGATGACAAGATTATAGCACGCGGTCAGGTCGTTGTAAACTTCACAAAACCGTAATCCAGCGTATAATATGCTGAAAGCAGGCACGAATTGCGCCTGACCCCTTAGGCGGAAGGGTGAAGCCGATTCCCGCTTGCAGCATAACGCCTATCCCCACACGCTCGCACGAGGTAAAACCATGAAACGACAGTCTCTTGACCCACGCGTAGCCTCCCTGGTTGCCATCATGATTGCCGTGGTCTATGTTCTGACGCGGCTGGTTCAGATTCCCATCGGCTCCCAGGGTTTCGTTCACCTGGGTGACGCCGCGATCTACTTCGCCGCCTTTGCCTTTGGCCCCTGGGTGGCCGCGGTGGCCGGCGGCCTGGGGACATCCCTGGTGGATGCGACCACCGGTTACGCCCAATGGGCCATCTTTTCCCTGCTGGTGCATGGCATCCAGGGTTATGTGGCCGGCCTGCTGACGCGGCGCATCCCTGGGCTTTACGGCCAGCTCATCGCCGTCAGCAGCGGCGGCCTGATCCTCATCGTCGGCTATTTTTTCGCTGGCATCCTGCTCACCGGCATCGGTGAAGCGGTCACTGGTGTCCTGCCCAATGTCCTGCAGGCGCTGAGCGGCGGCATCGTCGGCATTCCTCTCTTCGCTGCGGTGCTGCGTGCCTATCCACCGTTGGCGCAGTGGGGCGCGTTCGGGCATTGGACCGAGTAATTGGCCCTCCGCACCGCTTGTTTGGCGCAGCGCAAGGCGATGATCCTGCTCATCCTGTCAATCCTGTCAACGCTGGCGCTGCGATGAATCGGGCCGCCGCGGTGCGCATCAGCGGCCTGCGCTACGCCTATCCGGGTCTCAGCACCTGGGCGCTGGATGCCATTGACCTGGAGATTCAGCCCGGCGAATGGCTGGCCCTGGTGGGCGCCAACGCCAGCGGCAAGACCACCCTCTGTCGGGCGTTGGTCAGTCTGGTACCGCACCTGACCGGCGGACGCTTTCAGGGGCAGGTGTTGATCGGGGAGCGCGATACCCGGCAGCACCCGCCTTCCGCGCTGGTGGACGTCGTCGGCTTGACCTTCCAGAATGCCGAGAGCCAGCTCTTCAATCCAAGCGTCGAAGCAGAGATCGTGTGGGGGCTGGAGGCGTTGGGCCTGCCGCGTGCCGTCATCGCTGAGCGGCTGGCCTGGGCCTTGCACACTTTTCACCTGGCCGACGTGGCCGCGCAATCGCCCGAACGCCTCTCCGGCGGGCAGCAGCGACGCCTGGCCCTGGCCGCCGTCCTGGCGATGCAGCCCTCGCTGCTGGTGCTCGATGCCCCGCTTGGCGGTCTCGATCCGCGGGGTCGCAGCGAAGTGCTGGTGACGCTGCAGCTCCTGCGGCAACAACGCCATGTCACGGTGGTGCTGGCCGAAGCCGACGATCCGGCCGTCGCCGCGTTTGCCGACCGGGTCGCGCACCTGCAACACGGGCGCCTGCTCTCCGTCACTTCGTCAGCCGATGTTCCTCAAGATGCCGCTGCCCGGTCAGGCGAGAGCGCGCAACTCAGCGCCATCGCTGTGCGCTCAGGCAATGGCGCACAGCCCGGTTCGGCCCAGCCTGCTGACCACAGCCGGCAACGCCTGGCTGCCGGACAGCAGGCGCCGGGAGCGACCGCAGCCATTACCCTGGAGCAGCTTGGCTTTGCCTATCATCCCGGCCGGCCCGTGCTGCAGGACGTCAGCCTGACCATTGCGGCCGGCGAGTTCGTGGCGTTGGTCGGCGCCAATGGTTCCGGCAAGACCACCCTGGCCAAGCACCTGATCGGTCTGCTGCGCCCAACCCAGGGGCGCCTGCTGGTCCAGGGCCAGGAAAGCGCTCGCCAGAGCGTGGGTGCGCTGGCGCGCCAGGTGGGCTTCTTGTTTCAGAACCCGGAACGCCAGATCTTCAGCGCCACGGTGAGCGACGAGGTCGCCTTTGGCCCGCGCAACCTGGGGTTGCCTGCCGCAAGCGTGGCGCAGCGGGTGGCGCAGGCGCTGGCGCGCTTCGATCTGACCGAGCTGGCGGGGCAGCCGCCGGCTGTGCTCAGCTTCACGCAGCGGCGCCGCGTCACCCTGGCGGCGGTGGCGGCCCTGGAAACGCCCATCCTGGTGTTGGACGAGCCAACGGTCAGCCTGGATGCCGAGGCCCGTGGCGGGCTGCTGGCCTGGCTGCACGAACGACATGCGCAGGGAATCACGTTGGTACTGGTGACGCACGACCTGGCGCTGGTGGCGGATCATGCGCAGCGCGTGCTGGTGATGCAGGACGGCCGCCTGGTGGCCGACGGCGCGCCGGGAGAGGTGCTCAGGCAGCAAAATCTCCTGATCGAAGTCGGCCTGGCCGTGGCGCCCGTCCCGGAGGCAGCCCATGCGCTTTGATCTTTTCGTGCCGGGCGCATCCTGGCTGCACCGACTCGATCCGCGCAGCAAGTTCCTGCTGGTCGGCGTGCTGCTGCTGATGGCGCTGTTGCTCAAGCACCTGGCGCTGCTGGCCGGGCTGCTGGCGCTGACTCACCTACTGCTGGTCGGAGCCGGGGTGCCCTGGTCGGCGCTGCGCTGGCTGTGGGCGCGCATGGCCCCGTTGACTTTCTTCATTCTGCTGCTGCAGCCGCTGTTTGCCAGCGGGGCCGGTGCGCCACTGCTGCACATTGGCCCGCTCGTCGTCACCAGCGGCGGTGTGCTCGACGGCATCAGTTTTGCCTTGCGCGCCAATGTGATGGCTTTCGCCGCCTCGCTGCTGTTGTTCGTCACCGAGGCGCAGGCGCTGGTGCTCGGACTGGTGCGCCTGGGGCTGCCGTTCGAATACGGGATGACCTTCAGCCTGGCCCTGCGCTACCTGCCCACCACCTACGGCCTGTGGGTCAACATCATCGAAGCACAGCAGGCCCGCGGCTGGACGCCTGAACGGCAGAGCCTGCTGGCGCGACTGTCCGCCTACCGGCCGGTGCTGGTGGCGGTCATCATTGCGGCCCTGCGCCTCAGCCAGGATCTGGGGCTGGCGCTGGCCTGTCGCGGCTTCGGCGCTCCAGGGACGCGCAGTGCCTGGCAGGATATTCGCTTCACGCGCACCGATACCTGGATCTGCGGGGCCGTCAGCGTGGCCTTTGGGCTGTTCCTGGCCGGCCGTTTGCTCTTGGGCTGGGGCGCGACGACGTGGTGAGAAAGAGGCGTGCCGTCATTCCTTTGGCTTGTGCGGTTTTTGCTGCGTCCAGAAGGCATCGGTCTCGATGCGCCGCTGCGCGCGCAGGGCGGTGGTCATCTCCCACTGCTCGCGGTGGCGCAGATAGTACCACAGGCTGGGCACGCCCAGGACAATGGTGATTTGCACCAGGTAGACGAGAAGCAAGACCGTTTCATGCCCGCTGGTGTAGTCTGGCACGATGGCTGCCACGGCCGGACGCGCCAGGTGAGACACCTCATAACGACCGGCGCTGGGCGCATCGAAGCTCATGACCGGCCGGCCCGCGGCAAACGGCGTGTCATAGAGTGCCATGCCGCGCCGGATGAAGGTCACCGGCAGCGTGCGCCCACCATCCAGCGCTTTCACCGCCAGCCAGGGGGCCGCGTCGGTCTCCATAATCTGATCGGTGATGGTCAGCAGATCCACATCGGCGATGTAGAAGGCATAGCGGCCCGCGGCCGGCAGATCAACGATCGTCGGCGAATGGGTGAGATCGAACGAGATCACTTCTGCCCGCTCGACCTGGCGCACGATGCCAAGCTGATCGGGCAGAAAGAGAAAGAGGGAGCCGACCAGCTTGGCGACGCTGCCCAGGGACCAGCCGATGACGCAAAGCAGAAGGGTCAGAAAGACGCCCACCATGATGGCCCGCACGCTGGGCGGGCGATAGGACAATTCGAACACGATGATTTACCCCTCCATGGGCAATCTGGCGCGGCCGGGCGGCCAGGATCAGGCCAACGACCGGTAGTAGTAGTCGCCCTGTGACGTAAAGCCAATGCGCTCCAGGTAGCTACGATGGGCCGGCGTGCTGCCGGCTGCACGCAGGCGCGTGATGCCCTGGGCGCGGAAGCGCGGCGCCTGCTGCGCATACAGGAACAGCGCCGGCTTGAGATCGCGATAGCCAGGCGCCACGTAATCCAACAGGACGTTCATCTCGCCTGGCTCACCGGCCTGCGCGATAAAGAGACCCACCGGCACCATGTCCCGCAGCACGAACAGAATGACATCGGCCGGGTCGGGCGTGTAGTCGAAGTGGGGAAAGAACTGCTGAATGCCCTGGGCATGAAAGCGCAGGAACGCGGGCAGATACTTGGATTCCGCCGTGACCTCCAGCAGAGCAAAGTAGGCCCGCGCTCGCGCCATCTCGATCAGGTAGTAAAGATCAATCAGCACGATCAGGGCGTTGAGCACCGCCACCGGGTAGGCGTGAATCAGCACGCCGTAGATCGTGAAGACTGCCGCGCCGATCAGGTTGACGAGTCGCAGGCGCAACACGGAGCGCATGGTGAGCGAAATCGCCACCACGATCGAAGCCACATAGCCGATGATTTCATAGAGTGTTTGTGTTTCCATCGAATCCCTCCGAATCCCTCTGTCCGTCTTTCGATGAGTAGGGGCATGGCCTTGCGCCTGCCCATGCGGGCGACCGCGAGGGATCGAGATGGAGCCTTTGCGAAAGTCGGTCTTGCCCAGGCGCGTTGACCAGGACCGGGAGCGTGGCGGCAACCTGCCGCGCCTGGGCCAGGGTTTCCGCAGCCAGCTCAGGGTCGTCCAGCCGCAAGCCGACTGCGCCCAGCCCCTCCACCACCCGGTGATAATCGCTCTGCGCCAGCACAGTGGCTACGTCGCTGTGCAGCATCTCCACCTGTTCCCTGGCAATCTGCGTCCAGCCGCCGTCGTTGCCAATCACGGCGATGACCGGCGCCTGGTGACGCACCAGGGTGTCGAACTCCATCAGGCTGAAGCCGGCCGCGCCGTCGCCGTAGAGCAGCCAGACCTCAGCCGCGGGCCGGCACAGTTTGGCGGCCAGGGCAAAACCCGCGCCCACGCCCAGGGTGCCAAAGGGGCCAGGGTCGAGCCAGGTCAGCGGGCCGGGCGGCTGCACGATGTAGGACGCAGTCGCCACAAAATCGCCGCCGTCGGCCACGATGATGCTCTCCGGCCCCAAAACGGCGTTGATCTCCCGGCAGAGGTGCAGCGGGTTGATGGACGCGGTTGGCGTTTCGGCCTGCACGGCAATTTCCGCATTGCGCTCGCGATCACGCGCCTGAATCTGCGCCAGCCAGGGCGTCCAGCGTTCGCCATCGAACTTGTGCGCGGCCAACTGCCGCAGGAACACGCCCGGATCAGCCTGGATGCCGATCTCCGGGCGGCGGTTGCGGGCCAGCTCGTCGCGACTGCGGTTGACGGAGATGAACCGGGCGCGGCGACTGATCTGATTGCCGTAATCGAGGCGGAAATCGCAGGGCACGCCGGCCAGCAGCACCAGGTCCGCCTCCTTGAGCGCCTCGCGGCGCTTGTGGCGCAGGTGCAGCGCATGGTCACGTCCAAGCAGGCCACGCGCCATGCCGGACAGATAAACCGGCGCGCCGATGGCGGTCAGCGCCCCGGCCAGATCGGCGGCCTGATTGGGCGTCCGCAGGGCCTGGCTGCCGATCAGGATGACCGGGCGCTGCGCTTTTTGCAGCGCCGCGGCCGCGGCCGCGACCCGTTCCGCGCTGGGCAGCGCCGGTGAGATCGGCCGCGGCGCCTGCACCGGGTTGGCCGGCACGCCGGCGAAGAGGCGGTTGACATGCCAGCGCAGGTAGGCCTGCAGCAGACGGGCGCCCAGGCTGCGTCCGCCGCTCTGCGCGCCGTAGAGGTTGCGCACCACCGGTTCGGCGTACAGCAGATCAATCGGGCATTCCACAAAGACCGGGCCGGGAACGCCGCTCTGCGCCTGTTCGAAGGCGGTGTGCAGCATGGGCGCCAGGTCACGCACGCGGCGCGCCGCGGCCGACCATTTGACCACGGAGCGCAGCAGCGACATCTGGTCCATGTCTTGCAGTGCGCCGCGACCCCGCAGCGCAGTCGGCGCGGCGCCGCCCAGCAGCACCACGGGCGACTGCGCCATCTGCGCGTTCTTGA
>NZ_JADIZS010000076.1:0-6296 GCF_016704685.1 Candidatus Amarolinea dominans
TGATAATATAAAAGTAGGCCAGGGGAGATGAATTTGATGATCGAAAAGAGAGCCACTTGGACGAAAATTGCTATCATTGGGGGGTGCGAAGAGCACCAATTCTAATGATAGCGAGGGAGCAATGGTCACAGTGGACGAACGCGAGATCATCCGACGAGCGTACTACTTGGAACACAAGACGATTCGGCAAATTGCGCGTGAGTTGAAACGCTCACGAACAACGGTCGAAAAGGCGATTGACGAGGCAAAGCCAACAGGATACAAGTTGACAGAGCCTCGGCCAGCGCCGGTATTGGGGGCGTACAAGGCGATGATTGACGAGTTGCTGGAAGGGAACAAGAAACTACCACGCAAACAACGTTACACAGCGCACAAGATGTTCGAGGCGGTGCAAGCGAAAGGGTATAGCGGTGCAGAATCAACCGTGCGCGGTTACATCAGTGCATGGCGGAATGAGCACAAACGACCGGCGACATTCTTGCCGCTAGAGTTCGATGCGGGCCGGGATGCCCAGGTTGACTGGGGCGAAGCGGATGTGATGATGAACGGAGAGCAGATCACCGTTCAGGTGTTCACGATGCGCTTGAACTACTCCCGCCGAACCTTCGTTCGGGCCTATCCTCGGCAAAACCAGGAATCATTCCTGGAGGCTCATGTGCAAGCGTTCCACTTCTTTGGTGGAGTTCCGCAGCGATTGAGCTATGATAACCTCAAGACGGCCGTCTTGCGTATCTTGCAGGGTCACAAGCGCGAAGAGCAACGCGCGTTCACGGTCTTTCGCAGTCACTATCTGTTCGAGAGTCACTTCTGTACGCCCGGCGAAGGGCATGAGAAGGGAGGGGTCGAACACGCCGTAGGATATGGGCGCCGCAATTTCATGGTGCCACTGCCCAAGGTCACCTCCTTCGAGGAACTGAACAATCACTTATTAGCAGCGTGTCAAGCCGAAGATAAACGCCGGATCAAAGGACAACCTCACACCATTGGCGAGGCGTGGAAGCAGGAATGCTCCGCTCTGCGCCCCTTGCCCACCTGCGATGTGGCATGTTGCGTCACCGTGCCGGTGGTGCTGACCCCGTACAGCCAGGTTGCTTTCCAGACCAACCGCTACTCAGTTCCCGTTGATGACAGCTATCGCAACCTGATTGTAAGGGCCTACCCATTTCACATGGAGGTCTTGCACCTGGATAAAGTCATTGCCAACCATGCCCGCTGCTATGCACGCGAACAGGATATTTACGATCCGCTGCACTATTTGACTCTCCTGGAACAACGACCCGGCGCCTTCGAACATGCCAAACCTTTGCGTCAGTGGCGTTCCCGGTGGCCAGCGGTCTACGAGAAGTTCTTAGCCAAACTGAAAGAACGATTGTCGGATGGTCAGGAAATTCGCGAGTTTGTTAAGGTGCTCAAATTACACCGAGATTATCCCGAGACCCTTATCGAACAAGCGATGCATGCGGCCCTTCAACTCGGTTGTATCCATGCGGACGGCGTCACGCTCTGCTTGCACCGTTTGGCCCATCCTGATACCCCTGTCCCGACCGTTGATTTGACCAGCCAACCCCACTTGCAGCAGATTCATACGCAACAAGTTGATCTGGGTCGCTACAATCAATTGTTACAGGGAGGTCAATGATGCAATCAACCATGCTGCTGGATACCTACCTCAAACAGCTCCAACTCAGTACTTTCCGGCGCAACTATCACAAATTCGCCGAGGATGCGGCCAGCGCCAACCTCAACTATGAACGCTATCTCTTGGCCTTGACCGAGCAAGAGATAGCTCAACGCGAACGCAATCGCCAAATGCGCCTCATCAAAGAAGCCCGTCTTCCAGTCATCAAGGAACTGGCAGACTTTGATTTCACGATGCTACCCCAGTTCAACAAGGCGCAACTCCTCGAACTTAGCAAGGGCAACTATATCCGTAAAGCCGAACCTATTCTCATGGTTGGCAATCCAGGCTTAGGAAAAACCCATGTGGCCATTGCCTTGTCTCTGCTGGCCTGTCGCCAGGGTCACAAAGTCCGTTTCTTCAATGCCGCCGGCCTGGTCAATGAACTGATCCAGGCCCAAGACCAACATTCCTTGACCAAGTTCATCAAGACCGCCGCTTGCTTTCAGGTCGTCGTTTTGGATGAACTCGGCTTTATCCCCTTCTCAGCCACCGGCGCACAACTCATCTTTCAGTTCTGCTCCGCCTTGCATGAAAAAGTCGCTCTCATCATCACCACCAACCTCCATTTTGCTGAATGGACGCAGGTCTTTGGTGATGAACGCCTCACGGCCGCCCTCTTGGATCGCCTGACCCATCGCGCCCATATCCTCGAATTCGTCGGCGAATCCTATCGCTTCCGTCAGCGCCTCCAAGTGGTCACTGGCGCTCCCCCGCCCCCTAACCTGACATCTCGCCCCATAAAGGAGGACCCACCACCCACTGAGCATTGACCATAACCGTTGGCTCCGACTCAGGAGTCTGAAAGCAGGGCTGGTCCTGCTCGCCGTCGCCATCGCACGCGCAGTGTAGCACAGCCCGCCAACTCGTCAATGGTCAAGATGAACCGTGGAATTTGACCGGCCCAACTGCAGGGCCGGTCAAATTCCACCGGAATGTGCCAATAGCTTTGAGACAACTCAAGGTCGGAATTTAGTGTGCGGGCTTGAGGTGCTGGCGGCTCCGCGAGACAGGCAGAGCCAGTTGGCGCCGACTGGAGCGGAGCTCGCCGCACCGAACGTCAGGGTTTTTCGCTTTATTGACAGTGTAGCTCCTTGATTGGGAGCGATGCGGGCAGAGCCGCATTCATGCGACTCTGCCCAGCTACACCGTCAACGGGATCGGCGCTCGTGTCGCTCCCCAGCGGCGCACTATCCTCCGTCCCGCTCACAGCAGTGTAGCTTAAGGGCGGCAAAGGCGCAAGTGGGAGAGCGATTGCGTCAGGCGTGACGAGCGACTCGACGCCGCCGCTCGGCCTTCGGCACTACTTCCGGGTCTGGCGTGTTGACTGCATCGCCCCCACGCTGGTCGTCATGACTGGCTTGAACGGTTTTTTCGTCTGACATGTACAATTCTCCCTATCTGAATTGTACACTAAATTCAGCCGCTGAAGTGTCTCACGCTTCATTGGCACAGTGGGTTGACCAACCCATCCCGAGATTCATGACACCCGAAATCTAGGGGTGGCCTATTTTTCGATTGTCAAATGGCCTGGTTTGTCATCATCAAACGGCCCTGTTTTCAATTATCAACCGCTACACCCCAGTAGCACGACTGGCCCTATTTTCGTTCATCATTTGGCCTACTTTTCGTTTGACAGCCGCTGCTGTCACCGCTGCCCAGCGGTGACCGGCGCATCACCTACCTTCTTCCGCTGGCAGCCCAGCGCATACTGCCGCCATGCCGTGTGCAATGGGACCGCAGCGAAACTTTCCCGCGCCAGTCACTCTCAACACCGACAACTTTCAACCTGGACACCGACCGGCCTGGTCGTGCCTGGTTTATCTACTGGCGTGTGCAACTGCTCGATTTTGACAACCAGGTTATTTCACCCGCAGCGATGTCAACCTGGGTGGCAAGCAGATCATACCTTTCATCTCGAAATAGCCGGCAAGGCTAGCCGGCAAAATAACCGATTGAAATGACCGGTTGAGAGGACATGCGCGCACGTGCGGCCCGTTGAAATTGCGGCGCGGCATCACCGCTTCGCCGATTTTTCGCGCCCTCGTGGTAGAATCGACTCGCCTGGCGCCCCACGCAACCCGGCGACCGGTCGCCCAGCGGCGAACCGAGTCAACCTGAAAACAAAGGACGTCCGATGCCACGCTTTTTCCGTCCCTATCCCGTTCGCCTGCCGTTGCCAAGCAAACCGCTGCAGCCTGCGCCCGCCTGTAATCCCCGCGGCACAAGCCTGTGTGGCGAAACCGCTCTTTCCACGGGCGCAGCCTGGCCCCTATTCCTGCTGACAGGCTGCGGCGCTCTGGCCCGGCCGCCACCCCATGGGCGAGGCCCAAGCGAGAACCGCCGGCCACCGCCACCGCCGTGCCGGCGACCAACCACCGCTGCCGCTGCCGACCGACTACGCCGGTTGCCACATGCCCCCGTAATCACCGACTGCACTTTGCCCACGGCCCCGCCCGCTCCCCACCGACACCTCCGTGCCACCCGCAACACCCCGGTGCGACCCACCAACACCCGCAGCGCGTAATCGTTCACCCCACCAACACCCCAGCCCCGCCACCAGTTGCAGACCCCTGCGCGGGCATTGGCGGCGACGGCTGCAAGTTCAAGGGAAGTGCGCACAGCGGCTGGCTTCCCGGGACAACGGCGGCGGTGAGCTAGAGATGCAGCTCGCCTTCGTTCACAGCAGCGTGGATGGCGGTCAGCCGCAGGGTGACTATCGCATCCGCCTGTTCAAAGACGGACAGCCGGTGCCCGGTCGGAGAACGTGTCAGCATCGCCTGACCGCCAACCAGGGATACTTCGGGCAAATACGGCACGATTTGCCATCCCCCGCCGGCCAGCTTCCCGGCGGCAACGTCGGCGGCAGCTACAGCGTAAATGCCGGGACGGCAGCAGGCGCGATGGCGCGATTTTACACCTTTTCCCTGAGCAGCAGCCAGGGCTTCGTAATATGGATCTTGCTGGGATCAAAACTAGGAGGAAGTAGTAGAGCACTGCCTGGCGGCAGTTCTGGTTGTCTAGCAGGTAAAGGGCAGCTCGCAACGCCTGGCTCAGCATACCCATCCAGTCTCCCAGGGGTCAACGCACCAATGTAGTCCAGTCCAGCAGCAGTGCGTTGGGCGGGGCTCACCAATTCATCACAGTGAATGCTGCTGTCGTGCTTCGAAGCGCTAACCCGTCCCAATCCAGCACCTGTGTTGACAAGCCGTCGTGATTCGATAAACAGGCGCGCAAATGACTGTGGAGGGCAGGAGTCAATCAAGACCTGTCTGCTCCCGACCACGAACACGCGCGGCTTCTTGGGAGTCGCCCGGGGATTTGTCCCTCGATACAGGTCACCGCGTTTCATAGAGCAGCCTGGTAAGTCGGCACGTCTTCGGCTTCTCGATTGAGGTTTTCAAGCTAACTGATTGATGATCTCGAGATCACGGGCATTTTGCTCTTACGCGTCTGCGTTGTACCGGGAAACTACGCACCGCCTGTTCGATGAAGTCAGAACGGCTGGTATTGTGCGGACACCAAGCGATCAACAGCACCGCGAAAGTTCTTTCGGCAAGAATACGATTGCCCTGGCCCGACCAGGCATTTGTCATTGTTTGATGAAACATTTACCATTCTCCCATACTTAGGCATTCACGTCAATCACGGACTTTGTACAGGTATTATACCACACTCAGTTCAGGCAGCCATCTCGACAGGACAGAGAGGCATCACGCAGCGCAGAAGCTTGATTGTCTAGCCTGCGGCGCGTTATGCCGAAACGCTGGCAATGTCTCATGATTACACAAGGCGGGAGTGATTTCAACCCGCCCCAGGAGGTACGCCCATGTTACGCCGATTGTTGCTCACGTTGATTACCTCGGGGCGTTCGTGCTGGCGCCGCAGTAACGCGCCGCTGCTGCTGACCCTCCCCATCTACACCGACTCGCTCGCCAGCGGCTGTAGAACTGGCGTTGGGGCACAACCGCCAGCTTCGGCGCGGCCGACCCGGTCAGGCGGCCTGCCCGTTCGAGCCATCTCCGTGCAGTACACCCAACAACTGGGGCGGCCTCAGCCTGCGTCATGAAGCCATTCCCGTCACTGCCTATGACACCCTGCGCTTTGCCATTTCACGGCGGCGGCGTGGGCGGCCAGATCATCCAGGTGCTGTTGCAGACCAGCGACGGGGCGGTGAACAGCCGCCCGTGGCGCTCAACCAGTATCTGCCTGCCCGGCGGTATTGCCGGCCAGCGCCTGGGCCGAAGTCGCCATCCTGGCCGAGTCTTTCCTGGCCGATCCGCGCCCAGCTTTGCGCATCACCTGGCATAATGACAGCAGCGGCGCCAATGCCGCCTTCTACCTGGACGACGTCCGCCTGACCGCGCCCGACCCGGCGCGCCGCCGCAATGACCATTCACGGCGCGCAGGCGTCCGCCGTCTGCCAGCCCGCCCTGCGGCGGCAACGCACGCGTACTGGAATGGCAGCTTTGTCCACGCCGACGCCGATCTCGTCGCCGAAAGTGGCGGCCCAGCGGCATCACCGTGCTGCGCTACCACGGCAGCAGCAGCTCCGACTGAAATTACCGCGCGGGCAGTGGGATCAGGCGCAGCCAACAACGCCTGGGCCATGAACACC
>NZ_JADIZS010000077.1:0-13085 GCF_016704685.1 Candidatus Amarolinea dominans
CCGCTTGATCTCAAAGCCGAGCGCCTTTCCAATACTCGCCGGTCGTGCCGGTGGCATAAACTTCGTGATGGGCAAGCAGGGTGCGGTTATACAGCGCCCATTCGATCAGGTCGCCCTTTTTGTTGTCATGCGCGACAAGAGCAATTTTTTTGTCGTGCTCCATAGCAATTTTTTTTTTTATACTTTTTCTAATTCTTTCTCTGTGGATATTTTCCAGGTTTCACCCATCCCGCCGATGACCTTATTGTGCGCGGATGGGCGGATGCTGCACGCGCATTGTGCGTTCAATTCTCCTCGGCCGCCCTTCCGCTTGCCACCTGACTTCTTCCAGCAAAAAGGACTCTGTGAGGCGATGAATACTGTAGCGGCTGGAATCGCGCCGCGACCACGGAATCGGGGCGACCGGCGCGGCGAACATTGACCAAGCTTAAGCGGATGAGCTGCTGCAGCGCGTCCGTGACCTGCGCAGATGGCAGTTGACTGACGGCCTCAATCTGGTGCAGGCCGCCCCCTTCTTCCGCCACCAACGGCATGACTAAAAGCACATTGCGCGCATCTTCGTCCAACTGCTTCCAGGCTTGCCAATAAATATAGCGGTAGAATTTATCAACTTTCGTTCCTCGCGCCTGGCGTAAATCATCCAGAACGCGCGACAAAGGAAAGGCGCTCAACTGCCCGGCGACCAGTTTGATTGCCAGGGGATTGCCGCCCGTGACATCATGCGTCTGAGCCAATTCGACGTCCGACGCCGCGGCCAACGTCAAGAGATTACGGTTTTGCAGTTCATAACGCAGTAAATCCAACGCATCGGTCAGCGGCAGTTCATCCAGGCTGAAGGTGTAAACCGCGCCAGCCTCGCGCAGACTGTAGCGGCTGGTGAGCAAGAACTTGGCGGGATTCGCCAGGCTCGCCAGGCTTGGGAGCAATGCCTCTTGATCAGTCGCCGTCTCCAGGTTATCCACCACCACCAGGATCGGCTTCTCTTGCAATAGCACACGCATGTGCGCGGCCTGGTCGCGTGGCGACATGGCTGCGGCCGCGCGCGACCCAATCAACTGGTCTAACACCCGGCTCACAAAGCCCTCATAGGTCAGCGCCGGGTGAGCGGCATTGACAATACCATACACAGGGTGCCACTGCGACTGGCGTGCGCTGACCCAGAGAACATCTTCGAAGCGGGTCAGCGTAGCGTGGTCAAGAATGGCCGCCAGCGCCAGGGAGGTCTTGCCGATGCCGCCAATCCCATCAAGCCCGATTACCCAGGGATCGCTTGGGGCCAGCAACGCCTCACGCAAAGCGGCCAACGGTTCTAGTCACGCCAAACAGACGGCTGACGCCCAATTGCGCCCGCTCTTCAATCAGGCTGCGATAACGCCGGTACGCTTTCGCCTCAAGCTGCGTCCATTCCTCGGTCAGTTGATTAAGCGCCATCGTTCGATAACGATACACGCTGGACTCGCCGTCTTCATGGCATCGGCGGCGCGACGCACGGTCTCGCTTTTGTAAAAATATGCGCCAGCGCCCGCGTTGATCCCGGTTCAAACGCTGCAAACTCTCATTGATCTGCGCCTTCATGGCCGCTGACACATCTCGGCCGTGTTTGCTCAGAATTTGACGGATATGCAGAGATCGGGCGAGAGTGGTTGCGGAAAGCGCGCTCTTTCCCCAGGCTCCAGCGCCTCCACAATCTCTTTTGCTGATCTTGAGTGTGGGGCTAATCCATCAGTCGCATCAGGCATACTAATCTCCCAGGGGACGCCAAAGTGAGAGACAATGAGAGAAAGATGGTAAACCACCGGCAGAATTTGCGCGATATGCGTGAGGAGGCCCCGCGCGGCGCGGGGTAACGTTGATGCCCGTTGTCGTATCGCCCCAGGTTGCCCATATCCGGCATGTTGAGGGTTCTCCGGCCTGCCCTCCGTAAGAACAACATGCCATTCAGGGCCGCAGGATATTCTGCGCTTTCTCTACCCAGATAGGGAAGACCGTAGCGTACCCTGCGGCGGTAGGGACAGCAGGGGGTCTGTAACGCAGACGCAGGGAATAGGGCATTGGCATCAACATTGTGATCTACGACCTGTTGCCGCGGGCGTTAGCCACGTAGAACACCTGCTCGGCGATATTGGTGGCGCGATCGCCAATTCGCTCCAGTTTGTGCGCCACCCGTTGCAGGCTCATCACCGCCGCGGCCTCTTCGGGATGACCGATGATGTGCGTACAGCAGGTTCATGATCGTCCGATAGCGGTTGTCAATCTCGTCCTCTCCAGCGGTGATGTTGCGCACGGCCTGCACATCGAGCGAGGCAAAGGCGGTCAGCGCCAGGCTGAGCAGGTGGATCACCGGTTTCCCCATCGCCACTACTTCTGGAACCATCGGCAGATGGGCTACCTGCGGTGATTTCAGACGGATATTGGCAATCTTTTTGGCATGATCGCCCATGCGCTCCAACTCCGAAGCGATGGTCAGCGCGGCCAGAATTCGGCGCAGATCGCGCCACCGGCGCTTGCACGGCAATCAACTGCGTGCAGCGTTCTTCCAACTCCATCCGTTCCTGGTTGATGCGATAGTCGCTGCTCACCACCTCGCGCGCCAGGTTTAGATCGTCCGTTTGCCACACCAACAGCGCCTGATTCAAAGCCTGCACGACATCGTTGCCCATCGCCTGCAAAATACCGCTCAATTCATTCAGGCTGCGATCAAAACTCTGCCGCGTACGTGTTCCCGGCCCAGCAAATACATTTCCCACCAGTTTTCTCCCTGTTTAGCGTGCCTCGTTTTACGTCTTTTGCTTCTCGCTCCAGACGAGCTTCGCCAGCCGTTTGCCGGTTGGCGTGGTAGCCAGGCCTCCCTGGGCGGTCTCGCGGTAGCGCTCATTCATGTTGCGGCCAATCTCGGCCATCGCGTCAATCACTTCGTCCGGTGGAATGACGCTTTCCACCCCGGCCAACGCCAGGTCTACGGCAACAAAGCATTGGGCCGCGCCGCGCGTTGCGCTTGACGCACGGCACTCTACCAACCCGGCCACCGGGTCGCACACCACCCCCAGCATGTTCTTCAGGGCGCTAGCCACGGCGTGCGCAGATTGATGCGGCGTGCCGCCCAACAACTCGACGGCGGCCCCGGCGGCCATCGCCGCGGCGCTGCCCGTCTCAGCCTGACATCCGCCGGCCGCGCCAGAAACGTGCGCGCGGTGAATGATGACCGCGCCGATGCCGCTGGCGGTGAAGAGCGCGGCCACCAGGTCATCGTCGCTAAAGCCCCGCACCGCTTGCAAGGTCAGCAGCACACCAGGCAGAATGCCTGCCGAACCGGCCGTGGGCGTGGCACAATGCCCCATGCCCGCATTGACCTCGTTGACGGCCATGGCATGTGCCACGGCGCGGCTGAGAATGGGGCCGCATAACGGCTGGTTGCCCGCCCCGAGCCACCGCCAAAACTTATGGCGCTGCCGCCGCTGATGCCGCTCAGCGAGCGCACCGGCTGCGCGATGCCCATCTCGGCACTGCGGCGCATCACCAACAAACGTTGGCGCATCCGTTCCCAGATCTCCTCGCGGGTGCGCCGACTCTGCTTGAGTTCAGCCGTGATGACAATGTCATACAACGGTTTGCCTTGTTGCTCTGCGGCATCCACCATCTCAGCCAGCGAAGAGTACATGAAATCACCTCGGAAAATCGCAAAACCAAGGGGGAGATCAGAGACCAGAGATCAGAGACCGGAGATCAGGGACCAGAGCGCTCAGGAGCAGGGCCAGAAAGGACCAGAGATCGGAGACCCAGAGAACAAAGGGAGATCAAGATGCAAGGATCAAGTCCCAAACAAGGGATAGTCGGTTGTCTTGTTGATTGGCGACCAGGGCGCCGAAAGTGAGGCAAAGTAGGAGAACTGTACCAGCTCCTGAGCCTGGCGTACGAAGAAAATCGCCAAGTCTCAGGCGAACGCTTGACGGAACAAACCAGAGTTCGCAGACAAAGAACCCCGGTTTTTTGAGATTAAGGAGTTTTCAGGTTGGATAAACCTGAAAACGGGTCTAGTTGGTGCTGCGGCGGCGCAGGAGAGCAGTCGCACCGGTGGCCAGCACAAGAGCCAGCGCCACGATGAGCCAGCCGCTGATCGTGGGCGCCGCGGCGCCGCTGTTCAGGCTGCTCAGCTCGACGCCGGTGGGCTTACCGCACGGGTTGTAGGTGAATGCTGACGTCATCCGCCCAGGCGCCGGTCGCAGCCACCGAACTGTCGGTGCCGAGGCGGTAGCGGAACCACATGTTCTGGCCGGCGAACGGCAGCAGATCAACCGTCACCTGCACAAAGCCGGTGCCAGCCGGAATGTTGCCTGTCCAGGCCTGGCGGCCAGCGAGCGGACTGCCGAAGTTGACACTGATCGTGCCGTTGTAGCCGCCCGAGGTGATGTTCGCGCCGGCGTCAGTCCACGTCGCGCCGCCGTCGGTGCTGATCTCCAGCACAGCGCCGTCGAACGTGCTTTCCGTACGCACGCGATGGTAGAAGGTCAGAATGGCCGATGTCGCTGCGCCTGGAATGGCGATGGGGTTCGTCAACTGCAAGCGCGTGTCGGTCACGGTGCTGCCATCAGGCGCAAAGGCCGAATACGTACCGGTGTTGGCGCCCGTGGTAACGGCGGTCCAGGCCGGCGTGCCATCGGCGGTGAAGATGCCCAGGGTGCCGCTCTCGAAGCCTTCCGTCACCGTGCAGTTATTCGGCGTGGCGGTGGGCGTGGGCGTCGCGGTGGGCGGCGAGGTCGGCGTCGGGGTTGGGGTGGGGCCGCTGCCCGTGGTGCCGCTCAGGCGGAAGAGCAGGTCAGGATCTGTGCCGACGGCGCAGGTGGCCGCGCGTGCGCCCCAGGTTGTGCAGGGTGTGCCAAAGCCGCCGCCGGGATTGCGCCAGGCGGAAGCGCTATTGGACTGTACCGTGCGCTCGGTCCATCCCCACTGGCCGCCAGCGGTGAAGTCCATGCGCGCCTGCACCGAGACCCAGTAGGTGCCGGAGGGGAGGACAGCCGGGGTGGTGAGGGCGATGGTGAACATGCCAGCTGAGTCGCTCGGTACGAGACCGAGCGCGCTGTAGACCTGGGTGCCGGGCAGGGTGGCCGCGTTGTCGTAGAAGAAGACGTTGACGGCCGGGGCGGGGCCGGTGCCGTTGTAGTAGGCGCCGGGGGCGTAAACCTCGTTGATGCTCCAGGATCCATCGCCGGCGGGGATCACAAAGTCGTCGGCGGCCTGGTTATCATAAGCGTCGAAACTGGCTTCGAAGTCCTGGGAAGAAACACTGTTGATGCCAGGATTATCGGTCTGGTCGTAAAGCACAAACGGGGGACCGCTGTAGGGCGCAATCGCCGGAGCGCTCGGCAGGCTGACGCTCTTGGCTGGAATGGGGCCATCAACCTTGACGGGTGGATTGCCCTGGTCGGCAAAGACAAAGGTTGGCGCCAGGGTAACCAACAACAACGCGACGATCAGTAGAACAGCTAGGCGAGAACGCATGGAATATCCTCCTGTGGTGATTGAACAAAAACGGTCTTGCGAAAGTATACACGATTATCTGGTCCTGAGCACCTCCTTGACAGCGAAGCGGCTCGACGGGCCAGCCGAACGGCGCGAAATCGGTGGGACTCACAAAGAAACTGTGGCGATTTTCCTCAAAGCGCCGCGGCGGCGATGCGTCTGATTGGCTACTCACATCGCAAGAAAGACAGATTTGCCTGCGAGCGTAGGCTCGATGCCGTGTTTTTGGGTGACTTCGCCTTGGGAAACGGCCCCTGCCATAGATTGACCGTGGGGCTACTGAGAAGCGGCGAAATTGTGCCACAAAATGAGGCGCTTGTCAAGATAAGCGAAAATTTTACACGGCTCTAACGCCTGATCGTATCTTTCCGACCCGCAGGTTTGACAAAGAAACAAAATTTACTATACTAGGGTATAGTATTATTGAAATCATTCTTGTCAAACTTGCTGGGCGTTTTCATCGGAAATCGCCCAGCAAGCAGGAAAGGCCCAAGCAATGAGCACCGTTCAGGTGACATGGCTGCAAAAGCAGCAGTACGTCGGCGTGGACAGCAGCAAACACGCCGTGGTGATGTCCACGCAGGATGCCGAGAATGGCATCGGCATGAAACCGTCCGACCTGCTCCTGGTCGCGCTGGGCGGCTGCACCAGCGTGGACGTGATCTCCATCCTGCAAAAGAAACGCCAGCCGGTGACCGGTCTGGAAGTCAGCATTAGCGGCGAGCAGGAGACGGACCCACCCTTCACCTTTCGTAAGGTCCACGTGGTGTACCAGGTGCGCGGTCGCGGCTTGAAGGCCAAGGCGGTTGAGGATGCCGTGGCCTTGTCCGAGGAGCGCTACTGTTCGGTTGGCGCCACCGTGCGCGCGGCCGCCGTGATCACCCACGAGATTCAGATCATTGACGAAGCCGAAGCGCCCTGAGCGCCAAAGCGCCGCGCGTTTGTCGACAAGACCAAAACAGCTTGACAAACTGAAACCATGTGCTATACTTAGGTTGTGCCGGGCGATTGGAGGATCGGGGACTCTCCACCTCCGGTTTGGCGCGTCCAGGAGGCGTGACGATCGGCTCAGGCTGCGCCGGCCTTGATGAGCGCCCCAATGCCTTCGCCGGCCACCTGGCGCCAGTCAGGATCGGCAGGCGGAAACCGTTCGTCCTCTAGCTCCCACGGCTCGGTCAAACGCAGCAAACCCAGACGCAGGCTCACGGTCAGCGCGGACTTCGGCAAGGCCCTCGACAAGCTCAGGCCCGGCGGACCCCGCCCAAGCCCACCGCAGGAGCTGCCAGGCGGCGCGGCGATTGACTCCTGCGCGCCCGCGCGCCGAATCCGCAGCACCGTGGCGTCTTGCTGAAAGCGCCACCAGCCATCCACTAGCATCACCTGCGCCCGCTCCGTCTGCGCCAGGCGCTGCGCGCGGTTCACCACCCAAACCTGGTTTGTGCGGCTGGAAAGAAAAGCCACGAGCGGGGCATTTTCCACATCGGTCTCTTCAACGGCTTCCAGTTCGTCTAGCGCAGTAAGTTCAAGCGCCGCGCCCTCCAGGTAATCCGCCGGCGCCAGCACCCCATAATCGCCCGAATGGCGCAGCGCCACGCGCAGCCCCTCCTGATCTCCGCGCTGCTGCACATGCCAGCGCACGACATCCCGCGTGAACGAGCGGATAGCGGGCGAGTGGTGCAGGGTCAAATGCAGCAGGCTGTCATGGCTGATGATGATGGGCGCCAGGGCCGCGACGAAAGCCTGCTGCGCCCTCACGGGTCGCCGCGCCGGCCTAATGAATCTCGACCAGGCGCAGGAGCACGCCGGCGTTGGTCAACAGCGCGGCCGCCAACGACCCATCCACCGCGGCCGCGGTCAGCAGATCATCTATGACCAAATGAGGATGGACGACGATGCGCGGCGGCACCAGGGCAAGGTTACGTGCGGGCGCTGGCGCGGCCAGCAGCGCGGCCAGGGTCTCCCGGCTGGTTTCCGGATCCTCGAAAGCCTTGAGAATCGCCGGCACTTCAACCCCTGGCGCGGAAGAAAATTGTGGAAACCTAGGGTCCGGGGCCACCTCATGGTGTAAGTACAAGAAAGGCTATTCAGCCTCCGGGCGACCGAGGTCGCTGCAACGATTACGAAGCCTCCCGTCGGAGGCTACCGGTAGTCGGCGAAGGCCGACTTTGTAGCTGTTGCAGCGGTTTCAACCGCCCGCCCAGGCTGGCTGAATAGATACCAAGAAAGATTCATGCGAGCAGGCAGAGTATAACGGCAAGGAGAATCGGAAGCAAACCGCGTGGCAAAGATGGGTGCGAACGTATTACCAAAAAACGAAAAACACCGGCTCGCCCTAGCCGGTGTTTCTCGTCGTTCGTTTGGGAGGAAGGAAGGAGGAAGCTTTGAACTTTTACCGAAGCCCCGTTAACTCCGGCTTTTCTCGTGCAACCTTGAGCTTAGTGTCGTGTGCTTGGTTTAAGGCCAGATGAGAAAGGGATTAAGCCAAGCTATAACTTTATCGCTGATGGGCCGATGGCCGTCCACCTTACTGCGCCATGGGCGATTCTACCCTTGTCACAAATTCACGCTGATCGGTGTTATAATAAACGGAGCGTGAAAAGGCAAGCCATGATCGTGAAGCGGATGCCCATTCCACACGAGGCAACCAGGGTGAGTAAGGCTCGGCGACAGTCGAGCGTCGGCGCAGCGGCCGCGCAGGCGGATGAAAAAAGCATTTGAGGCTTCGTTCCAACAGCACTATGCACGCGTCTATCACCTGCTTTTCCGGCTGGTAGGCAACCGGGTCGAGGCGGAAGACCTGGCGCTGGAGGTGTTCTCCCGTCTTTGGGAACAGGCGCCAGCGCCAGCGGCCGCCAGTGCGGGCGAGCACCTGGGCGGCTGGCTGTACCGGGTGGCGATGAACCTGGGCTTCAATGCACTACGTTCAGCGCGGCGCCGGTCGCATTACGAGGCGATTTCCTACGAAAACGGCGCGGAAACCGCCTCTGCATCCAGAACTGCTGGCGCGATGGATCCAGCCCAGGCGGCCGAGTTGGCCGATGCGCGCGCTCAGGTGCAAGCCGTGCTGGGCCAGATGAAGCCGCGCGACGCGCAAATCCTGGTGCTGCGGCACAGCGGTTTGTCGTACAAAGAGATTGCAGCCGCGCTGGAGATCGCCCCTGGTTCGGTGGGCACGCTGCTGGCGCGCGCCGAACGCGCCTTTGAGCAAGTCTACGAGGACTATGAACCGGTCACGGCAAGACGATGAGGAAATGGGACAGAAGAGGAGATTGACATGCACCCGACAGAAGCAACGCTGCGATCCTATCTCGATCATGAATTGGCGAGCGCCGCACACGCCCAAACCGCGGCGCACCTGACGACCTGCGAGGATTGCCAGGCGCATCTGCAGACGCTGGAGGCACGCGCGGCGCGCGTCGGCCAACACGTGAGCCGGCTCGCACCTGATGCCGCTGCGGCCCCGCGCCCGGCGCACCTGGTTTATGCGCGCTGGCAGGCCGAGCGCACTTCCCCCAGGTCTGTCGGCCTGGAACATTTCGGTTTTACACTACAAAGGAGTCTAACCATGTTACGTTCTCTGTTTAGCGGGCGCTATCGCCCGGTGGGCGTGAGCCTGGCGCTGATTGTCTTACTGGCTGTGGCGCTTTCGGCGGCGCCAGTGCGCACCCTGGCCAGTCAATTCCTGGGCATTTTCCGCGTCCAGCAGGTGGCCGTGGTGCCGGTAGATATGAGCACGCTCGAAGGGCTGAGCAATAACGCCGCCCTCTCGCAGCAGGCCGAAGCGTTGTTTGCCGAATCGGTCAAGACGACACGCGAGGCCGGACAACCGCAGGAAGTGGCCACCGCCGCTGAGGCCAGTACGGCCGCCGGGTTCCCGGTGCGTGCTGGATGCCGGCGCGGGCGCGCTGACGCTGACAATCGAGCGTGGCCCGGCCGTGGAGATGACGATCAACCGGGCGCGCGCCCAGGCCCTGCTGGAGGCCGCCGGTCACACGGACATCAAGCTGCCCGCGACGCTGGACGGCGCGCCGATTGCAATTGACATTCCCACGGCGGTGGTGAGCCGTTACGGCGCCTGCCGCACCGCGCGTGAGCGCCAGTCACAGATGGACACCTGCCTCATCCTGACGCAATTACCCAGCCCCACGGTGACAACGCCGCCCGACCTGAATATGCAAGAGTTGGCTGCGGCCGGGCTGCAAATGGCCGGACTGAGTCCCTCGAAGCGCAGGCCTTCAGCCGCACGGTTGACTGGACATCCACCCTGGTCATTCCTATCCCCGTGGGCCAAGCTGACTACCAGCAAGTGTTTGTAGACGGCGTCACCGGCTATCTGATTGCCAGTACTGGCAACAATGACCTGCCGAGCCAGACCCTCATCTGGACGCGTGACGGCATGATCTATGACCTGACCACGTTCAACCCCAAGTCAGACCTGGTCGCCATCGCAGGGCAGCTGCATTAGGATCATCTGAATGACAGCAACTCACGCCATTGAAACCAACGCGCTGCGCAAAGTCTTTGGCGACAATGTGGCGGTGCGGGGCCTTACGCTGACCGTGGAGCAGGGCGAGGTCTTTGGCTTTTTGGGGCCTAATGGCGCCGGCAAAACCACCTCCATCAAGATGCTCCTGGGGCTGGCGGCGCCCACGGCCGGCGCGGCCTGGCTGCTCGGTGCGCCGTTGGGCGACCGCCCGACGCGGGCAAAGATCGGCTTTTTGCCGGAACATTTCCGTTTTCACGACTGGCTCACCGCGCAGGAGTTCATGACCCTGCACGGTGAGCTGTATGGCATGACGGCAGAGACCAGGCGCCGGCGCAGCGCTGATCTATTAGAACGGGTGGGCCTGACGCCTTTCCGGGATAAACAACTGCGCACCTTTTCCAAAGGCATGCTGCAGCGCGTGGGGCTG
Source organism: Candidatus Amarolinea dominans (assembly GCF_016704685.1). Taxonomy (NCBI): domain Bacteria; kingdom Bacillati; phylum Chloroflexota; class Caldilineae; order Caldilineales; family Candidatus Amarolineaceae; genus Candidatus Amarolinea; species Candidatus Amarolinea dominans. The sequence continues at coordinate 10,431 of NZ_JADIZS010000077.1, forward strand.
GCGCAGGCGCTGTTGAACGAGCCGGCGCTGGTCTTTCTGGATGAACCCACCTCCGGGCTGGACCCGGTGGGGCGGCGCCTGGTGCGCGACATCATCGGCGATCTACGCCGCCAGGGAACGACCGTTTTTCTCAATTCGCACCTCCTGAGCGAGATCGAGATCACCTGCGATCGCGTCGCGTTCATCAAGCACGGCGAAGTGCTGCGCGTCAGCGCGCTGAAAGGCCTGGTGACGGGCGAAACCAGCGTGACGATCCACGCCGCCGGTCTGACAGACGACATGGCGGCAGGGTTGAGCGCGTGGGGACAGGATGTGCGCGTGGACGGCGAACAGGTGACGCTGGCCGTGGCCGATGACCAGGCGCTGCCGCAGATTGCGCGCTACCTGGTGGAACAGGGCGCGGCCCTGTACGCCATGACGCCGCAGCGCCTGTCGCTGGAAGACCTGTTCATCCAGATCGTGGGCACCGACGGGGGGTTGTAAATCACCCGCAAAAGGTCGATTTCTCCGCGCTGCGTCCTGTGAAGATCATCGCTCGCCTGACCCTGCGTGAGGCCGTGCGCCGGCGCATGGTGCTGGCAGCCGGGCTGTTGGGCCTGGCTTTTCTCCTGATTTACAACCTGGGCTTCTTCTTCCTCTACCGCGACATCCGCGCCTCCGGTGGCCTGGGACCAACTCTGGCACGCAACGAGTTCTTCAACTTTATTTCCATGGCTGGCATGTACGCGGTCAATTTCCTGGGCATCGTCATGGCCGCGCTGATTGCCGCGGATACCCTGGCCGGGGAGATCGGCACGGGCACGATCCAGGCCGTTGTCACCAAGCCCCTGCGCCGCGGCGAGGTAGTGCTGGGCAAGTGGCTCGGTTTCGTCATTCTGCTCACGCTCTACCTGACGCTGATGGGGGGCGGTGTTTTCGTCAGCCTATGGGCGCAGGCCGGCTATCCAGGCGCCGCACGTCTTGACCGGCCTTGGCGCTGATCTACTTCAACAGCCTGCTCATGATGAGCGTCACCCTGGCTTGCAGCAGCATCCTAAGCACGCTGGCGACGGGTGGGGTGGTCTTTGGTCTCTACAGTCTGGCTTTTATCGGCGGCTGGGTCGAGCAGTTCGGCACCTTTGCGCACAACCAGACCGCGGTGCAGGTCGGCATCATTTCCAGTCTGTTGATTCCAAGCGAGGCGCTGTGGAAACGCGCGGCCAATGAGATGACCACGCCCCTGGTGCGCGAGCTGGGCTTTTCGCCCTTCACCTCCAACTCCGTGCCCAGCGTGGCCATGATCGTCTATGCCGGTTTCTACCTGGCCGCGGCGCTCTGGTTTGCCATCCGCCGCTTTCGGGCGCGCGATCTGTAGCGGAGATGGAAGACCGGAGACCGGGGATCATCCACCTTAAACGAGAGCGGAAACATCCTGAGTTACACAAATGCTATAAAAGTGTCAAATGATGATTTACACTAAACGGCTGTTTGTGTAAAGTGTGGGGCGCGTAAAAACCCGGCTTCTTGGAGAAGCCGGGCTTCTTTACTCATTGATTTTACCGACATAGATGCTTTGACGATTCTTCCTTGCGGCGCCACTGCCAGTAGCGGCCTTTGCCATCCGTTCGCGGACCGAAACGCTCCTGGCGCCAGCCTGAGCCCGAGCCTGTCGAAGGCCTGACTGCGGTCTGACGGCTCGGACGGCTCGACTGCGGTTCGACGGCTCGACTGAGCTCGCCGAAGTCAGGCTCACCGCACGGGGCCTGAGCTTGTCGAAGGCTCGACTGCGGTTCGACGGCTCGACGGCTCGACGGCTCGACTGAGCTCGCCGAAGTCTGAGCTCGCCGAAGTCTGAGCTCGCCGAAGTCAGGCTCACCGCACGGGGCCTGAGCCTGTCGAAGGCCGCTCACCCGGGAGGCGCGTCGCTGTGGACTTGGCGCTGACCGCCTTGGGCTGGCGGCGGCGGATCGTGCCAAAGGGGGCAGCGGCTCGCCCCGTTGACCCCGTCAGCGCCCTTGACCGGACGCACGAACGAGTACTGCGCACGCACCTGGTTACGCACATGCTCGGCCGCATCCGGCACCAGCTTCGCCCGCCAGACTCTGCGCCGTACCCAACAACGTCTTCGCCTCTCTTGTTCAATGTTCAACTCCAACAGCCGCCTCCGCATAGGCCGCGCGCCGCGGTAAGCGCGCGATGCTTCTCAGGGTCAAACACCGACACCCCAACGCCCCCAACCACATTCCCGATCACCACACCGATCACACCGAACAACGCCACCGTCGGCAGCCACACCGGCGCAACCACATCCGTGCGGATGAGGAGCACGTCACCGGCGAAGGCGCAAGCCATGCCAATCAGGTCAAGGATAATCATCCCGCCCGCAATCGTTTCCTGCTCGGCGCTCAGCGCCCCATGAGTTGTAGCACGACCCTACAGCACAACGCCCAAGTCAATCGCGGCCAGGCCGAAGATCGCCACGATGAAGGCGTCAGACGGCAGTGGTCGTCGTCGAAAGTGATAAGTCCGAAAGCCCGTGAAGGCCAGCAGACTGATCTTCAACAGGTTGATCTTAGCAGGCGTTTGCCGCCCAGCCCATCCGGAATCATGTCGTTCATCTTCGTCTCCCATCAACACGGGCAATAGGGTTAGCGTAATGCCAGTAATTACCAGCAG